>OMTX01000182.1 GCA_900314085.1 uncultured Lachnospiraceae bacterium | reverse complement strand
TCCCTCAGAAACGTTCAAATGAAAATTTTGCAGAATGTAAGCGCTTACCGTCCGCTGAAGCAGCGGGTAATTTCGCTTCCAGCGGTACCCTGAAGCAGCGGGTAATTCCGCTTCCGGTCCCCGCGGGGGCTTTATTATTCCTACTATACCATATTGACATGAAAACAGACTTTTATTTTTGAAAGGACTGTAATAGAATAACTAAGGGTTTTTCCGACCCCCTCAAAAGAAACATTATGTCATTTCATTTTTGCATATCGTTAGGAGGTAGTATGGAAAACCCGCGTCATCTCATGAGTCCCCTGGATTTTTCCGTTGAAGAAATCGATGCCCTGATGTCTCTCGCGTCCGATATCGAGGCGCACCCGGACAAGTACGCTCACGCGTGCGATGGAAAGAAGCTCGCATCCCTTTTCTACGAGCCGTCGACGCGGACGCGCCTGTCCTTTGAGGCGGCGATGCTGAACCTGGGCGGCAAGGTCCTGGGCTTTCCGTCCGGCGACGTTTCTTCCGCAGCCAAGGGGGAGAGCGTGGCGGATACGATCCGCGTCATATCCTGCTTCGCGGACATCGCGGCCATGCGGCATCCGAAGGAGGGCGCTCCCATGGTGGCAGCGAAGTTCTCAAAGATTCCGGTCATCAACGCCGGCGACGGCGGCCACCAGCATCCGACGCAGACGCTGCTCGACCTCTACACCATCAAAAAGCTGCGCGGCTCCCTCGGCAATATGACAATCGGCTTCTGCGGCGACCTGAAATTCGGCCGCACCGTGCATTCGCTCATCAATGCCCTTGCCCGCTACACCGGCATCCGCGTCGTCCTCATTTCCCCGGATGAGCTGCGCGTGCCCGACTACATCCGCGAGGACGTGCTTGAGAAGAATGCGATTCCCTTCGAGGAAGTCACGAAGCTCGAGGACGTGATCGGAAAACTCGATATCCTCTATATGACGCGCGTGCAGCGCGAGCGCTTCTTCAACGAGGAAGACTACCTCAGGATGAAGGACTTCTACATCCTGGACAATGCGAAGATGGGCCTGGCGAAGCCCGATATGTATGTCCTCCACCCGCTTCCCCGCGTGAACGAGATCGCGGTCGAGGTCGACACCGATCCCCGCGCCAAGTACTTCGAGCAGGTGCAGAACGGGGTTTACATCCGCATGGCCCTGATCCTGACGCTCCTGAATATCCGGGTAGAGGAGGAAAAATAATATGTTGAATATCAGCGGCATCCACGAGGGCTACGTCCTCGACCACATCAAGGCAGGAAAGTCCCTGCAGATCTACCACGACCTTCATCTGGGCGACCTGCCGGAATCCACGGTTGCCATCATCATGAACGCCGTGTCGTCGAAGATGGGGCGGAAGGACATCATAAAGGTCGAGTGTCCCTTGGGCTCCATCGACCTCGACATCCTCGGCTACATCGACCACAATATCACCGTAAACGTCATCAAGGACGACGCCATCATCGAGAAGCACGCCCTGTCCCTGCCGAAGGAAATCAAGAACGTCATTCGCTGCAAGAACCCCCGCTGCATCACGAGTATCGAGCAGGGGCTCGACCAGATCTTTGTCCTTGCCGATCCCGTGAACGAGGTCTATCGCTGCAAATATTGTGAAACCGCTTATTCCGATAATAATTAATGTACGCCGACATCATCATCGACATCTCGCGAAACGAACTCGACAAGACCTTCCAGTACAGGGTTCCGGAGACGCTGGCCTGCGCAGCAGTCCCCGGAGCCCCTGTTGTCGTCCCTTTCGGATCCCGGAAGATTTCGGGCTTCATTGTGGGACTTTCGGAGACGCCGAAGATCGACGAGTCCCGCATCAAAGACATATTGTCGGTTCCTGAAAAATCCGAAAAGGTTGAAGGCCACCTGATCGCGCTGGCGGCCTGGATGGCGGAGCACTACGGCTCGACCTTGAACCAGGCCCTGAAAACCGTCCTCCCCATCAAGAAAAAAGAGGCGCCGAAGCAGAAGAAGACCATCGTCCTGAACGTCCCCCTCGAAAAGGCGAAGGCAGAGTACATAGATTTTGTCTCGAGGAAGCGGCACAGCGTCCCGAAGGAGAGGCTTTTCTCCGCCATTCTCGAGAATAATATGATCCCCTGGGATTTCGCGGTCCAGAAGCTTGCTATCCCTTCGACAGCAATCCGCGACCTTGAGAAAAAGGCCATCGTCCGCATCGAGACCTCCCGCGACTACCGCAATCCTGTGAAGGCGGAAGGGCAGACGAACGCGGCGGGAAATATTATTCTGAACGAAGAGCAGGAGAAGGCGTACAATGCCTTTGCATCCGACTGGGACGAAGGGCTTCGAAAGACGTATCTTCTCTACGGCGTCACGGGCTCCGGCAAGACCGAGGTCTACATCCGCATGATCGAGAAGGCGCTTTCCGAGGGGCGGCAGGCCATCGTTCTCATTCCGGAGATCGCCCTCACGTATCAGACGCTCATGCGCTTCTACTCGCGGTTCGGGGACAAGGTTTCCGTCATCCACTCGCGGCTCACGCCCGGGGAGCGGACGGACCAGTTCGACCGGGCGAAGGCGGGGGAGATTTCCATCATGATCGGGCCGCGGTCCGCCCTGTTCACGCCGTTTCCCGACACCGGCATCATCATCATTGACGAGGAGCAGGAGAATGCGTACAAGTCCGAGCAGGCACCGCGCTACCACGCCAGGGAAACGGCGGAAAAGCTGGCCTCGCTGACAGGCTCGGCCCTCGTGCTCGGGAGCGCCACGCCCTCCCTCGAAGCCATGGCAAAGGCGAAGGCGGGAGAGTACACCCTGCTTACCATGGAGCACCGGGTGTCCGAGCGCCCCCTCGCGAAGGCGACGGTCGTCGACATGAGGGAGGAGCTGAAAAAGGGAAACCGGTCCGTTCTTTCGAGACCGCTCGAGGCTGCCTTAAATGACCGCCTCGCAAGGCATGAACAGGCCATGCTCTTCCTGAACCGGCGCGGGATGATGGGCTTCATCAGTTGCCGCTCCTGCGGGGCTGTGATAAAATGTCCGCATTGCGACGTCTCGCTTTCCCTGCACCGGGACGGGCGCCTGCACTGCCACTACTGCGGGTACTCGCAGGAAAATGTGAAGGCGTGTCCCGCCTGTGGTTCCAAGTACATCGGCTCCTTTAAGGCGGGCACGGAAAAGGTTGAAGAGTTCCTGCAGCAGAAGTACCCGGCAGCGCGTATCCTCCGCATGGACGCGGACACGACGAAGGGGAAGGAGGGGCACGAAGCCATCCTTTCCGCCTTCGCAAACCGGGAGGCGGATATCCTGCTTGGAACCCAGATGATCGTGAAGGGGCACGATTTCGCGGACGTCACCCTGATGGGCATCCTCGCGGCGGACATGTCCCTCAATGCTTCCGACTTCCGGTCGGGCGAGCGGACCTTCGACCTGCTGACGCAGGCGGCCGGCAGAGCCGGCCGCGGGACATCTCCCGGCGAGGTCATCATCCAGACCTACCAGCCGGAGAACTACGCGATTGCGGCCGCGGCGGCCCAGGACTACGAGCGCTTTTTCAAAGAAGAGTCCTCCTTCCGCCGCCTTATGAAGTACCCGCCCTATTCCCATATGCTGCAGGTGCAGCTTCTTGGCGCAGACCGGCAGAAGCTCGCTGCAGGAGCCCAGGCTCTGTACGGGCTCATGGCGGCAAGTGATGCGACATTATTTTTGATGAAGCCGACGGACGCGCGGATTGCAAAGATCAATGATGTCTACCGCATGGTGATCTACGCGAAAGACGACGACTATGAAAGGCTTGTTGCGCTGAAGGACGCGGTCGTCGTATCCTTGCAGGAGCGCCGCGAACTGGCGCGATACGGCATGACGGTCTTCTTTGATTTCGATCCCATGGGAGGGTTCTGATTTTTTGGAGGTAGAAAAATGGCTTTAAGAGAAATCCGGATCGAAGGCGATCCCATCCTGTACAAGGTATGTAAGCCCGTCGAGAAGCTTTCCGACCGGCAGAAAGTATTGATCTCCGACATGCTCGACACCATGTACGAAGCAAACGGCGTCGGCCTCGCAGCACCCCAGGTCGGCGTCCTCCGCCGCATTGTCGTCATCGACGTCGGAGACGAGCACGGGCCCTACATCCTGATCAATCCCGAAATCATCGAGCAGGACGGGGAGCAGACCGGTTCTGAAGGCTGTCTGTCCGTTCCCGGCAAGGCCGGCACCGTCACGCGCCCCAACCATGTCGTCGTGAAAGCCCTCGATGAAAATATGGAAGAGCAGACCTATGAAGGCGAGGGCCTCCTCGCCCGAGCCTTCTGCCACGAGATTGACCACCTCAACGGCCACATGTACACAGAGCTCGTCCAGGGTGACCTCGTGGACGTGAACTACGATGATGACGAAGAGGACGAAGACGGGGACACCTCTGAGGAGTGAGGAGGCCGCGCGGGGCAAAAAGCCTTGCTTTCCTGCAAATGACATCCCCGGGTGGGGTTGAGGGGGGCAAAAAACCTTGATTTCCTGCAAATGACATCCCCGGGTGGGGTTGAGGGGGGCAAAAAGCCTTGCTTTCCTGCAAATGACATCCCCGGGTGGGGTTGAGCGGGGCAACAAGCCTTGCTTTCCTGCAAATGACATCCCCAGGTGGGGATATAGGAGTTAGATAAAGAATGAAAGTTTGTTTCATGGGCACGCCCGACTTTGCCGGCGTCATATTGAAGTCGCTGCTGACAAAGCATGATGTGACGCTTGTTGTCACCCAGCCGGACCGGGTGAACGGGCGGGGCGGCAAGGTGACGGTTTCCGACGTGAAGGCGATTGCCACGGAGCAGGGCATTCCTGTCTTTCAGCCGGAAAGGATCAAGCGGCCGGAGGCGATTGAAGAACTGAAGAAATACGACTTCGACATCATTGTCGTCGCAGCCTTCGGGCAGATCCTCCCACCGGCAATCCTCGACATGCCGAAGTTCGGCTGCGTCAATGTCCATGCCTCCCTGCTTCCGAAGTACCGGGGAGCGGCTCCTATCCAGTGGGCGGTCATCAACGGCGATCCCGTCACCGGCGTCACGACGATGCAGATGGGACCGGGGCTCGACGACGGGGACATCCTCGAGCAGAAGGAAGTTCCCATCGCCGCAGATGAAACGGGCGGCGGCCTCTTTGACAAGCTGGCTCTTGCCGGCGGAGACCTGATTCTTGAGACACTTGCCGGACTCGAGGCAGGTACGATCACTCCGGTAAAACAGGACGAAGCCAAGGCCACCCATGTCGGCATGATCCGAAAAGAGATGGGAAATCTCGACTTCACAAAGAGTGCGGCAGAGCTCGAGCGGCTGGTCCGCGGGCTCAACCCCTGGCCGTCCGCCTATACCTTCCTCGACGGGAAGATGCTGAAAATCTGGAAGGCGGAAGACATTTCTGCCCTGCCTTCTGAAGCAGCAGGAGCCGGGGCGGATTCTTCGGATAGCCATGAAGAGGACGGAAACGGGAGAGGCACTGTGGAAAAAACAGGCAGGCAGTTTGAAAAATCAGTATCTGCCCGGGTTCCCGGCACCATTGTCCGGGCAGGAGACGAGGTCTTTGCGGCGACCGGCGACGGCTTTCTGAAGCTCGTCGAGGTCCAGCTCGAGGGAAAAAAGCGGATGACCATGTCCGACTTCCTGCGGGGGCATGACCTGCCGGCAGGGCTCGTTCTCTCAGCCAATCGGACACCCGCGGGGACGAAATCATGAATACGATGCGCGCAAAGGACGGCCGCGAAGCGGCCGTCCTTGTTCTGCTTTCCTATGAAAAGGGGGAGAGCCCCAAGGAGGCGGAAAGCGCCGTCCTTGCTGCATCCTCCCTTTCCCGCGCCGACATCTCCTTTCTGACAGAGCTCGTAAACGGGACGCTGGAGAGGATGCTCACGATCGACTTCTGCATAGGAAAATTCTCGAAGACTCCCGTGAAGAAGCTGAAACCCCTGATTCGGGCGGACCTGCGCGTCGCAGTCTATCAGCTCCTCTTTCTCACGAAAGTGCCGGAAAGCGCAGCCGTGAATGAAGCCGTGAAGATTGCCGTATCCCATGGGCTTTCCGGGCTCAAGGGATTCGTGAACGGCGTTCTCAGGAACATCGCAAAGAACAAGGAGGCCCTGCTTACTGAGATTGCTGCTTCGGAAGATCCGGAAGTCCGGTATTCCCTGCCGGCCTTTGTCTATGAGAGCCTGGCTGCGGACTACGGGAAGCAGAAGGCAGAAAGCATCGCAGAAGCCTTCTTTGAGCGGAAACCTCTCTATGCGCTGTCGCTGACGAAAACCACAGATGAGAAGACGCGGGGAGGAAAAGGGGAAAATCTCTCCGACGGAACGGTGACAGGATTGGAACAGCAGGATGCATTTGCAGATCTGCTCACCTCCCTTCAGGCGCAGGGCTACGATGCCGTGGCGGATGAAGAAGTCCCCGGTGCCTTCTATATTGACGGCCCGGCCGGCGGAATCACAGAGACAACGGAATTCAAGGCCGGCGCCTTCTACATCATGGACCGGGCATCCATGGAGGACGGCCTTGCCCTGATGCAGGCGCTGCCTGATCTTCCGAAGACATGTCTCCGCCTTCTCGACCTCTGCGCAGCTCCCGGAGGCAAGTCCATCCACGCGGCGCAGATCCTGCAAAATGCGGGGACTGCCGGCGCGGGGACTGTCCCTGCGGCTGATGACAAATCCGCACAGACAGAGGGGCTTGTCCCTGCGGCTGATGAGAAATCCGCGCAGACAGAGGGGACTGTCCCCGAAGGCAATGCAGCCATCATTTCCCGTGATGTCAGCGAATCCAAGGTTTCCCGCATCCGCGAAAATGCTGTCCGCTGCGGATTCTCCAATATCAAGGCAGAAGTCGGCGACGCGACGGTATTCGCGCCTGCCGACGAAAATGCCTATGATGTCGTCATCGCAGACGTTCCCTGCTCGGGCTTCGGCGTGATCGGAAACAAGCCCGACATCCGTTACCGACACACAGCAGAGACGATGGAATCCCTTCTTTCCCTGCAGAAAAAAATCCTTGCCAATGCCGTGCGGTATGTGAAAGCGGGAGGCTGTCTCATTTTCTCGACCTGCACACTGCACAAGGCAGAGAATGAGGAAAAGCGGAAAGCCATAGAGGACGCAGGCTTTGCATGCGTATCAGAGAAAACCTCCTTCCCGGACGAGGGGAAGGGCGGCGGCTTCTACACGTCCCTGCTGCAGAAGAAATAAAAAGCGCGGGCGGGAAGCCGGGCAGCTGAGTGGAAAGGCGGCAGAGGCAGCGTGTGAATGGCATGCCGACGGGATGATTATTTATGAGTGAACTGACCGATATCAAATCCCTTGAATATGAGCGCCTGCAGGACTTCGTCGTAAATGTCCTCGGCGAGAAGTCTTTTCGGGTGGGGCAGATTTTTTCCTGGCTTCATCAGAAGAAGGCGGCCTCCTTCGACGACATGACAAATCTCTCGAAGGACCTTCGTGAAAAGCTGAAAAGTCAGGCAGCGCTGACGACGCTTGCCATTGAAGATCTGCAGACGTCGAAGATTGACGGGACGAAGAAGTATCTCTTCCGCCTGCCGGACGGAAACTTCATTGAGTCCGTGCTGATGACCTACAAGGCCGGCACAAGCGTTTGCGTCTCCACCCAGGTCGGCTGCGCCATGGGCTGCTCCTTCTGCGCTTCGACGATCGGCGGCAAGGTGCGGTCTCTCACGACCGCGGAAATCCTCGAGCAGGTCTACGCCATTGAACGCGACACGGGGGAGCGGGTGAGCCACTGCGTATTGATGGGCATCGGGGAGCCGCTGGACAACTATGATAATGTGGTTTCCTTCATCCGCCTCATATCCGATCCGCGCGGGCAGGACATGAGCGAGCGCAATATCACCCTGTCGACGTCCGGCCTCGTGCCGAAGATCTATGCTCTTGCAGATGAAGGGCTCGCCATCACGCTCGCCCTGTCCCTCCATGCCCCTGACCAGGGAAAACGGGAAGCAATCATGCCGGTGGCAAAGACCTATGAGATTCATGACTGCATCGCGGCGTGCAAATATTATTTTGAAAA
This sequence comes from uncultured Lachnospiraceae bacterium, assembly GCA_900314085.1. Classification (GTDB taxonomy): domain Bacteria; phylum Bacillota; class Clostridia; order Lachnospirales; family Lachnospiraceae; genus RUG306. Next base: position 12,259 of record OMTX01000182.1, on the reverse strand, counting down.
AACAGGCCGGCGGGTGTCCTTTGAATACGCCCTGATCGCAGACGTAAACGACCGGGACGAAGATGCGGCAGAACTCACGGAACTGCTTCGGGGCTTCCCCTGCCACGTGAACCTGATTCCCGTGAACCCTGTGACGGAGACCGGCTACAAACGCCCGCCGCGCGAGGCCTGCGTCGCCTTTCAAAAGAAACTTGAAAAGAACGGGATAAATGTTACTATAAGGAGAGAATTGGGCCGGGATATTGACGGCTCCTGCGGGCAGCTCCGCAGAAAGAAATTGAAAGGAACCGATTAGTAATGAATTTTTACGGCTTGACCGATCAGGGAAAGCTGCGCAGACAGAACCAGGATTTTCTCTTCGCTTCCGATGTCGAAGTCGGCGGCCTGCCTGACCTCTTCGTCGTCGCTGACGGCATGGGCGGGCACAACGCAGGGGAAGTCGCTTCGGAATACGCCGTGGACGCCTTTGTGGATCGTCTGCGGACGAAGGGCATGCAGGAAGCCGCCGCGGCCATGGCTGATGCGGTGGCCTTCGCAAACGACGCAGTATATGAGAAGGCGGGCGAGGACGCTGACAAGGCCGGCATGGGAACGACGATGGTGGCTGCAGTCCTGACAGAGAACCATCTCACCGTGATGAATGTCGGTGACAGCCGGCTCTACTTTCTCGATTCTTCTTCCATCCGGCAGATCTCCCGCGACCACTCGGTCGTTGAGGAGCTGATCCGGAGGGGAGCCCTTTCCGAAGAGGATGCCGAATTCCACCGTGACCGGCACAAGATTACGAGAGCAGTGGGAGCCGAGCCGGACGTCAACCCGGATTTTTTCGACCTGGATCTTTCCGGCCGTCCCGATGAGGCAATCCTGCTCTGCACAGACGGACTTACGAATGAGGTTTCCGACCGGGAACTTTTTTCCATCATAGAAGGGGAGGGGACGCTGAAAGAAAAGGTCCATTCCCTGATAGACACCGCAAACTCGAGAAGGGGCGCCGACAATATCACCGCCCTTCTCATCTTTCCCTTCGCAGATTCCGATGAGGTAGAAATGTAATGGACAATACTACGAATTCCACGAACCTGGAGGCCGGCATCCGTCTCAGTGGCCGCTACGAAATCATCGACCGGATCGGGGCCGGCGGTATGAGCGACGTCTATCTCGCCCACGACCATTCCCTGAACCGGCAGGTCGCCGTGAAGATCCTGAAGACCGAGTTCGCCGAGGACAAGAACTTCGTCGCGAAGTTCCGGGCGGAAGCCCAGGCGGCGGCAGGACTCGAGCATCCGAACATCGTAAATATCTATGATGTCGGATCCGAGGGCGGCCTCTACTTCATCGTCATGGAGTACGTCGAAGGCATTACCTTAAAGACCTACATCTCGAAGAAGGGACGCCTTTCCTACAACGAAGCCCTCTCCATTGCGATTCAGGTCGGCCGCGGCATTGAGGCCGCGCACAATAAGGGCATCATCCACCGGGACATCAAGCCGCAGAACATCATCATTTCCAAGGAGGGCAATGTCAAGGTCATGGACTTCGGCATCGCCCGGGCCGCGTCAAGCAATACCATCAATGCGGACCTGATGGGCTCTGTCCATTACGCTTCTCCCGAGCAGGCGAGAAACGGCTTCGTGACCTTTACGTCTGATATCTACTCCCTCGGCATCGTCATGTACGAGATGGTGACGGGGCGGGTTCCCTACGACGGAGACACAGCGGTTGCCGTGGCCATCAAGCACATCCAGGGCGAGATGACGCCGCCTTCCGCCTACGCGCCCGACCTTCCGATTGCCGTGGAGCGCATCATTCAGAAGGCGACAATGAAGAGCCAGGACCGGCGCTATCAGACTATGTCCGACATGCTCGTCGACCTGAAGAAGGCCCTTGTCAATCCGAACGAGGACTTCGTCACGATCCCCGACGCCGGCGAGGCGAACCGCACGCGCGTCATTTCCGAGGATGAACTCTCCCAGATCCAGGAGGAGGCGAAGAAGGCGGATATTCATGAGGATAATATCCGGGCCAGCCAGTACCTGAATTCCGGGGATGAGGCGGAAGACGACGACGAGGACGAGGACGACGAAGACGGCCCCGTCAACCCCGGCATGGAAAAGGCGATGACGGTCATGGGCATTGCCGCCGCTGTCGTCATTGCTGCCATTGTCGTCTATATCATCGGTTCTGCCTTCGGCCTTTTCGGCTTCAAGCGGAACACGCAGAAAAACGAAGCGGACAATCAGAACGAGCAGACCGAAACCACGGATGAAGAAGGAAACATTCCCGTTCCCGACCTGCTTGGAAAGACGCCGGAAGAGGCAAAGAAGCTTTTAAATGACGCCGGTCTCGGCTATGAGGAAGGCGACGAGATGGCCTCCGACAAGTACGAGGAAGGCACCGTTGCCGAGCAGTCCCTGAATGCCGGCGTGAAGACTGCGAAGAACACGACGATTACCGTCCGTCTGTCCACAGGCAAGGGAAATATCGACATCCCTTCCGTTGTCGGAATGGATGAGGATGCGGCCATCAATACCCTGACGGACAACGGCTTCAAGTACAATCGAACCTACAGCTACTCGAGTGACGTGGCGCAGGGCCAGGTCATTTCTCAGGATCCCAAGGCCGGCAACAAGGGAACGAAGGACCAGACCATTACGATCGTCGTATCCCAGGGCATCCAGTCCGTGAAGGTGCCTTCCGTTGAAGGCAAGGACCAGACAGAGGCCCAGAACGAACTCACTGCAGCCGGCTTCACCGTCACCGTCAAGGAAGAAAATTCCGACAGTGTGGAAGCGGGCAAGGTCATCAAGCAGTCGCCTGCAGCAGGCGGATTCGCAAATGCCGGCTCTGCGATTACCCTTACCGTAAGCACCGGCGCCAAGGAAACCCTCTATGTCTACTCCGGCACAATCTCTGCTCAGAACGGGGAAGATACGACCTACGTTCTCGTTGACGAAGGCGGAGATGCTGTGGCTTCCTGGAATGTCAGTGCAGCGGAAGGCTCGAAGAATATCAGTGCAAACGGCATCAAGAGCGCTCACGGAACGCTGGAATGGACGACAAAGTCCGGACAGACGGGCTCTGAAGCCCTTTCCTTCAAGGAGCAGTAAGGCTTGACGGGGCGCATCATCCGGGAGCTCGCCGGTTTCTACTACGTCTATTCCGAGGAGACAGGGGAGACAACCCAATGCCGGGCAAAGGGCATCTTCCGGAAGAAGGGGCTTCGCCCCTCTGTCGGAGACCTTGTCTCATACAGCCTCACGAATACGGAAGATGTGGAGGGCTCTGTCGATGAGATTCTGCCGCGGAAGAATGTCCTCGGCCGGCCGCCGGTCGCCAATGTCGATCAGGTGCTGATCGTCTTTGCCGGGAAGAATCCCGAGCCGAACTTTCTCCTGTGTGACAAGTTCCTGATCACTCTCAGTCAGAAGGACATTCCCGCCGCCCTCTGTTTCAACAAGGCGGATATCACGGATGGGGAGCGGATTTCCTCCTATGCGGCCATCTATGAAAAGGCCGGTCTTCCCGTTTTCGTCACCAGCGCAAAAGAGGGGGCAGGGAAGGAAGAACTTTTGACTTTCCTCTCCGGCAAGCTCACGGCCTTTGCCGGACCTTCCGGCGTCGGCAAGTCGTCGCTGATGAATCTCCTTTCCGGCCGCGAGATCGCAGAGACCGGCGAGGTCTCCCGGAAGACGGGACAGGGAAAGCAGACGACGCGGGCTTCGGAAATCTATGTGGCGTCTCCCGGTACCTATCTCATCGATACCCCGGGCTTCGGCTCCCTCGATATTGCCGGTCTTGAGAAGGAAGATCTCGCCCTCTATTTTCCGGAGATGGAAAAGCTTATAGGCCGGTGCCGATTCAACTCCTGCGCTCACCGGCAGGAACCCGGCTGTGCCGTGAAGGCAGCCGTGGAAGAGGGAAGCATTGCCCGCGAGCGGTACGAAAGCTACTGCGCCATCTACGATGAGATTGCAAGTGCAAGGAAGTATTAGTCCTGCAGCAATGCAGATGATTGCAAGCGCAAGGAAGTATTCGTCCTGCAGCAATGCAGGTACAGGATATGTAAACAGGGAAGGCGGGGAAACCCGCACGGAATCTGCATTTTGAGAGGCTTTTTATGAACTGTCTGTCGCCATCCATACTTTCCGCTGACTTCACCCGTCTGGGCGAGGAGATTGCCGCCATCGACGAGGCCGGCGCCCAGTACGTCCACATCGATGTCATGGACGGGATGTTTGTGCCGAATATCTCGATTGGAATTCCCGTGGTGAAGAGCATCCGCACTGTCACGGACCGCATCCTGGATGTCCACCTGATGATCGAGGATCCCGACCGCTATATAGACGCCTTTGCGAAGGCCGGCGCCGACATCATCACGGTTCACGCCGAGGCGACGAAGCACCTGGACCGGACCGTTCACAAAATCAAGGAGTCCGGCGCCATGGTCGGCGTTGCTTTAAATCCCGCGACGCCCCTGTCCCTCCTCGACTACGTCCTGCCCCAGCTCGATATGGTGCTCATCATGTCCGTGAACCCCGGGTACGGCGGGCAGAAGTTCATCCCCTACTGCCGCGACAAGATCATGGATCTCGCCGCCTATATCCACCGCGAGGGGCTTTCGACCGACATCGAGGTGGACGGTGGCATCACCCTTGAAAACGTCGCAAACATCATGGATGCCGGCGCCAATATCATCGTGGCAGGATCTGCCATTTTCTCGTCCGAGAACGGGACGGTAGCTGAAAACACGCGCGCCTTCCTTGATATTATCAATGAGGACGAGTGATTTTTTGAAAACAAAAGCCGGAGCCTGTGCGGGCTCCGGCATTCTTTTTCATTTATGAATAATGTAATACTCATCTTTTCCGGCGGCGTTGTTGATGACGGCCTCGCCGCGGCAACTGTAAAAAAATACCCGGATGCTGTCATCATAGCGGCAGACAGGGGAATTGAAGCCGTGGAGCGGCTTTCCGTCCGCCCGGACTTCATCATCGGGGACTTTGATTCGGCGGATGAAACAGCGATCAAGGCCGCCTATGCCGCTGCGGAAAAATACGGAATTGAAATCGAGCGCCTGAATCCGATGAAGAATGACACGGATACAGAGGCCGCTGTCAAGGCAGCGATTGAGCGGTATCCGGGAGAAGGAACCATCCTCATTCTCGGCGGAACCGGCACCCGGCTCGACCACGTTCTCGGCAATCTCTCCATCCTCGGGATGGGGCATCCCGCGGGGAAAGATATTCTCCTCATCGATACGAATAACCGGGCGCGGATGCTCTTCCCCGGAACGCACACCTTCCGAAAGGAGGACTTCTTCGGAACGTATGTCTCCTTCTTTCCCATCGGGGAGCCCGTGACGGGGCTGATCCTGCAGGGATTCAAGTACGGCCTCAACGGGGCGACGCTCACCGGGCTTTCGACGCGGGCGGTTTCCAACGAAGCGAAGGAAGAGACGGAGAGTGTCACCTTTGAGACCGGCCGCCTGCTCATGATCGAGGCGGAAGACTAGCAGCCGGCAATCCGGATCCGGTCAATACCCATGGCCCGGCTAACGGGCATTCACTTCCTCCGCCTTTGCATTCAGAAAATCAGTGACTGCATTCATGCCTTCTTCGGAAAATTCGAAGAGGGCTTTTTCTTTTTTCTCATCATCCGTCGTGTCGAAGGCAAAGGGGCCGGGCCAGGTCGTAAGCAGGAGAACGGATTTCATTGGAATTTCTTCCGCTTCAGCCCCTTCTTCTCCTTCAGGTGTTTCCGCAGTTTCTGCAGGCGGGGCAGGCGTGTAGGGGCCGAGGGGGGTGTCCTCCGGCACATCCGCCTTTTCCAGGCGGTAGCGAAGGTCGCCGAGGCTTCCTGTGAAGGGGGACTTTTTGTAAAACGTGAGGTCGAGTAAGTCCTTGCGGTTCAGCATAGCTTCTCCTTTCCCGGCCGAATGGGACCGGGGCAAAACTTGCAGTATTTCGGGTTTTATATTATCATATGTAGGATTTTGAGCAAACAGGAGACAGCATACAATGCCGGCCTTTCTCCTGTGGAGTGATGCATATGAAGCAGATTTTTCACAGGGCAGGCGCCCTGATATTTGCGGCGGCAGTTGTCCTTGCTGCCTGCCTTCCGCTTTCCGCGCGGGCTGAGGAAACGGCAGCGGACACGGCGGAAGAGGAGCCGGTTTCCGCGGCGGAGTGGATGAAGGAAATTCCCGACTACTGGCGGCTGTCCGAAATTTCCATCCCCGGCACGAACAATACCCTCGCAAAGAATATTTTTCCCGGCCTTTTTTTGAAGAGCCAGGGCAAGACCTTTGCAAAGCAGCTGGAGGCGGGCTTCCGCTTCTTCGACATCGGGCTTTCCGTCGATACGAGAAAAACGGAGGACACGGACGACGACCGCCTGATCGCCTTCTGCCGGACGGGACGGTGCCGGAAGGGGAGCGCCCCCTGGAGCGCTTCCATTACGCTTTCGAATGTTCTTTCCGATGCCTATTCCTTTCTCGATGAGCACCCTTCCGAGACGATCATCCTCTGCGTGAAGAATGAGGACGGGAAGGAGAAGAAGACCTTTTCAAAGCTCTTCTTCAAGGCGGTTGCGGAGAATGCTTCCTACTGGTATCTCGACAATACGATTCCTGCCCTCGGAGAGGTGCGGGGAAAGATTGTTCTCGCCTCGCGTTTTTCGAATGCGGCGGATGCCGCGGTGGACGGCCAGGGACTCTACTTCCACTGGACGGACCAGGACAATCGGGAGGCTGTCGACCTGCCCTATACCCAGACCGTCATGAATGCCGGCGAGCGCCTGTGGGTGCAGGACCGCTACATGTACGACGTCGGGCAGAAGTGGGATGCCTTCACGGACACAATGGACAACTGCCAGGCGGATGAATCTACATTTTCCCTGAACTTCCTCTCGACGCGGGGCTCCTCCGATATGAGCCGGCCCAAGTACTACGCCGACTGCCTGAACGACCGCCTCTATGACTCCCACCTGACGGAGGGCGTCTGCTACGGCATCATCGTTGTCGACTACGGGACGGAAAAACTCGCCCGCCACATCTTTGAGTCAAACTTCATGAATTGACGGCGGAGGAGCGGCGCACGCCTTTCCCTTGCGGCGGATTCATATTTAGAAAGCGTGACCTGATTTTGGATAGTCTTGAAAATAATCAAAAGCCGGAGGGCATGAAGACGGCGTCCGACTACATGATGGAATTTTTAGATGCCGACGACTTTGCCGACCGGGAGGAAATCCTCGAGCGCATGCACCTCTGCGAGGACATCACGGACCTCATCATTGACAATATGGCAGCGGCCATCGACATTTCCGTTGACGACGGCGCTATTGAGGACCGCTTCACAGACCTTCAGAACTGCGTCCGTACCCGGGCGAAATACGAGACGAACCGGCTGCGCGGGGGCAAGTAAGGCATTCTCCCGGACAGATCCTAGCGGGGAGGAATATTATTCTGATGGAAATCGAACGCAAATTTTTGTGCGATGCGCCGGCGGACATCGAGACCTGGCGGCATACGGACATCGAGCAGGCCTATCTCTGTGACACCCCGGTCGTTCGGGTGCGCCGGGACGGGGACGACTACTGGCTTACCTACAAGTCCTCCGGCATTCTCTCCCACGAGGAATACAACCTCCCCCTGACGGCGGAGGCCTACGCCCACCTTGTTGCAAAGGCCGATACGGCGCCGCTTTCGAAGACGCGTTATCGAAAGGATATCCGTCGGGAATTAAACGGGGTGGAAAAAGGGCTTGTCATTGAGCTTGACATCTTTCATGGAAGTCTGGCGCCGCTGGTGATGGCGGAGGTGGAGTTTGAAACCGAAGCCGATGCGAACGCCTATATTCCGGAGGACTGGTTTGTCCGTGAAGTGACATACGTGAAGGGCTACCACAACAGCAGCCTGATCAAAGACGGCTTACCCGCTGATTTTTCAGAAGAAAGGAAACAGAAAATATGAACAGAATCTGCGTATTTACGGCAGACGGCGTTGAAGAGGTCGAAGCCCTGACCGTCGTTGACATCCTTCGCCGGCAGAAGTGCGATGTCGATATGATCTCCCTCGGGGACAGCCTGACGGTGAACGGTTCCCACGGCATCCTCTTCACGGCGGACAAAAAGATGAGCGAGACGGACTTTTCCTCATATGATGTTCTCGTCATCCCGGGCGGCCTCAAGGGAACCTCTGCTTTAAAGCAGGAGCCCAATGTGCTGGCTGAGATCAAGTCCTTCTATGAGAGCGGCCGCCTGGTCGCTGCCATCTGTGCGGGACCGACAGTCCTTGCCACTGCGGGGATTCTCACGGCGAAGAACGCGACGGTCTATCCCGGCATGGAAGATGCTCTGATCGGCGCCACTGTTCACACGGATCAGGAGGTGATTTCAGACGGCAACGTCATTACTTCCCGCGGCATGGGCACAGCCATTGCCTTCTCGCTTGCCATCGTTTCATATCTTTTCAGCGCGGACGACGCGAAGGCGATGGGGCAGAAGATTGTCTACAGGCAGTAAATTCCGTTACCCACAGGCCTGAAAACGGCCGGGAATCAATGCTTTCATTTTGGATGACAAACGCGGATGAATATGTTATAATCCACGATTGTCGCCGCGTGATGATGAATGCCCGATTGCATCAATACAGTGAAACAGGCGGCAGTCATCAGGGCGCATTTTTACAATACTTTTGGAGGAAACAGAAAAATTATGAGCGTTACGGTTGAGAATCTGGAACACAATATGGCGAAGCTGACCATAGAGGTCCCTGCGGAAGAGCTGGAGACTTCCATCCAGAGAGTTTATCAGAGACAGAAAAACAGGATCAGTGTTCCCGGCTTCCGTAAGGGCAAGGTGCCCCGGCAGCTCGTTGAAAAGATGTACGGTCCCGAGATCTTCTACGAGGATGCAGGAAATGACCTCATCCAGCGCGTATACCCCAAGGCCTACGACGAATCCGGCCTTGACATCGTTTCCTCTCCCGATGTGGAAATTGTTCAGATCGAGAAGGGAAAGCCTTTCATCTTTACCGCCCAGGTCGCTGTAAAGCCTGCCGTAGAGCTCGGCAAATACAAGGGCATCACGGTTACAAAGATTGACACCTCCGTATCCGACGAGGAAGTAGAAGAGGACATCAAAAAGACGCTCGAGCGCAATGCCCGCACCGTCACCGTTGACCGTCCCGCAGAGAACGGCGATACCGTAGACATCGACTTCGACGGTTCCATCGACGGCGACCACTTCGAAGGCGGAAAGGCAGAAGGCCACAAGCTTGTCCTCGGCTCCCACTCCTTCATTGATACGTTTGAGGATCAGCTCGTCGGCAAAAAGGCCGGCGATGAGGTCGACGTACACGTCACCTTCCCTGAGAACTATCAGGAGAAGTCCCTGGCCGGCAAGGCAGCCCTCTTCGAGGTAAAGGTCAATGCCGTTGAGGCAAAGGAAGTTCCCGAGCTTGACGACGAGTATGTAGAGGACACGACGGAATTCAAGACAGTTGATGAGTACAAGGCAGACGTGAAGAGCCGCCTCGAGAAGTCGAAGGAAAATTCTGCAAAGCGGACGAAGGAAGACGAAGCCATCGAGAAGATCATCAAGGATGCGAAGATGGACATCCCCGATGCCATGGTCGACTTCCAGATGAACCAGATGATCAATGACTACGCGCGGTCTCTGGCCCAGTCCGGCATCTCGTTTTCTGACTATATGAAGTACACGGGCGAGACCGTTGACTCCTTCAAGGAGCGCATCAAACCCGACGCCCTTTCCCGCATCCAGTCTTCCCTCGTTCTTGAGGCCATCGCAAAAGAAGAGGGCCTTGAGGGCACGGACGAAGACGTCGATGCAAAGATCAAAGAAGCCGCTGAAGCAAACAAGATGGAATTCGACGATGTCGCAAAGACGGTCGATGATGACCAGCGGAAGTCCCTGAAGGAGCAGATTGCCATCGAGAAGGCTGTCGACTTCATTATGGAAAATGCCAAGGAGCGCGCAAAGCCGAAGAAGAAGGCAAAGGCCGCTGAAGAAGGCGAAGAGGCTGCTGACAAGAACGGCGCCCAGGTCTGAGAATTGCTTTCTGAAAGTTGCGAAGGCAACGGCGCAGCAGGCATTCTTATGAAATAATGTAAAGGCTATAGGAAGGACAGGCAGGAAGCCGCCTCTTCCTGTAGCCTTTTTCCGATAAATACGGTATACTATCCCTATTGCGGGCTGACACGGCTTTCCGCAGATTAGAAAATATTTTATCCGGACACGGTGTTTTATATTATTTTTGTTTTTTGAAAGGACAGTGAGCGCTTTGGCAACCATCCCTTACGTCATTGAACAGAACTCCCGCGGCGAGCGGTCGTACGACATCTACTCCCGCCTCTTAAAGGACCGCATCATCTTCCTCGGCGAAGAGGTCAACGAAACGACAGCATCCCTCGTCGTAGCCCAGCTGCTTTTCCTCGAGTCCGAGGATCCGAACAAGGACATTCACCTCTACATCAACTCCCCCGGCGGAGAGGTCAATTCCGGCTTTGCCATCTACGACACCATGCAGTATGTCAAACCCGATGTCAGCACGATCTGCGTCGGCCTGGCCGCATCCATGGGGGCCTTCCTCCTGGCCGGCGGCGCCAAGGGCAAGCGCTTCGCTCTGCCGAATTCCGAAATCATGATTCACCAGCCTTCCGGCGGCGCCAAGGGACAGGCGACTGAGATTGAGATCGTCGCTGAGAATATCCTGAAGACGAAGAAGCGTCTGAATGAGCTGCTTGCCCAGAATACGGGCCGGCCCATCGAGGACCTCGAGCGGGACACGGACCGCGACAACTATATGAGCGCCCAGGAAGCCCTCGATTATGGCCTCATCGACGCTATTGTTTCCCGCCGCGAAGAGACGACTGAAAAGAAGGAAAAATAATCTATGAAGAACGATGACCGTATCCGCTGCTCCTTCTGCGGGAAGCCCCAGTCCCAGGTGCGAAAGCTCATCGCGGGACCGAACGGGGCCTACATCTGCGATGAGTGCGTGGACATCTGCTCGGAAATCATTGACGAAGAGTTCGCGGATTCCTTTGCGGAGGAAGAGGGGCTGCCCGTCGGAGCACACAAGCGCAATGAAGACACCCCCGATCCCGCGCGGAATATCAACCTTCTGAAACCGCAGGAGCTGAAGACCTTTCTCGACTCCTATGTCATCGGGCAGGAGGAAGCGAAGAAGGTTCTCTCCGTCGCTGTTTACAACCACTACAAGAGAATCAAGTCACGGAAGAAGACGGACGTCGAGCTTCAGAAGTCGAATGTCCTTCTCCTTGGCCCTACCGGCTCAGGAAAGACCTTGCTCGCGCAGACGCTCGCCCGCATCATCGGCGTTCCCTTTGCCATCGCGGATGCGACGACGCTGACGGAGGCCGGCTATGTCGGCGAGGATGTCGAGAATATTCTCCTGAAGCTGATTCAGGCGGCGGACTACGACGTCTCAAAGGCGGAGATCGGCATCATCTACATCGACGAGATCGACAAGATCACGAAGAAGTCCGAGAACGTCTCCATTACGCGCGATGTTTCCGGCGAGGGCGTTCAGCAGGCCCTGCTGAAGATCCTCGAGGGAACGATGGCGTCTGTTCCTCCCCAGGGCGGCCGCAAGCATCCCCAGCAGGAGCTCATCCAGATCGACACGACAAATATTCTCTTCATCTGCGGCGGCGCCTTCGAAGGTCTCGACAAGATCATCGAAGCCCGGCTCGACCAGAAGCAGATCGGCTTCAATGCCGACGTCACGGACCGGATTGAGAACGTCGACGAAAGCGCCTTTCTGAAGGAAGCCCTTCCCCAGGACTTCATCAAGTACGGCCTCATCCCCGAGTTCATCGGCCGCGTGCCTGTGAATGTGGCCCTCGACAAGCTTTCAAAGGAAGACCTGATCCGCATCCTGACGGAGCCGAAGAACTCCCTCGTGAAGCAGTACAGCGCTCTCTTTGATATGGACGGCGTGAAGCTCAGTTTTGACGATGACGCCCTCGAAGCCATCGCTGACAAGGCTCTGGAGCGGAAGACCGGCGCACGCGGACTCCGCGCGATCTGCGAGTCCACGATGATGGACTACATGTACCGCATCCCTTCGGATTCCTCCATCCGGGAGCTCACCATCACGAAGGACATGGTCGAGAAGAATACCCGCTTCGTCGACAAGAACGACGCGGACATCGAGAAGATCGAAGACCAGCTGGCAAAGAAAAGGGCCAGCGCCTAATCAGTTTTGAACAGGAGC
>OMTX01000088.1 GCA_900314085.1 uncultured Lachnospiraceae bacterium | reverse complement strand
AATCCGCAAGATACGGAATGGCACCGCAGAACCCCTGCATCTCGTTAAAGACCTTTAAGAAGACATTAACAATCGCATCTTTGTCTTTCTTGCCGTTGGAATCGCTCTTGGAATCAATGTTGAACAGAACCACATCCGTCGGCGTTTCCGCAGCCAGTTTCATATCGGCCAGCACGATCGGATCTTCGATCTTATGATCATCAATGAAATAATCGATAGCTTTCTTTCCGCCGACTTCTTTATTCTCGAGTATGTAGGAGAGGATCTTTAACAGGTGAGATTTACCACTTCCAAAGAAGCCAGAGATCCAGACGCCCATCTTAGGCGTTGTCCCGAGAATTCCCTTTTTGTACGCCGCGAAAAAGTCTGCAAAATGTTTCTGCAGCTCTCTTGTCACAACATATTCTTCAAGTTCCTGTCGAACATTCTCATTCTCAATATCACCGACTTTGATGACTCCCTGCAAGTCACGATTAATCGGCTTGACAAACATATCCTTGATTTCCATGGTTTCTCCCCTCTTAGCGCGCTATACGAAAAGCACGATAATAACTGTCCTCAACAATCTCATTGAATACGACCAACTCCTGTTCCGTGTAGGTTCCGGGATAAAACAATATGACTGGAGTTGATGCAAATTTCTGCGGCATGTTGTAAAGCACCTTGTTAAAAACCTCCGGTGCCTCCAGAATCGGATAACATTTTCCAATTCCGCAAAGCAGTACAACAGCATTGTCCGGCGTATGATCGGAAATGTACTGCACCAGATAATTGTCCTTGTCTGTGATGCGGAGCGTTCTCTGAACAGCTGTAACAACTCGGTGGATACCACCTCGTTCTTCCAGCTTTTCTGTTTTTTCAAGAAACCCCTTTGCCTTCAGTTCATCAATGATCAGATCGTAGAGGTCATAGACAACAAGCTCGTAATCATCGAGTCCTTTGCTGTTTCGATTCTGCAGCCACTTGATATGCCCTCGCACTTCCATTTCCTGCTCCGGCGGGTAATCGAACACCCAGTAATTCACTTCATTTGCCTTGCCGGATGCCTTCCGGAATGATGGACTTTTGATCTTCTCATCCATCTCGGAAAAACGTTCTGTAAGGCTGCGCCTCTTTCTGTAATACTCGCGGGATGATGTTTGATCCGTCATATTGCTTATTCCCCTATCAACGCATTAACAATCGCTTTCATGTCATGCTGGTTTAGCCAGTCCTCAAATATGGGATCAAGGATCGGCTTTAAAATTTTTCTTGTCGTTATTCCGTTTTCTGTAAGTCCAGATTCCAAAAGATATTGTTTATATGTCCGGCTAAGACGAGTTACGGTTTGATCCGTCCATGTGGCAACCTTCTCGTTCTGGAGCTGCTTATTTCTGAAGAAAATTCTGTAATCACTATCGGACAATTCCCCAGCTCCAATGAGAATCTTCTCCTTAAAAACTTCGTACATAAATTCAAAGAAGAGTCGGTCATGTGCCATGATGGCAGTCAGATTGACAAGCTTTTGCGTGGCAAGATCCACGGACTCAAAGACCGGATAAACACTCTCATCCAGCTCATGAATTCTTGCCGTGACTGCCAAATAAATGCTCTTGGCTCTTGCAGCAGTGGAAGCTCCAAATACATTCTCGTCAAGGCACAGCCTTTTGATTTCTTCCTGTGTCTTCCCGTCCGCAAGCAATCCAATCTCTTTACGAAACTCCGGAAACCAGAATGCAAGCTTTACCGCACTGGCGCTATAGTCTTTCTCTTTCACTTGCCCTCCCCCTTCTCGACGGAGGAATCCACAGGATGATTTTTAGGAGGAACAAACTCCATCACATCACCGATATCACATTGAAGATACGTGCAGATTCTGTCTAGGATCTCAAGCGAGATATAGTCGTTCTTTCCTAGCTTTGCTAGTGTATTGGTGCTCATGTCAACGGCATCGCGCAGTTCCGTGCGCTTCATGCCCTTATCAATTAACATCTTCCAGAGTTTGTTATAGCTCACAGCCATGGTCTTATCTCCATCATGAATTTACACATATTGTCAGCAAATGCATGCACTTTAAAACGATATTACCAGTATAGCATTGATAATGGACTTCTACAATTTTTTAATTGGCATTTGCAAATCTTGAGTCATAATATTTAAATTCAGCATCACCAGAATTGAATTTAAGGTGGAGGCCAATGTTCTACGCCCCCAGAGACTGCCTTTCCAAGATCCGAGTTACTGTGCAAGCAGTGTCTTTGTAATACAAAGCCAAATTTTGCTCGTTGGGG
>OMTX01000159.1 GCA_900314085.1 uncultured Lachnospiraceae bacterium | reverse complement strand
TTCGGGCCGACCGGAGCGGAGCGGAGACCGCAGGGAAAGAATCCTGTCGCATCGATGAAAAGAAATGGTCAGGTCGGTAGACCTGGCCATTTCTTTTCATGAATATAATCGGAAGTGAACCGGTCGGCACGCAAGTATCGAAGGGACGCAGAGGGCCCGGTGCGTCCAGTGGACGCACGTTTTCGGGCCGACCGGAGCGGAGCGGAGACCGCAGGGAAAGAATCCTGTCGCATCGACTATTGGAAACCTTTGGTACACAAGGGTTTCCGATTTTTTATTTTCTGCGGATCCGGTCATTTGACGTCCGAGTTCTAACTTTGTTCTAACTTTTTTCTTTTATTCCCCGGAAAACTCAATTAAGCTCCGTGAACCATATTCCATTGTCAAGGTATCATAGGTCATCAGGATTCTTCCCGGCCTTCAGCCGGGCCCATCCTCATGACAAGAGTTACTGAACTTCTTTTGGCTTCTGCAGGTCTTCAAGGGGAAGGATGCTGTCCATGGCGGTCGATACCGCCTGCTTGGCTTCCTTGTCCTTGACCTTTGCATAGATCTTCAGGGTGGTCTCGATGTCTGCGTGGCCGACCCACTTCTGGATGCTTTTCACATCCATCCCCTGGTGGACGAGGATGGAGACACAGGAAGAGCGCAGGCCGTGGAAGGTGACGCCCTGAGGAAGGTCCGGCATGGACTTCAGGGCCTTGGCGAAGGCCTTTGTCAGGTGATCAGGATAATAGAGAGAGCCGTCGGCGTGCTTGAAGATATAGTCGTTCTCCTTGTAGCAGTTGCCGCAGAGCTTTCTATTATTCTCTTCCTTCTCCTTCAGATGCCGGAACATTTCGACCTGGCCGTCGTTGAGCGGGTACTTACGGGCACTTGCGGACGTCTTCGTCGTGTTCAGGCGGTTGACGCGGGTGCCCTTGGTGACCGTGTGGCGGATGGCCATGGTCTTTTCATTGAAATCAATGGCAGACCACTTGAGCCCCAGGACCTCCTCCCGCCGGAGGCCGAAAAAGAGAGTAATGTAGAAGACCTCAAACAGGGGATTGTCCCGCGTACCCTCCAGGAAGCGCTGGGCTTCCTCGTAAGAGAAGAAGCGGTCTTCTGCCTTTTTCTCCACCGCATAGCGGGCAATCAGCTTTCTGCTGATCACGACCTCCCTGACCGGGTTGTAGGCGATGATTCCGTCCTTTACGGCCAGATCCATGGCGTTTCCGAAGAGGACCTTGATGTCCTTAACGGTCCGGGGCTGCAGGAGATCTTTCTCAAACAGGCTGTCGAGAAAGTCCTCCACCATGCTTTCTTTCAGATCCCTGACCCGGGTGGCACCGAAGTATTTCTTGATATGCTCGCCCTTGTAGAGGTAGGCGGCATAGGTGGTGTCCGCCACATCGCGGTTCTTCTTTGCAAGGGCGTGATCGATGTAGTCAGCGATTGTCACATTCAGATCCACAGGCTGCCGGGCGCACTTCTTCAGGAGCTTTTCCCGTTCTTCCTGGGCCTTCCGGATGTTTTCCGCGGTATCGGCCAGCCCGGTCGAAATCCACTTCTTTTCGAGGGCCTTGACGCCGTCTTTCATGACAGGCTTTGAGAGCACGATATAGAGAAAGCCTTTCTTTCCCTGGATACCCGTTGCCCGCCGGCCGTATAAAAAAATATCGTGAGATGAGGGGGTGGTCTCAGAAGGAGCTTGGACTGCGCTGCGGCTTTTCTGCTTCCACGGCGGATGTACGTATTGCCCAGTATGAGAAGAACAAGAAGGTTCCCCGGGCAAAGGCTCTGAAGGATATTGCTGGGGCACTGGGAATTGATGAAAGTGCTCTTTATGATGCGGATTTGACCACACAAACGCAAAAGTTTCATGTCCTTTTTGATTTGGAGGACTTCTGGGGGCTGCATCCGGTTGAAAAGCCGGGCGGATATGGTTACTACCTGGAGTTTGGCGGTCAGACCGTACTTGGCAATCGTGTCGGCATAGTGGATAATGAAGAATTCCTGAGTAACTGGGTGAAAATGCGGAAGAAATATGAGCCCAAGCCTTCGGATTCTGATGAAGAAAAAAAGGAAAAACTAAAGGAATATACCCTGTGGCGGGCGGAGTTCCCTCACAATGTGGCCAAGGAAAATACAAAGCAGATTCAGAATGCGATGCGGATGCGGCACCTGCAGAACCAGATGGATGAACTGAATGCGCAGATGCATGGTGAATCAGAGTTGGCCCGGATAGACGAAGCCATGGAGTCGGTTCTGCCGAAAGTCCGTCCATCCTGCCAGCCTATGGAGAAAGAATCCGATTTCATCTATCTTGTAAAGGATCTAATGGAACAGGGCTTGCGAATAGAGGACGATAATCCGGAAAGCACGCGTTGCCTGGAGCCGGGAGATGATGTCCATTTGCTTTCTGTCAGAACGGAAGAGATTCTGGGCGATGAGGGAAAGAAAGAGCTTTTTGCCCGGCTTGTCTGTGCAATAGAGTCCCTGCAGCAGCACCTGATTCCTGTCAGTAGGAAAATCACCTCTCTTGAGAAAGAACTTTATATTACTTACAGTTATCCGCAGCAGGATTTCAGGTATTTTGTAAATCTGTTTCATCATTGGGATGACATGAAGGAAGTATGTCGCAGGAAAGAGTTCATTCCGGACTGGGAATTGGAAAAATACGAGAACGAATTGCGTGACAAAATTACCGGAGAGAACGATGTCATTTTTCCGGATGAAAATGCCGGCGGTGAGGAAGAATGAAGACAAGACTAGACCTGACGTATCGAGAAAGCAGCAGGCTTTTCTCTGACTTAATTCTGTGCTATTATCAAATTGTTTGAGAAAGAGGCGGTCTGTTGAAAATTTATCTTGACAACTGCTGCTACAATAGGCCATTTGATGATTTCACCCAACCAAGAATATGGTTTGAGGCCATTGCAGTGCTCTATATTCTGATGCAGGCAGAAAAAGGAAAGCAGGAGATCATCGGAAGCGACGCATTGGATTTTGAAATTGCAAAGTCCCGATTCCATGAACGGCAGATGAAAGTTGAACTGTTGTATTCCATTGCAACTGAACATATCTCTTTTGATGATGAGATTGAAAAACAGGCTCTATCGTATATTGAAAATGTTCATACGAAGCTGCTGGACAGTTTGCATCTATCCTTTGCGGTAGCAGGTGGTGCGGATGTATTGCTTACAACGGACGATGAATTCCGGAAGGCGGCGGAAAAACTTGATATATCTGTTCTGGTTATGAATCCGATCACTTTTATCAGCGGAGAAAGAATAGAGGATATTTGAGATGCTTGCTATAGATGAAAAGGAACTTAGAAATCCCGTATATTTAAATAATATCGGCATGAAAGTACTTGAAGAGAATCTGGGGAAAGCTGCTACTGTGATGTTCCTTCAGCAGTATGAAAAAGGCGTCGGAGATTATACTGCCGAGAGGCACGAATGGCTTGACGGTGAGACGATGGAGAGCTTCAAGGCCGAAATAGCAAGCAACGAAGGACAATAAATTACGATGCTGATTACTGAATCGAAGTTGGCCAATGAGTGCGACAGATTTTTTGATTTGGAGAAAGAGTATTGTAATGGAGTATATAGCTCTAGATAGAGGACACAAAGGCAAGATAATTTCAGTGAAGTTTTCCCGCAGACAGGCCTCATACCTGGTTCTGGCAAGTTATTATGATGCCCCAAAAGGACAGGGAGGCATGAATGCGGACAAGTTCTTTGAAAAGCTAGAAACAGGTATCGGAATGCGTTTGTAGCAGAATTTCGGTATTAACGGGTATGGAGACCAGCTATTAGGACATTTAAGCGCTGAATGGTTATCAAAAAGGGAGGGAAGCAATCTGAAAGATAATACTATTTTTGATTGTGATATAATGATAACGGAAAAATGAAAATAACAAAAAGGAGACTGTTGCATTGAAAAGAATAATCCGAATGGTGTCATCTTTGTTAGTTATATGTGCTATCTTATTTAATATGAATATTTTGGCTCAAGCATCGGGCGGTCAAAACTACAATTTAAATGATTATCAAGTTCTATTAAATTATTATAACAGTAGTTGTGGGACAACTTTTTCTATTGTAGATTATGATGCCTTTTACGCAAATGTTTACAATAAAATGTCTCCGGAGGAATTAGTAAATTCTCTGAGTGAGAGAGGCTCTTTTTCTAACATTCATGGCAGCACCACCAAGGGTACCAAATGTATCATGCGGGTTCAGCCTAATGAACAGATCAGATACACACAAACTATCACAGGTGCAGGATATAGCGGAGAAGTATTTGCAACTATTGAAACTAGATTTCCTAACCCGGATAAAAGATACTTTGTTAAATACATAAATTCTGGTTATGTCAAAAAAAGAACCGGTTATTATTTTTCAACCACTTCCGCTTCATGCGTTTCATGTACAGCTACTCTTTGCGTTGTTAAATATGCTGGCTCCTGGGTTAATGCGACAACAGGGATTTGCGATTGTGTGTTAAGAACATATAATGTTCCATTTACCCCTTAGAAGGTGATAGTAATGAAAAAATGGAAATTTTGGTTTTCAGGTATTTGCTTTATTATTGTAATTTTCGTTGCATGTTTTTGCTATTACAAGGATTACAAGCAACAGAATATTGATAATGCCACAACCACTCCAGATGAGGATGGAACCGAATATATCGTATCAACTGAACCGTTTCAGAACCTACCATTTGATAATTCTAAGAAACGAAATATTATATCTATGGATTAAATCCAATACATCTATTATCAGTTAACGGAGGGTATGAGAAGCGGGCACCGGAGGGTGTCCGCTTCTCCTCGAAGTATAGGGAATTGCGGTAAAGCTTAGCTTATTGTGATTCGTCTCCGGTCAGCAGCAACCGTCCCAAGAGATATCCTACGGACTCCAGGAGGATAACGGTCACGATGTTCCACAGCTGCGGAGCCAGGTCATCAGCGAAAATAATGTTGACTCCGCATATGGCCATCAGGACGAAGGCAGTGATCTGGTCAAAGACACCGTTTTCCTTCATTTTCAAGTAGAGGAAACGAACGGAGATGAAGAGAAAAATACCGAGTGCGGCAGCAAGACCGGCGATGACAGCTATCTGCAGAAACCAGTTCAGGACTTTCGCGACGAGCGGCTGCGGAATCCGGTCGGCTAAAGCCGCGGCATCCTGTCCCAGGGCGAGCAGTAAGCAGCCGAGATTAATCAGACAAACTCTGGCCGAATCCAGAAAGTCGAGGACTTCTGCCCGGAAGACCGGGCTTTTTACTGCTTCCAGGACAGTCACGAAAAAGCCCCAGAGAGAGAAGACCGAGGTAAAGGCAAAAAGGGCAGTCTTTTTGGCCATGTATTCGGCTTTAATACGTCTTTCGGCTGCATTTTCCTGCCTTTGCATGTCGTTCTTCTGCCGGCGAATCTGAGACTCTGCCCTTTCTTTGATCAGGCGGTTCATGGAATTTTCCTTTTCCTGAAGCCGGGCAGTCACGTATTCGGCTTGGGATTCCCGGGCAAGAATATTATTCTCACGGAGTGAAACTGCCTTTTCCCGCTCATCTGCCGCCGAGAGCCGGGCGCTTAGGTCTTTTTGCAATTTCTCGTTCCGTTCTTTTTCCTCGAAGATCTGCTTCACGGCGGGCATTGAGCTCGCCTTCTTCAGCGTCGATTCGAGCTTCGAATTCGCTGATGAGAGCATCTGTATCATCGAGTCTCTTTCGGACAGCTGCTGCTTCAGCGCTGTGATCGTCTGATCCTGCTGCGCGAGAAGCTGCATTACGTCGGAATCGTTCCAGCTGCTCATCGGCGGCCTCCTTTTCTTTTCTTATCCGTTCTGTGATTCCAGCAATCGCCTGTTCAGCTCTTGCAAGGTCAGGTTTTCTTCGTTCAATGCCTGCAAGGCTTTGTTCTGCTTCTCCAAGGTAGAGAGCAAGGTCTGCCTTTCCGCCTTCAGGGCTTCCAGCTCCTTCTCCTGGCGTTCGATGATGAGGAGGCTTTCCTCCAGCGAATCGGTCAAGCCCAGGATGCTCTGCTTTAAGTCGGATAAAGGATTCATGGATTTTTCTCGCTTTCTCTTTCACAAAGTCAGTCAGTTTCCGGAGACCGAGGAGAAGGCCCTGCAGCAGAGAGCTGCTTTCTTCAATCGTAAGCGCCCAATAACCGGGCGGATTGCCTGACCTGCCGGAGTTCCTCATAATGACCTAAAGATCATTAGGTGATTTTTTTCTCCCTTCACGGGAGAGCCAATGACCTAATTGATTTCACGGCCGATGCGCAGGCTCAGCCTGCACAGCCTGAGCAGCCGGTAGTGCAGCCTGCCTAGCCCGCTCAGCCCGCAGCTGTAGAGACACCCGCAAAGGCAGATACGGCAAAGAAGTCTCCCAAGACCGGGGAAGCCAACACCCTCTGGGTACTGCTTCTGACCGCAGGAGCAGGCGCAGGCCTTGTCGGTTTTGCAGCAGCAGAGCGACGCAAGAAGCAGGGCTGAGTTTCAAGGTCAGCACGAAGGTCATAGAGTATTGAAAAGAAGAGCAGGCCGCGCGGCCTGCCCTTCTTTGTAAGCAACGAGTAGGAGGATGAAATCCTTCTACTCGATTTTCGTATGGGAAAGAATTGTGAGAGGCATCCCCCGGGAGCTGATGAATTTTGATTTTGGGGAATGGATGGGAGAGCTGCCTCATCCGATCTTTATTTCATCACCTTCCACCAGTATTTCCGTCTCATAAAAAGCCTTTACGGCTGCGGTGAGATAGGCCGGATCCTTCGCCCCGGCGGACTCGTACGGCGAGTGCATGGCCAGCTGGGCGAGACCGATGTCGACAGAGGCGGCGGGGAAGGTGGAGGATAGGAGATTTCCGAGCGTGGAGCCGCCGGCGATGTCGGAGTGGTTCGTGAATTCCTGGAAAGGCGCATCCGCCTTTGCGCAGAGCTCCTTGAAGACGGCAGCGGAAACGGCGTCCGTTGTGTACTTCTGGGCGGCATTATACTTGATGACCGGGCCGGCGTTCATTTGCGGCGCGTTCACGGGATCGTACTTGTCCGGGTGGGCCGGATGGATGGCGTGGGCGTTGTCGGCGGAGAGGACGAAGCTCCGCGAAACGGCCGTGCGGAATTCGGCCCCGGAAAGGCCAAGGGAAAAGGCCGCCCGCTCCAGGGCGTCGCGGAAGAAGGAAGAATCCGCCCCCTGCCGCGTCCGGCTGCCGACTTCCTCATTGTCAAAGACCGCATAGACCTTCATAGCGTGGGGCGCCGGCGCGTCTGCAGAAAGAAAGCCGGCGAGGTCGGAATAGGTGCATTCGAGGTCGTCGATGCGGGGAGAGGCGATGAACTCATTTTGCAGGCCCCAGGTCACAGGCTTGTCCCGGTTTACGACAAAGAGGTCGGAGGAAACGATAGAATCCGGCTTCACGCCTGCGTTTTCGGCGACGACTTCTTTCAAAAGACCGGCATCTGTTGCCTCGCCTGCAATCGGAAGCAGTTCTTTCTGGATATCGAATTTGCGCCCCTCGTTTGCGGCCCGGTCGAAGTGGATGCAGAGGGAAGGAATCATGAGCAGGTCCCTGTCAATATGGACGAGGCGGGTGGAAAGCCGTCCGTTTTCTTTTACGACGACGCGGCCGGCGATTGTGAGCGGCCGGTCAAACCAGGGAGAGACCAGCATCCCACCGTACTTTTCCACATTCAGGCGGACATAGGTCTTGTCTGCCATTTCCGGGTTTGCCTTGATCTTGAAGGCAGGCGAATCGCTGTGGGAGGCAGCGGCCTTGAACTGCTGCAGTTTCTGCTCCGGTGCGGTAAAGGCGATGATTGCCGTGCCGTTCTGCGTCACAAAATATTGCCCGCCGGGAGCGATCTTCCAGTCATTCGTCACGGAAAGCTGCTGAAATCCTGCAGCCGTCAGCTTTTTCGAAATCACGTCAATAGCCTGAAAGGCAGTAGGGCTTGCTTCCAGGAAGTCAAAAAGTTCTTCGTTCATTTCGCACTCCATATTAGAATCATTTTTCGATGTCTGACGCGGGGATATCCTGCGTGTTGGATGGGAAGCCTCCGCATCACCGGCAACCGTACTGTACTATAGCATAATTTGCAGCTGCCGGAACAGATGCCCCTTGATTTTGAGAGGTGCCATGTGCCATACTGCAAAAGGTGTTTTATGATTCATTGGGAGGAATGAAAATATGAAAGGAAACATTTGGCGGAGGGCTGCTGCGTCTGCCCTGTCCCTGGCTCTTGCAATTTCCCTGCTGCCGCCACTTCCGACAGATGCGGCGACGTCGACTGCGCCGAAACTCAACATTATGCTGGATCCGGGACATGATGCCCATCACGGGGGGACGCATTACGGCAGTCTCGAGGAACATGTGGTGACGTTCAAGATTGCCGAGTACTGCAAGGCTGCTCTCGACGGATACAACGTCAATGTCTATATGACGCGCGATTCCATGGCCTGCCCTTTCCCGGGCTCGAAACAGATGGAGGACCTTGCCGCCCGGGTGCAGAAGGCAGTGCATACCGGCTGCAGCGCCTACATCTCTTTTCACATCAATGATACGGTGAGCCGCCGCGGCAACGGGGCCACGGTCTACTATCAGACGGCGGATTACCGGCCGGATCTTTCCGCTCTGAGCGGGGGCCTGGCCTCTGCTATTGAAGACAGGCTCTGCGCTCTGGGACTCAGAAGATGCGGGGTATTTGCTGCTTATTCGAAGACGGAGAAAAACCCGGACGGCTCCGCGGCTGATGACTTCAAGGTCATCCGGGAGAGCAAGTATTACGGCATTCCAGCCGTCCTCATAGAGCACGCCTATATGGTGGCGGACAATTCCTACCTTTCAAGTGAGGACGCCCTCCGCCGCCTGGGCGAAGCGGACGCAGCTGCCATCATTTCCTATTATGGGCTGGAGAAGACAAGCGCCATTCGCGAGCAGCTGAAAACAGAGTACCAGGGGGCGTTTGACGCCCGCTACTATGCGGACAGCTATCCGGATCTCTTTGCGACCTTCGGCTATGACGCAGATTCCCTTCTGCAGCACTATCTGATCTGCGGCTTACGGGAAGGACGGGTGGCAAGTCCTGTCTTCGATGTGAATTATTATCGAACGACATACCCTGACCTTGCAGCAGCCTTCGGGGATGACCTTTCCGCCTATGCCCGTCACTTCGCCCTCTGCGGCATGCGGGAGGGGCGGGCCGGAAACGGCGCGTTTGATGTTGCCGGTTACATGAGCCGGTATCCGGACCTCACTGCAGCTTTCGGCGCGGATACGATGCTGTACTACCTTCACTATATTGCATGCGGGTACTACGAGGGGCGGGACGCCGGCCCGTCCGGCGAGGCAGTTCCAGAAGTGGCTTCCGGGGCGGAAGAGGAGTCTGCTCAAGACGGGCAGTAATGCACCGATTTGCAAAATCAATCTGCTCCGCCTATAATGCACCTTGCAATGTATCGGATGTGTAAAGGATCGCAAAATGGCTGAGGCAGCAGACGCACAGAAGAATGAAATATATTCCGTCGCAGGGCAGCGGCGGAAGAAGGCCGCTATTTTCCATATCATGGGGGCGGCCTTTTCTTTTGCCCTGATGACGCTCTTCATCCGTCTTTCCGGGGACCTGCCGACCATGCAGAAGACCTTCTTCCGGAACTTCTTTGCCCTGTGGATTGCACTCGCAGCTCTGGTTCGGCAGAAACAGGCTCCCGTCATTGTGAAGGGTGCCGGGCTGCCCATGTTCATGCGCTGCTTCTTCGGCGGGACCGGGATGGTCGCGAATTTCTGGGCCGTCGACCACCTGGGGATAGCGGATGCGAACATGCTGAACAAGCTCTCCCCCTTCTTTGCCATCATTATTTCTTTTTTCATAATGAAAGAACGGGCATCGAAGGTCGACTGGGCCTGCGTTGCTGTCGCCTTCACCGGGGCTCTTTTCATCATAAAGCCTTCGTTCGGATTGGCTGCAATCCCTGCCCTGGTCGGCCTCTACGGAGGCTTTGGCGCTGGGACGGCCTACGCCTATGTACACAAGATGGGCAGCGTCGGCGAGCCGGGCCCGGTCATCGTCTTCTATTTTTCCCTGTCGACGAGCCTGATGTGCCTGCCCTTTATGATCGCGGAATTTGTGCCGATGACGATGTCCCAGTTCCTCTGCCTCATCGGCACCGGCCTCGCAGCGGCTTCCGGCCAGTTCAACATAACGGCGGCCTACCAGAAGGCCGCCGCCAGGGAGATTTCCGTTTTCGACTACACCCAGGTCATCTTTGCGGCGATTCTCGGAGTGATCTTCTTCAATGAAATCCCGGATGCGTTGAGCTTCGTCGGCTATGCCGTCATCATCGGCGCTGCGGTGTTCAAGTGGCGGTGGAACCTGCGGAAATCGTAGGCTTGCCTGTTAAATCGATACAATCCTGTACAATTTTGGCTGTCGGAATGCCCTGTTTATGCGGCTCGACGGAAACCGAAAAAAACGGGTTGACAGGCAAATCGATACAATCCTGTACAATTTTGGACGCTGAAAGCCCCAGCCTGCGCGGGCTCCGGGAAACCGGGGAAAGCGGGTTACCTGTCAACGCGATGCAATCCTGTACAATTTTTGCCACTGAAAAGCCC
This sequence comes from uncultured Lachnospiraceae bacterium, assembly GCA_900314085.1. GTDB lineage: Bacteria > Bacillota > Clostridia > Lachnospirales > Lachnospiraceae > RUG306. The sequence continues at coordinate 3,462 of OMTX01000159.1, read as the reverse complement.
TGTTTCTGCGCCCTTCAGGAAAGTGAAAAATAAGGCTTACCTGTCAAACGCAAAGGAAAGGAGAAGAATGATGCTGCCGAAAGACCCTTACATGCTGCTCTCTGTCGTAAACACTGCCCTGCGGGACGGGAAATATGCGGATCTGGATGCGCTTGCCGCAGCGAACGGCAGCGACGCGCAGAGCATTTGCAGCACCCTTGAAAAAGCAGGCTTTTCATATGATGCGGGGAGGAAAACCTTCCTTGCCAAATGAAAATTGAAAGTGGATTTTATTGCACAAAAACGCCGCCTTCCTTGTCAGGAGACGGCGCTAATTGTATAATGTTTCGCGGCAAAATTGGCATCAGGCGGATAGGCAGAAAGACCGGCCCGCTGAGGTGTTTTATGTTAGTCATAGAGAAAGGAAATGGATATGAAACAGAGACCTGTAGTGCTGATGGTGCTCGATGGATACGGGCTTTCGGATGACCACGACAAGAACGCGGTGTATATGGCAAAAACACCGGTGATGGACAAGTTGATGGCGGAATGTCCCTTCCAGAAGGGCTATGCGAGCGGGCTCGCGGTAGGCTTGCCCGACGGCCAGATGGGCAACTCTGAGGTTGGCCATATGAACATCGGCTCCGGCCGCATCATTTATCAGGATCTGACGCTGATTACGAAGTACATCGAAGACGGCTCCTTCTTCAAGAATGAGGAGCTCCTCGGCGCCATTGAAAATTGCAAAAAGAATAATTCCGACCTCCACATCTGGGGGCTCCTTTCGGATGGCGGCGTCCACTCCCACAATACGCACCTGTATGCGCTGCTGCAGCTCTGCAAGCAGGAGAATTTCGAGCGCGTCTACGTCCATCCCTTCTTCGACGGCCGTGATACGCCGCCTGCTTCCGGCAAGGATTACCTGAAGGAGCTGATTGACAAGATGAAGGAGCTCGGCGTCGGCAAGGTCGCATCTCTCTCCGGCCGCTACTATGCCATGGACCGCGACAACAACTGGGACCGGATCCAGAAGGCTTACGATTCGCTCGTCACCGGCGACGGCATCCATGCGACGGATCCGATTGCTGCCATGCAAAAATCCTATGACGACGGGGTGACAGACGAGTTCGTTGTACCGACGGTCATTGTCGATGATGATGACAAGCCGGTATCGCTTGTGAAACCCAAGGATTCCGTCATCTTCTTCAACTTCCGTCCCGACCGGGCGAGAGAGATCACGAAGGCCTTCTGCTTTGAGGACTCTGACATCGCAGCCCAGCCCGGCGATGCTGCTGACACGAAGTGCATCAAGTACCTGAAACGGGCAAACGGCTACATGCCTCTCACCTACGTCTGCTTCAAGGATTATGACGAGACGATTCCAAATAAGCTTGTCGCCTTCAAGAAGGAAGAGATCAAGAACACTCTCGGCGAGTACCTGGCAAAGAACGGCCTGAAGCAGCTGCGTATTGCGGAGACCGAGAAGTACGCTCATGTCACATTCTTCTTCAATGGCGGCATCGAGGAACCGAATAAGGACGAGGACCGGACGCTTGTGCCTTCCCCGGCCGTTGCCACCTACGACCTGCAGCCCGAGATGAGCGCGCCCGAGGTCAGCGAAAAGCTGGATGCAGCCATTACGTCCGGCAAGTATGACGTCATCGTCATCAACTTTGCCAACCCCGACATGGTCGGCCACACCGGCGTGCTCGAAGCGGCCATCAAGGCGGTCGAGCGCGTGGACCAGTGCGTGGGTGCAGCAGTAGACGCGGTGAAAAAGATGAACGGCGTCCTCTTCATCTGCGCCGATCACGGAAACGCGGAGCAGATGTGGAACAAGGAGACGAATGCTCCTCACACCGCCCACACGACAAACCCTGTGCCTTTCATCCTCTACAACTACGATCCTGCCTATACCCTGCGTGAAGGCGGCCGCCTCTGCGACATCGCCCCGACATTGCTTCAGGTCATGGACATGCCGATTCCTGCGGAGATGACGGGCAAGTCGCTTCTTGTGAAGAAGAATTGAGAATAATATAATGAATCGTCGGCGCGGCCGGGCCCTGCGGGCAGGCCGCGCCTTGCGTTTGGGAGGAGATGGAATTTGAAAAAACCGGAGAACAGAAGGGGGCGGGCTTGCGCCTTTCGGCGGCTGTCTGCTTTGACGGAAGCGGCAGCCCTTGTATTTGTGCTGGCTGCAGCGGCAGCAATGGCGCTTCCTCAGCGTGTTTCTGCCGCGGGAGCGGCGCATCCGGATACCGCTGTCTCCTATACGCTCGACATGGAAAAGGCCATTGCCTACGCCGATCAGTGGGCGCTTTCCCGCAATCCCCTGTACGAGGATTTCACGGGACGCGGCGGCAACTGCGCGAATTTTGTGTCCCAATGCATGTACGCTGCCGGCTTTCCCATCAATGGCGAGTGGTATATGAAGCATGTGAAGTTTGCAGAGCGCGCCCCCTGGTCCTTCGCCCATCAGAGCTACGAGTATTTCAGCGGATTCGGTCGGGCGGAAGAGGCAAATGAGAATAATATTCATCGGGGGGATCTCGTCTATTACGACTGGACGGGCGACGGCCACATCGATCACACGACGATCTGCGTTGGGAAGGACCGGAAGGGAGTTCCCCTTGTGGACTCGAATACGAAGGACGCCCGGCACGCCGCATGGAAGCTCGGTTCGAAGAATCCGAACGCGAAGTATTATGTCGTCCATTTGAACAAATACGGGATTGCGGAGAAGAGCCTGTCGCTGATTTTTGACAAGGATTATTATTATGCCCACAACCCGGATCTGTGGTGGCCCGTGGGCGGGGATGAAACGGCCCTGCTCCGCCACTTCCTCTTCTGCGGCATCCGCGAAGGCCGGCAGGGGAATGCTTCTTTTGATCCGAAGGCATATGCTTCGGATCATCCGGACGTTTCGGACGAGTATGGGCCGGGCTATACAAAGTATTTCTATGACTACATGGCTCACGTTTCCGATGAGGCCGGTTCTGTCTACCGCATCTATAATCCCTGGACAGGCGAGCACTTTTTCACGGAATCGAAAGCCGAGCGGGCAGCAGTATGCAGCAGCGGTTGGCGGTATGAGGGCATCGGCTGGATTGCGCCGCTTTCATCGGACACGCCGGTATACCGTCTGCGCAACTGCTTCACCGGCGACCACCACTATACGGCGGACGCAGCCGAAAAGGATGCGCTGACGCAGACCGGGTGGGCGTATGAAGGCATTGGCTGGTATTCGGACGACGACGAAGAGATACCTGTCTATCGTCTGTATCATCCCGGTGTCCGGATCGGAACGCATCTCCATACGGAGTCGGAAGCAGAACGGGATTACCTCCTGCAGCACGGCTGGACAGACGAGGGGATCAGCAGCTATGGAGCCGGCCGGTAAGCGGCGCGGGCAAAGCTGCGGGTACAGATCCGTGTTTTTTGAAAATGTGCGGAACGCAGACGGCGCGGGGCTTTCAGAAGCCC
>OMTX01000016.1 GCA_900314085.1 uncultured Lachnospiraceae bacterium | reverse complement strand
GACTTGAGAGCGACACCATCGGCGGCTACAACGGCATGCTGAAGAAGCAGAAGGAAACGGAAGGCGAAGTCCTTGTTTCGACTGTCCTCTTCGATGATGAGGCGGAAGTCCTCTATGACCGGATTCCACTGGAGAAGATGTCGCAGATGACGGGGAAGGAGTACTACGTTCGCGGCTGCACGGCGCTTCTGGATGCGGGCGGTGGTGCCATCCACCATATCCGAAAAGTCCAGAAGGCACTTCCGGAGGTTGAGCGGCCGGACAAGACCATCTTTGTGATCACGACGGATGGCATGGAGAATGCCTCTCACAAGTACACCTATGATAAGGTGAAGAAGATGGTCGAGAAGCGGAAAGAGAAAAACGGCTGGGAATTCCTTTTTCTCGGGGCCAATATCGACGCCATCGAAGTTGCCGGCCGATTCGGTATTGGCGCTGACCGGGCAGCCAACTACAATAGCGACAGCGAAGGCACGGCCCTGAATTACGAAGTCCTTGGCGATGCCCTCTGCGAGATGCGCTGCTGCGCCGCTCCGATCGATGCAGGTTGGAAGAAGCGCATCGATGAGGACTACAGGAAGCGGAAAAATTAACTTGTCGCTTTCCCAGAGACCACGGGAAGCCTCTTCTTTTCTATACTGTTCTTAAGAAACGGGAAGAGCCCCGGTCTTGTGAGCAGTTAGAAAGGGCCGGGAGGTCCAGTGGACCTCGTCTTTCCGGCCGACCGGAGCGAAGCGGAGAAGGTTTTTTATGTGGGGAGCAATACTTGGCGATATCATCGGGTCGCCCTATGAGGGACACCGCCGCGTCAACGGGAAGGATTTTCCGTTATTCATTGATGACAGCTACATCACGGACGATTCTGTGATGACGATTGCCATTGCCGAAGCCTTGCTGGCGGTCGGGCCGGACGCGGATGAGGATAATGTAAAGCGCGCCTGCATTGCTTCGATGCAGAAGTGGGGACGGGAATACCCGCATGCCGGCTATGGCGGGATGTTCAAGGCGTGGCTGATGAGCGACAATCCGCAGCCCTACGGCAGCTTCGGGAACGGTTCTGCGATGCGGGTTTCACCGGCCGGCTGGCTCTATGACACGCTGGACCGGACGTTGGAGGTCGCCGCGTGGACAGCGGAGGTGACGCATAATCATCCGGAGGGAATCATGGGAGCCCAGGCTGTGGCCGCAGCCATCTTCCTGGCCCGGAACGGCTATCCGAAGGACGCGATCCGATTATCTTTGTGCACGAATTTCGACTACGACCTGTCGTTCACCACAGAGGCGCTCAGGGGACATTATTCTTTTGACGTGTCCTGCCAGGGCTCGGTGCCGGAATCCTTTGTGGCCTTCTACGACGCCGACAGTTTTGAGGACGCGATAAGGAACGCGGTCAGCCTGAACGGGGACACGGACACGATGGGTGCCATCGCCGGCAGCATTGCAGAGGCCTTTTACGACGTTCCGGACTTCATGATCGCGCGGGCTATGCAGAACCTTTCGCCGGAGATGATGGATATTATTCATGAAATGAATGAAACGGTAAACGCGAACTTCCGCAGGCTGCACGGGAAGGGATGAGGATAATGAAAAAATATCCGGTCGTTACGCTTTGTGGGAGTACCCGCTTCAAGGACGATTTCCTGCGGGTTCAGAAGAGATTTACCCTGCAGGGTAACATCGTGATCTCGGTCGGCCTGTTCGGGCATTCCGGCGACGCTGAGGTCTGGGAGGGGATGGATGAAGACACCCTGACCGCAACCAAGCTCATGCTCGACGATATGCACAAGGCCAAGATCGACATGGCTGACAGCATCTATGTGATCAATCCCGGCGGCTATATCGGGGCCAGCACCTGGTCCGAGATCTGCTATGCGAAGATGACCGGAAAAGGAATCCGGTCAATCGAGCCAATTTCTGAAAACGCGATCAACCTGAAAGTAAAACTTCACATCAGCATGGCAGAAGCGCTGGCCTACCGGCAGTGGGATTTCTTTTCTCATACCTATCAGGGAGAGACAATGGAACAGCTGCGGTATCAGTACGTCCTGCTCGAGAAGGGGAAGGATTGGACGGTGGACCCGTTTGTTCCGGCAGATGATGATCAGGTCCCGAGAGATACAGGATATTTCGTCGACCATGCTGCAAAGGGTTCGGGTTATGATCCCGTGAAGCGGTATGGACGCAAGGAATTTGCCCGTTTTGTCGAGACCATTCTGGCCAGGGCTGGTGTGACATTGGATTCAAAGCCGAAGGACAGAGAGGACCTGAAGAAAGAAGTCGAGCATTATATGTCTCTGTTCCAGGGGTATGAGATTGAATACCCGGAGGGATATCCGGACACGTCAGAGGAAGAACTGGAGAGGTGGATAATGACGTGGAGTGAATTCAATCCGGAGTGACGGCCTCATCTTTGAAAATTCCCACTAGCCAATCCTTGAGACCGGGATTATCAGATGTGTCTTTCAGAATCAGTTCCTGCCAGATGCCCTTGTAATAGATGCCGCTCCCTTTAGCAGAATTCTTGCGCGGCTTTGTAGGATCAGCGCTGACCACATTTTCTGGCCGATAGCATGGCCGGTCAGTCCATGTCCCCCGGGAACGGCCTTCTTGCGTAAGAATAAGAGAGGGTCGGAAATTGAAGGCTTTGTATCCAGGCAATTTCAGCCTGTCGATATCTGAAATACCGGTTTCCAGTATTTGGCTGGGAAGAAATAAGGTGTTATTCTCTTGATCTATATATTTGCCCATGGCATGCGGGTGCCATTCGTAGGAGGATATATCTTTTTTGTCCTGTAAAATTTGTTCAATCTGCAGATACCCATAGATGATCTGCATGTCTGCGTATTCAAAGAAACGGTCGGCATCTCGTTTGCGCACAAAGCGATACCCGTTTTCCGTATGGGTTGTATTTCGGAACCAGCCGAAAAAGAGGAAGAGATCGCCCTTTTCAACATGATTATTTTTGAGAAAGGTAGCAGCAGCTTTTGTCTGCCCGAAGGCCGGATCCCAAGCTATATCCTTTTCTTCCCTATTGTCTTTGCGAATATCCGGATCCAGATGGGCCATACGCTTTCCTGTTGCCGGCGGGAAATCATGCCCCTTCAACTGCGAAATGAGATCGGCGTAGGAAATCCCGGATGATTCCGGAACTCGTAACTTTGTATATTCAATCCCTATTTCGTCTGGAATCGGAAGGGAGAGCAGTGTACACCTGTCAGAAAGCGCGATTCCTGTATCATCTGCCGGATGTAGTATGGGGCTTGCACATCCTCCGTTGGCGCTGTCGAAACCCTTGCGGGACAGAATTACTTTCATGTGACGTTGATTTTTATTAGTGTTTTCACTCATACTATGATGTAGTCGCCAAAAGTCCGGTTTAATCCGGCCCTGGTATAGTTCCGGTAC
>OMTX01000046.1 GCA_900314085.1 uncultured Lachnospiraceae bacterium | reverse complement strand
AAAAGGCAATCTCCCCCGGCCGCCTTGCGATATAGGTATTCATGAAAGCGTTCTCGCCGGTAAAGATCCGGCCGAACATCTTTCCGATCCCGCCGCCGGTATTGGTCTGCATCTCAATTTCGTCGTCCATCCAGGACATCGCCCCGGCTTCACAGTTGACGACTTCTCCGGCATCCAGCCTCAGCTTCAGCACCGGCAGATTGTCACCTTGAATTGCGTATTGCATTTTTCGTTCCTCCCATCTAATTCAATCTTACCTTTTCTTTCTGACTACAAAGTCCACCGCAAATGGCTTATTCCCCAGTTCATCGTGGGAGCCGTAATCAAGGACCAGGCCATTTTTCTCTGCCCCTTCAATGATATCATCCAGCAGGGTATAGGTCAGCAGGCTGCTATCAACGACTTCTCCGGAGCATGCCTCCGTCACTGCGTCCATCATAGTCAGCCGCATACCGGCTGGCTGTGTTAGGAGATATTCAACTGTCTTCCTTTTTAGTTCGCTTTTTGTCATAACCGGATTCCCTCCGCGAAATAGACTGTACCAATTCACTGTCCCGCTTTTCAATTTGCACTTAAGGCCTGCTTTATGATCCCCTGTTCCCAGGCAAGCCAAGTCTTCAGAATATTATTCTGCTGATCAGACAGGTTCTGAATGGCTTCAGCATCTGTCGACAGGCCCTTCATCGTTTCAAGAGAGGAATACATATTCCGGTATTGCGCGGACTTTACACGAAACTCATCGCGCAGAGGCTTGGGGATTTTCTCGCTCTGAAAGACCTTTTCCGCTTTGCCGTGAATCTCTTCCAAGGTACTCCGTAATTCATTCATCTGATTCTGTACCTATGCATTTACAAAGCCGGCCAGCCGTTCTCCTGCCCACACACCGAAAATACAGGCAGCGCAGCTCAGCGCAACATACAGTCCGCCAAGACCATACTGCTTCTTCTGGAAAAGTTGTAGCGCTTCCAACGAAAATGTAGAGAATGTCGTAAATCCTCCGCAGAATCCTGTCTTCCAAAAGAGAACAGTATTTGCTGAAGCATCATTCCTTGAAGACACCAACCCAACAATAAAGCCGATAGCTATTGCACCAAGAATATTTGTAATCAATGTCAAAATCGGGAAAGTTCCCCGAGCCGGAATCAGACTGATTGCATAACGCAGCACCGCTCCAAGCGCCCCGCTTAATGCGACAAAAAGAAAGCTCATTCACTTACTCCCCTATTTCAATGATTCAGCCACTCCACCTCACCGGTTTCAATATCGTATAAAGCCCCGATTGTTGTCATTTGCGAAAGTTCCGGGTGTTCATTGAATGCATCCTTAATCAAGCCTACATTGCGGAGAACATTGAGTTCACTTGCCTTCCGCTCGTCTTTTTCGTCACCGATGGCAAGGCGGATTTCATCTGTAATTGCCTGAATGTAGCCTTCCCTGCTTCCGGCAATGGCTGCCCCCACTGCTCCGCAATGGGTATGGCCAAGAACAACTGTAAGCGGACATCCCAGATGTGCGGCCGCGTATTCAATGGAGCCCAGCTGATGATCATCAATCACATTTCCGGCTACACGGATCACAAACAGTTCTCCGATTCCGGCAGAAAAGATAGCTTCCGGAATTTCTCGGGAATCTGAGCAGGCAATAATAATAGCAAACGGATGCTGTCCGTGAAGCGCAGTTTCCCGGCGGATTGCCGGTGAAACATCCGCTCCGTTCGCCAAGGCTGTAAGGTATTCATTATTCCCGTTTTTCAGTTTTAAAAGACTTTCTTCAGCATTCATTTCTTCAGCTCCAGCTCTTCCAAACATCCGGCTCATACCCGGCCGTTGCCTGCTTCCCGTTCCGGACGACCGGCTGCTTCAACAAAAGAGGATGCTCCAGCAGGGCATCGAATTTCTGATCATCCGCCAGATAACGGATCAGGTCGTAGGCGTCGCGGTCTTTCGTATCCGGATCAATGACAGCATCAATGCCGCCGACTGCCGGCAGGACTGACGTCAGTTCACCTTTGCTCATGCCCTTTTCCTTCAGGTCGATGAACTGATATTTAATATTGCGCTCCTTGAAGAAGCGCTCCGCTTTGCGGGTATCGGCGCTTTTCTTTGTTCCGAAGATCTGGATATTCATCGCTCACTCCCCGATATCAATGACACCAGCGACCGTATCCATCGTGTCGTCCAGCATCTCGAGGGCATCATACAGAGCTTCCGTTTTCTCTGTCTCCTGCTCCTCGTCGAATTCATTGTCGACGATCTCCGCCAGGTCGTTCTTCAGTTCCTGCAGCCGGTCGTAAATTTCAGAAAGCTGCTCGTCCCGGTCACCGCTCAATTTCCCCATAAGTCCCGCCTTTCGTGATTCGGTTTGCTAAAGGTAAGGTCATCATAGCACGAAACGCTCCCTCTGCGGGGAAAAATATAGAGGAGGCAGATGCCTCCTCCCACACTAAAATGTATGCTTTCTTCAGAAGTCTACCAGTTCCACTTCAATAGCGATGTTTTTGAACTGTCCTGCGCTGCTGACCTTGGTGACCTTTGCCTTGAGCAGCTTCCCTGCATCCATCAGGGCCGCGAGAACAGTATTGTCCTTCTCCGGAATGTAGCCGACCTTCCGGCCATCCTGATTCAGGAGCAGGATAGCCTTCCGGTCAAAGCGGTTATCCTCCCTCTGCGTTTTCAATATATCTCCGACAGTAATGGCGTCAAGCAGGGCCTTGTCCCTGATATGCGTTGTGCCTGCGACATAGGTATTCAGAAGTCGGATATCCTTTGTCAGCGGCTTGATCAGCTCCGCCACGCCACCCTTTTCGATTGTTGCTGCAAGTTCGCCTTTCCCGACATTTACAAGTTCTGCTGCCATGACTATTCCTCCTTACAGATGAAATGTGAATGTCACGCCCTGTCCGAACAGGTCATCCATCACTTTCTTAAGTTCCGCCGAATAGGATTCATACTCCCGGATCTCTTTTTCGTACTCCTCCCGCTTGGCCTGTACGGCTTCCGGATCATCCAGCAGATACCGGTACTGATAGGGATCCGTCGAGCGGATCTTCTCTATTTCGTCGACAAGCTCATCCATCCGCTTTCCTATGCCCGGGACAGTCACAAAGCCGTCAAGTCCTCTTCCCTCAATAGCTGCATTGGCAAGGACTGCCAGTTCCTCCAGCCCTTTCAGGTCGTTCGACTGATATGCCACTACGATGCGGTTCCAGAGTTCCTGAACCTGTTCATCTCCCGCAAGTTCCGGGCGGATATCCGGATGCATGCGCTTGGCAAGGTCGTGGTAAATCTTCTTGATCCGCAGGCATTCCGCTTCCGGCAGCGGCCGCATCTCCTTTGCGGCATCCCTGGCTGTGGTCAGATCATTCAGGCTGTCCTGATATTCCTTCATGACCGAATCAATATAGGCATCCATCTGTCTGGAATCAACAGTCTCACCGTGGTTTATCTTCTTCTGGCAGTAGGCGATCTCCTTCTTTCTGCGGATGACCTCAATCTTCTTTGCGAAGGCCTCTGTCATCAGTTCGCCGAATTCATGGATATAGCCGGCCTGGTACAGCCCGGCCTCTTTTCGCAGGGCATCCCGCTCCAGGAGGAGCTGCTGATACTGCTGCATTTTTTCGTCTCCGCAGACCGAACCGGGAATTATATTATTCATGATGAAACTCCTTTCCATCTCCTGACAAAAGAAAGTATAGCCGGAAAGCCTCACGCTCCGGTCGCTCGGCAGGCGACATTATTCTGAATCGGAAACATTGCTGATCCCCTTCTCGAGGTTTGCCAGCAGCTCGGCCGCCTTTTCACTTCCCCGCTCGGCTCCCTCGCGGTAATAGTCTTTTGCCATTTCAAGGTTTTGTTCCACACCCTGGCCGACCTCATAGCAGTAGCCGACATCCAGGTAGCCGGTGGGATCGCCGAGCTCCGCGCCCTTGCAGTAGTAATAGAAGGCCTTCTCAAAGTCCGTCTCCCGCCCAAGGCCCAGGGCATACATCCGCCCTAGGTTTGTGGCACAGAAGCCGTCCGAATTGCAGTAGCCTTCATAGTAGAAGAATTCCGCGTCCTCATAGCTGACATCGCAGCCGTAGCCGTATTCGTAGCACACACCAAGATTGAAGCAGCACTCCGTAAAGAGCCAGTCGTAGCCTGCAAAAAATTCCGGATCCTCCACACCGCGCAGGTACAGATCATGGAAATAGCCGAGAGCCTTCGCATGATCCTGCTTCACATAGAAACCCGTGTGGTAAAAGTAGGCAAGATTGAACATCCCCGCGACGTTTCCGCCCAGGGCAGCCTCCAGGTACCAGAAATATGCGTTCTTCCCGTCCTTCCTGTCATAGTAGATGTCGCCGATGCAGGCCATCGCAACTGAATTTCCTTTAGCCACAATCATTCAGGTTTTTACCGATATGAGGCGTGAGTGCCTCACGCTGGAATCA
>OMTX01000036.1 GCA_900314085.1 uncultured Lachnospiraceae bacterium | reverse complement strand
CCGCCCTGGGGCTGAAGACAGAGTTGGTCGGGAGCTTGGTGCAGTTGCAGCACTATGTTGAGCCCACGGAACTGGAGTACTGGCACACATTGGCCGAGTGGCACCGGCAGGGGCATTCATTAAACAGTACGCTGGTGGATCCATCCATGCAGGATGAATTCGCCCAGGCCCTCCGGAAGGGGCATGTCCCCTACTACGAAGCCCAGATTCTCACGAAGGACGATTACCTGAAGACAGCATTCATCTTCCGGGACAAGGATGCCCGGCTCGTGCAGGAGATTGGGCGTGAATTCCTCCGGGAGAGGATGGGACAGAGACAGGTAGAGGCGCCGATGAGGGGCGCGGGAGGCTGAAAGTGTGCCTGGCAATTGTCAGGCACCGAGTAGGGGAAAGGAGCTTTTTTGGAAGAATTGAATTGGGACGCGAGATGGGCGCGGACTTTCGCAGGCGCGCTGGGGGTGCGGGAGGATATTGCACAGAAGATTATTGAACATCAGTCTGTGCGGTCTCCCTACTGCGAAGACGACTGGCACACGCTGGCCTCTTGGAAGTTAAAGGGTGGCACACTTAGTACCGTCCTGCTGGAGCCCCGGTTTATGGAGCATTTTACAGAAGCCATTGAGCATATCCCCTGTCCCTATTACGCGGCGGCTGTCATTGACCGGCAAGGTCATGAAAAGATTGCATTTATCATCCGGTCCTGCGATGCGCCACGGGTTGACCGTATTCGCACAAGCTTCACCCGGGACGAGTCACTGGAGGAATTGAGGCTGGAGGAGAGCTTGGGAAGGGGGACGGGATGAAGGGGGACAAACTTAACCGGGAAGGTGGGACAGGGAAAACTGAGCGGGAGACAGGCCCCTTTGACCGCCCTGCGGGCGGCATGCAGGGAGCCAGTCCCCGCAACGAACGATCCCGCAGTCTTCGGGTATTGACTGCATTGCTTGTCGTTCAGGTCGTTGTATTTGGGACATCCCTGTATGGATATGCCGCCGGGACAGACGCCGGGGACGCAGGACTGACGGAAGAGGATGTGCAGGAGCAGACAGGGGACGGATGGAACGCCTATTCTGAGCGGGAGACAGGCACCGCAACGGACTTTGGGAAAACTGGAAGTTTGTTGAGCGGAGCCAGTCCCCGCAGCGCAGGTGCCGGCCTGCTGTATGATGTCGGCTTGCCTGGGACGCTTGTTGGGACAGATGGAGAAATGTACTACGAAGTTACCTGGGACAACGGGGAAACTGAGCGGGAAACAGGCACCGCGGAGGAAACTAAGCGGGAAACAGGCACCTCAGCCGACACGGTAGCTGCGGGAGAAAACGAAGAGGGTGCCTGTCTCCGCACTGTGGTTGCACACGGGAATGCCAAAGAAGACTACCAAGCGGTGGTTAGGATCGTGAAGCCCGGGGTTATCGGGGAAGCCCAGGCGGCGATCTCTGTTGACGGGGGGCAAAGCTGGCTGGCCACCTTCACGGTGGATGATACCGTGAGGATCTCCGGTCTTGGACTGAAGCTGGAGTTCTCTACGGAAGAGGACACGGATGAGTTTGCGGAAGGAGATACCTTCCGTTTCATCACGGCAGAGTCCTTTGCCATGATCTCAGACCATCCGGAGGCAGCTGTCGTCGCAGTAACCGGCCACCCGCTCGAGAAAAGTCGGCCTACGGTTACAATCTTATCTTCAGGACCGCGTGGGACATCGAAGTTTTCCCTCCGGATGCAGGACGGGACAGATCCGGTCGCGGTCGAAACTGTCCCGGCCGAAGGCGTCTATACATATGGTCCCCTCAGATTTTATTTTTCGGATTCGACCTATATAAAGGGTTACACCTTCTCCGGGACGATCATTCCAAATGAAGAGAAGGTGGGAATGGGACCGGTCATCGTCCTGGCTGCGGGGGTAGTTATCCTTGTCGGCACTGGGGTGGCGGTGCTCTCCGCGAAGAAGGAGAAGCCCGGAGAATATGAGCTGCGGCCGTGGGTGCAGAGGCAGGGCGAAGAAGCTTACAAGTAGAGGGGGTGCCTGTTAATTGTCAGGCATGGTACACGACATCTGCCAGGTGAGGAGCACAGGCACCGAGAGACCGCGCGGAGTTTATGGAATTTTTATAATGAGCTGCTCACTGTGAAGGAGGTTTATGAGGAAAAGACAGGAAATTACGGATGACACCAGGAGGAAGAACTTAATTACGGAAGTCAGTATTTTTACTGGGGCGTTTCTCTTTTTCGGAATGCACTGGGGCGTTGTCTACAGGGAAATGAAGGCAGAAGCTGCCGAGGGACAGAGCATTTTTCTTGACAGCATGAACGGAGCCCTGGAGCATATCGCTTCACACCCTTTCCGGATCCTTCCGGCGGAGCCCTCCTGTGTGCTGGTGGCGGCTTTTGGGGCGGTCATTGTCGGGATTTATCTCTATTCACAGTACTTAAGGGTGAAGGGGACAACTGCTCACGCGCACGGGGATGCGACGTTCGAGACGAGATATGACCTGTATGACCGGGAGTTTGTGTTTGATCCGGCTGTTATTGCTGCAAACCTGTCGGGACAAAGGGGGCAGCTCTTGCGTCCCTCGCTTTCGCTCAGGACACAAGAACAGTCCCCATGTCCCTCTGTGGAGGCAATCACCACATTCAATGAAGAGCATAAGCGGGTAGTGAGAGGGAAGTACCTGCGGGGGAAAGGCAGCGTGTTGGATGAATGCCGGAGGCAGAGTCAGATCTATACGGATCGGATTTCGCTGTCGCTGAACGGTAAGTGGACGCAGAGGAATACGAATGCCATTGTGTTCGGCGGATCCGGGACAGGAAAGTCGCGGTTCTTCCTGGAGCCGAATATCCTGCAGGGGAACTCATCCATCATCGTGACGGATCCTTCCGGGGACGTACTTGCTGTTACAGGCGATTTTTTGGAGAAGGTGATGCATTACAAGGTGAAGGTTTTCAATATTAACGACATGACGAAGTCCTGCCGGTTCAATCCGCTGCATTATATCCGGGACGAAAAGGACATTCCGAAGATCGTCAATGTGCTCATGGAAAACACGCAGACGAAGAAGTCGTCCGGCGGGGACGCGGATTTCTGGGATAAAACGACGAGAGCATTACTCTGTGCGGCTATCGGTTACCTCTATGAGGTCTGCCCGCCGGAGCAGAGGAATTTCGCCAACGTCCTGGAACTGATCCGGATGGATGACCTGCAGAGCCTGAGTCCGGATAACCCGGAGACGGGGTTTGACCAGATGTTCAAAGCTCTTGGAGAGGCGGATCCGAACTCCTATGCGTTTAAGCAGTATCTCACGTATAAAGAAGCACCGGTTAATACGGCATTATCCATTCAGATCTCCACTTCGGTGCTGCTTTCGCAGTTTTTTGATATCGACGAGTTCAAAAATCTCACATTTAAGGACGAAATGGAGCTGGACAGAATCGGAGAAGAGCCTACTGCACTTTTTTTACAGATCCCGCAGGCGGACACGACCTATGCCTGGGTGACGGCCATGCTATTTTCTCTGGTCCTGAAGGAGCTTTTTGCCCAGGGCGAGGAGCGGATGGCGCGCGAGGGACTGGGGGCTCCGGAACTTGCCGTGCCGGTGCGGCTCATGATCGATGAGGCTGCTAACATCGGCAAGATCCCTGACCTGGAGAAATTCCTCGCAACCTGCAGAAAGTATCGGCTTTCCATCGTCCCGATCTTTCAGAACTATTCGCAGGTGGTCAATCTCTACGGGCGGGATACGGCGAACGACATCGTTTCGAACTGCGATGCATTCCTGTTCCTGGGCGGCGTCGATGCGGACACGCTGAAGATTGTTGTCGAACGGTGCGGCAAGGAGACGGTACAGACCATTTCGCAGACCATGGCGGTTTCCGGCCGGGGGTCAAACTCGGAGTCGAAGTCACAGGCCGGGCGGGACTTGGTGTCGCGGATCCAGGCGGAGCAGATGGCGAATGATACCTGCCTTTTGTTTATCCGGGGGCTTTCGCCTTTCAAAACGAAAAAATACCGGCTGGAGAGGCATCCGAATTACAAATACATGGCGGAAGCGGAAGGGAGCATTTACGAGAACCCCTACCGCCTGGTTTATGAAGATGAAGCTATTGAGGAAGTTCGGGTGAAAGCCATTTATGAGGAAGGCTATGCTGCTCCGGTCATCAAGGACTCGGCGCGGCGGCGGGCCATGATCCTGGGAATGGCCCTGGAGCTCAAGGAAATGCGGGAAACAAGGCAGAAGCTCTACGACCAGCACGAAGCGGCTCAAATCAAAGGAAATGAGCCGACCGCCATCCGGTTGGAGAACAAGATCAAGGAGGTGGAGAAGATGATTGAGCATTATGAGAAAGTTCCCGGAGTTGCTGACGTGAATGTCGTGGGTACTGCCGGGGCGGTACCCCGGCCGCCATGCCGGACACCGGACCAGTCGCCGGTACCCATGGATTTTGAAATTCTCGGGGAAGGGGAAGCACTTGCGGGGTGTGAAGTGACAGAAGTTAACACGGTTCTGGGTGCCTGAGTCGACTCAGGCACGGAGAAAACTAAGCGGGAAACAGGCACCTCGCATAAGACTCGGGTGCCTGTCTCCGCAATGAAAGAAAGGAATTCAATTATGGAAAAAACTATGGGAAAAGTTCAGTGGATGATCTGGAAGGCGCGTTATACAGCGCTTGACGTTATGGTGGGGCTCGGGATCTGCTCCACGATCGGGTTCTGTGATGTGGATGTCAATTCATCCACGCAGAAGGTCATGAAGGCCATCTTCAACCTGCTCCTCTTTGGTGGCATTATCATGGCCGCCGTCGGGATTGGCATGCTCGTGCGCACAGTCATCTCCATGTCCCAGGGCGAGCAGGCCCAGCCCGGGGCGCTCGGACGGGCAATTGCCATTACTGCGGGAGGAATTGTCCTAGCGGCGATGAAGACCATCATTACAACGGTCACAGGGCAGGATCCGACGGCGATTACAATTTTCTGAGGGCGACTATGTTGGGGGATATGCGGGAAAGCAAAAAAACAAAGGGGAAACAGGCACCTCGCAAAGGCTCGGGTGCCAGTCTCCCCAGACGGGGGCGGGAAAACGGGGACAGGCACCGCAGCCACTTGTGGAGCAGATCGTTCCGGTTGCTGCGCGGAGCCAGTCCCCTTGCGGTGTTGCTTTTGTTGGTGGTGCTTGCCATGCCTGTCAGGGCGGCGGAGCCTCCTGTTGCTGAGCCGGAGGCTGAGGAGGCTATAGAGCCGGAGTCGACGAATGCGGACGTGGAAGCAGCGACCGGAATTAACGGGCTGATCATGGGCTGGTGCGACGACATTTTCGGGACGACTTCTATTGAAGATGCCCGGGGACTTTTGGATGTGCAGTTCGACTCGGAGGGCGGTACCCTCCGGGCCGGTGCCTATGATCTCTCGCCCATGAAGCCGGTCCTTGACAGTCTATACCGATGCTTTCAGAATTTCGGTCTTTTCCTTCTCTTTCTTTTTCTTGGCTTAGGCTTCTTTGAAGACATCAGCATCGGGCAGGCCTTTCTGGAAAAGTCGGTTCGGCGGGTGATCATCGCCGTGGCTGCCTTTGTGCTCATGCACTATTCCCTGGATATCATCTATCTTCTTGGAAATGTGGGCTCTGCTGTCATTCAAAAGGTTGTCGAGGTTGCCACGGATTCCGATGTGGGGCTTGGGGAGCAGGTCGCAGTGCTGAAGAGGCAGCTCCTTGACGTTCTGACGGAGAATGACAGGGCAGTGGAGGAAGGGCTGCATCCCATCAAGCATGCCCGGGCACAGATGGCGGATTTCAAGACAGGGCTCGCATTCATGGTGCAGATGCTGATTCCGTTCCTCATAGCCAAGATCGCGGGAGTCGTGATCTCTGTTGTGTGCTGGGCACGCTTTCTGGAGTTGACCTTGTACGGGATGATGTCGCCGGTCATTGTTGCGGATTTTTCGAAGGACGGGACGCATTCATCATCTGTCCGGGCCGTAAAGAATGTCTTTTCCCTTGCGCTGTCAGGAGCCATCATCATGATCACCCTGTATCTCGGGCATGCGATCCAGGCGCAGGTGATGGGCGCCTATGCCACGGGACTCACCACGGCGAACTATGCCGGGGCCATGTGGGCGCAGGTCGTCATCTCGCTGGTGCAGGTCGGGATGGTCGTGAGGGCGCAGAATATTGCAAAGAGTGTGCTCGGGATGGGGTAGGACACCATCGCGGAGAATGTAATGGGGAGACAGGCACCGCAGCGGGAAACGGACGGAGTTGTCGGTTGGTGAGCGGAGCCAGTCCCCTTGGAGGACACAATGATAGAAGCTGATATCCCAAAAGAGATAAACCAGGAAAACAAAATATTTCTCAATCTCACGTTCCGGCAGCTCATCTGTGTTGCGGTAGGAGCAGGGGCAGCGTTCGTGGTCGGTGTTGTCTTTAAGCTGCCGATTGATGTTGCGGTTATTCCTATGGGGCTGATCGGGCTCGCTGCTATGGTGTTCGGATGGGTAAAGAAGGACGGATTGCCGCTCGAGGCCATCCTCATGAAGAAGATTCAGGCGGCTTTCTACCATAATAATGTGCGGCCGTACAAGACGAAAAATCTTTATGTCACGCTGCTCAATCGGGAGTGGGACAGGAGGAAGGCCATTGATATGGGAAATAAGGCTATTGCAAGGCAGGTCAGGAAAGAGAAAAAACACAGTTTGTAGACAACCGGGGGTGTGTAGAGCGGGAAACAGGCACCTCGCGGAGGCTCGGGTGCCTGTCTCCGCAAAGGGGCGCAGTTGCTGGGCTGTAGGTGCCTGAGTCGACTCAGGCACGTGAAGACCGGGATTTTTCGCGCTGCCTGAGGACAAGTGTGTAAAAGCACCTCAGGCAGCGCTCGCAACAGGCATCACTTTCAAAGGAAAGGCGGGAAATGAAAAAAAGGAGTTTTGAAGGGGAAGCAGTGAAGTTTACGGCGCAGGAGACGGTGCCGATCCAAGCCGTCTATGAGGACTACGGGCTGATCAAGACAGAACCGGGACACTACTGCAAGTCTTACCGAATCGGGGACAATAACTTTCTTACTCTGCCGGATGATGAGCAGTACATCGACTACAAGCAGTGGAAGCGATTGCTCAACACAATCACGCCGGACATGGAGTTCATGGTCACCATCAATAACCGGACTATCGATACGGCCGCCTGGGCGGAAGGGGTGCTTATCAAAGAGACGGGGGACAGGCACGACTATTTAAGGAAGCAGATGAACGACATCATCCGGTCGCGGATATTGGACGGAAAAAACGGGATCATCCGGGAAAAGTACCTTACCGTTTCGGTTCATGCCGATTCCGTTAAAAAGGCTGCAGAAGCCTTCCAGCGGCTGGACGGGCAGATCTCTTCCATGATGGAAAAGATGTCCTCCTCCGCGCCGGTCATTCCTTTGGCGGAAAGGATGGATATTCTGTATGGACTCTATAATGGTTATGAAGCGCATTTAATGCAGAGGACCAGGACTGTGGATCCGGTCAGCGGGCGGGTGACAGAGGGGACGTCTTTCGATTTTACCAACATGCGGGTACAGGGGCTCAGGGCTAACGACCTGATCGCACCGGGGGAGATCGAGATCTGCCGCGATCATTTGAAGTTTGACGGGAGATACGTCCGGACGCTCCGGGTGACAGGTTATTCCATCAAGCTGCGGGCGGATTTTCTGGAGCGTGTGACGGAGATGGGATTTCATCTGCTGCTTTCCTTCTATATAAAACCCATCTCATCAAAGGACGGAGAGGCCATGATCGCCCGGAACCTGTCCTTTGTCCGGGACCAAAAGACACGGGCCATCCGGGCAGGCCAGAAGGCCGGGATCTATGACGATACGGCCATCGATCCGAAGATTGCGGAACGGGAAGCTGAAGCCCTGGCCATGCGAGACGCCATCCATGAGCAGGACGAGCATCTCTTTGCAACCACGCTGACGGCCACAGTATTTGCGGACAGTCTGGAAGAGTTGAATGCACACACAGAAGAGGTCATCGCAGAATTTCAGGCGGCGGGCGGGGTACGGCTCAATGTTATGGCAGAACAGCAGGAAGCCGGATTCAATGCCACGCTGCCCCTTTGCTGCAATCAGATCCGGGAGCGGAGGACGATGACATCGTCTGCCGTCGGCATCCTGATTCCGTTTTCTACTGTTGAGATCAACGATCCGGGCGGGATCAATTATTCCTGCAATGCCATTTCCAGGAACCTCATCGTCTATGACCGCATGCAGGCTGCGAATTTCAACGGCTTCATCCTGGGCACTCCGGGATCCGGCAAGTCCTTTGCAGCCAAGGTCGAAATGCTGTCTGTTTTCCTCAAGACGAATGCTGACATCATCGTCATCGATCCGGAAGACGAGTACGGGCCGCTGTGTAAGCTCTTGGGCGGCGAAGTCATTAAGATCGTTCCCGGCGGGGATGTGCACATCAACCCGCTTGAGATTGTCTCTGATTATGAAATGGAAGATGAGATGAACCCGGTCAATGCCAAGGCGGATTTCATGCTGAAGCTCATGGAGACCATCGTCCGGTCGCCATTCGGGTTGGGATCGGTGCAGGAGACGATTATTGATGAGTGCGTGCATGAGCTGTTTGAGCCATTTTTTTCAACGGCGGTGGAGAGCGGGAAACAGGCACCTCGCGAAAGCTCGGGTGCCTGTCTCCGCAGCGAAATCCCCGAAGAAGAGATGCCGACGCTCACTGACCTGCAGCAGATGCTTACGATGCGCCCAGAGCCGGAAGCGCGGGAACTTGCCATGGCGCTGAAGCTCTATACGGGGAACGGCTCACAGAATACCTTCGGGTTTGCGACGAATAAGAGGACGACTGCCCGGTTTGTCGTCTACCAGATC
>OMTX01000038.1 GCA_900314085.1 uncultured Lachnospiraceae bacterium | reverse complement strand
AGCCGTACTGGTAGTTGACGTTTGAAGGATAAGCGATGCCGTTTACGACAGCGACCTTTCCGGACTTCGTCGTCAGGGCTGCTGCAACGCCTGCGCAGAAGCCGGACTCCTGCTCCTTGAAGGTCATGGCATAGATATTGTCAAAAGCACCGTCCTTCTCGGACCCATCTGCATAGGTGGGGTTCGAATCCACGAGGATGAACTTCACGTCGGGGTTTGCTTCAGCGATGTCGCCGATGCCTGCAAACTGGAAACCGCAGCATACGATGACGTCATAGTCCGCAACGATGTCGGAAACGGTCTGGATGCAGGCTGCCACATCACCGGTCTCTTCCTTGACGGGAGTGACGGTGGAATTCGGGGACTCCTCGATGAACTTGAGGATGCCGTTGTAATTGTCCTCATTGAAGGAGCCGTCGTCTACGCCGGAAGGGGAAGATACGATGGCGATCTTCAGGCCTTCCGCAGAAGTATCGGAAGAAGCGTCCTTCGATGCATTGTCTTCCGTCTTCTCACCGGAGTCCGAAGACTTGTCGGAAGATGCAGTGGAACCGCAGCCGGCGAGAAGGGCCAGGCTCATGGTTGCCGCGCAGAGCAGGCTGAAAAGTTTCTTTTTCATGAATACCTCCTAAAAAAATAATCCGTGATTTTCCGTTTTCCGGAAAGCCACGGACTATTATTACATACCGTTTACAAAAACCGCTACGGCACATTTACTAAAATTTGCAGGCAGAAGAGCCCATACGATTGGAACAATATCGTAAACGCCCGTCAGGAAAACGTTTCCCCGCCCGGGTCGTACGCATCACATATGGCTGATCATGTATTCGACAATCTTCGCGCAGTGGATGGCGGCCTTGCCCTCGAAGGTCTCGTAGGACTCCGTCACGCTCTCGTCCGCCTTGTCGGAGATGGCCCGGATGATGACGAAGGGGATATGATTAATATAGGACACCTGGGCAATCGCAGCGCCTTCCATCTCGCAGCACATGCCATGGAAGGTGTCCCGGATCCAATTCTTTTTTTCTCTCTTTGAAATGAACTGATCGCCGCTTGCTATACGGCCCTCGAAGACGGAAATATCCGGAGCTGCCGCTTTCACTGCAGCCACTGCCTGCTGCCGCAGCTTTTCGTCGGCAGGGAATGTGGCAGTCCCCAGCTGGGGCACTTCTCCGGGCTGATAACCGAAGACCTGGGCATCGACGTCGTGGTAGATGGCATCCGTGGAAACGACAATGTCTCCGATATTGATTTCATTGTCAAGGGAGCCCGCCACGCCGGTATTGATGACGGCATCAACGCCAAAGCGGTCGGCAAGAATCTGGGTGCAGCAGGCCGCATTGACCTTGCCGACGCCGGACATGACGATGACGACGTCCGTATTTCCGATCTTTCCTTCGCAGAACTCCATGCCGGCAGCCGTCGTTTTCACAGGATCCGAGAGCTCTGCTTTCAAGGTTTTCACTTCCACATTCATGGCGCCGATGATTCCGATTTTCATATTATTCTTTTTCTCCTGCTGCCGCCCGCCTCATGCAAACGACATTTTCCATACTCTATAAAGCCGCCCGTTCGTCGGAGAGCCCTATCTCCCATGAGTTGCAATTTTTGCTCCGCCTGCCTCACTCCGGATAGATGAGATGGGCGTCGTCGATTCCATAGAGGGTTTTCTCGAGATAGCGCTTCGCAAGGAAGTGAGCCATGCCGAGATTCTGATCGAGATAGTTGCCGCAGTCGCGCGCAGCAGCCCCGGGGATGTCCCCTTCGAAGTCGCGGATGAATTCAAACATCCGCGTGACAAGCGGAGCCACATCCTTTGACGTAAGCTCGCCGGCGAGCAGCATATAAAAGCCCGTCCGGCAGCCCATGGGGCCGAAATAGACAACCCGTTCAGCCCACTCGGGATCGTTCCGGAGAAATGTCGCGCCCAGGTGCTCGATCGTGTGCATCTCCGCCGTATTCATGACGGGCTCCCGGTTAGGAGCGGTCATGCGCAGATCGAAAGTGGTAATCGCCGCACCATTATAGTGATCCACCCGGGACACATAGACACCGGGTTCCAGCTTCAGATGGTTGATGGTAAAGCTCGTGATTTTTTCCATGAATAATATTCCTCCGATGGTTTCTTCCCGCCAAAGCTGCCGGCACACTGCCGCGAGGCTTCCGGTGTTTTGCCCGTTTTTCTTCTGTAATCAGTTACGCCTTTGCAGCTGCATCGAGTGCCTGCTTGAGGTCCGCAATCAGGTCTTCCTTGTCCTCAAGTCCGCAGGAAATGCGGATCATGCCGGCGGGAACGCCTGCTGCCGCAAGTTCCTCATCATTCATCTGCCGGTGGGTACTTGTCGCCGGGTTCAGGCAGCAGGTCCGGGCATCGGCGACATGGGTTTCAATAGCCGCGAGCTCTAAGTGCTTCATGAAGTTCTCGGCTGTCTTCCGTCCGCCCTCAAGTTCAAAGGACACGACGCCGCAGCCGCCCTTCGGCATGTACTTCTTTGCGATCTCATAGTAGGGGCTTGACGGAAGTCCCGGGTAGTTCACGTGAGTGACGAGGGGCTGGCTCTCTAAGAATTCCGCTACGGCCTGGCCGTTCTCCACATGCCGCGCCATACGGACATGCAGGGACTCTAGTCCCATATTGAGATAGAAGGCGCTCTGGGGAGAAGCCACGCTGCCGAAGTCCCGCATCAATTGCGATGTCGCCTTTGTGATGAAGGCTCCTTCTTTTCCGAACTTCTCTGCATAGACGATGCCGTGGTAGGACTCGTCCGGCGTCGTGAGGCCGGGGAATTTTTCCGCATGCGCCATCCAGTCGAAGCGGCCGCTGTCCACGATGGCACCGCCGACATGCACCCCGTGGCCGTCCATATATTTCGTCGTCGAATGAGTGACGATGTCTGCGCCCCACTCGATAGGACGGAGGTTGACCGGAGTCGGGAAGGTATTGTCCACGATGAGGGGAACGCCATGGGCGTGGGCGGCATGAGCAAACTTTTCAATGTCAAGTACTGTCAGGGCCGGGTTTGCAATGGACTCCCCGAACAGGGCTTTTGTATTCTCCTGAAAAGCCGCGTTCAGTTCTTCCTCTGTGCAGTCGGGCGAAACGAAGGTCGACTCGATGCCCATCTTCGCCATCGTCGTTTTGATGAGGTTGTAGGTTCCGCCGTAGATGGACGACGACGCCACAATGTGGTCACCGGATTCGCAGATATTGAAGAGGGCAAAGAAGTTCGCCGCCTGGCCGCTTGATGTCAGCATTCCGGCCGTTCCTCCCTCCATCGCCGCGATCTTTGCCGCCACGTAGTCGCAGGTCGGATTCTGCAGGCGCGAATAGAAGTAGCCGGACGCCTCGAGGTCGAAGAGCTTCCCCATATCCTCGCTCGTATCATACTTGAATGTCGTCGACTGGATGATCGGAATCTGGCGCGGGCCGCCGTTTTCCGGCGTATACCCCGCCTGCACACACTTCGTTCCGATGCCGGCATTTTCTAAGTTCATTTGTGACCTCCTCTGTAGGTTTCTGAAAGCATGGTGTCAACAGATATAATGACGGTTTTGAGAAACAGAGTCAACAAGCATTGTTACGGATTAATGCTTTCTCATAATATTTCTATTCCCCTTCTCCTCAGAAAATCGCACAGATTTTCGTGGCCCTATGTATTGACAATGTTGCACGTCAGTGCTATCTTACCATCAGGAGGTGAAACAATGGACAAAGACACCAAAACTATTTCTATGAGCATCCGGGTAAGTGAAGTGGAGCTGGAAAAGTTAAAGCAGGCTGCAAGGATTGAATCTTACGCCTCTTATAGTGAGTTTATCAGAAGAACCGCTCTGATTGAGGCAGAAAAAGTGATCAAAAACGCTGCCTCTGAAATGTAAACTTCATTTTTTAATACGAGGAAAAAATGGGTAAATATACAACAATAGAACTCTTTGCAGGTGCAGGCGGGCTCGCACTTGGCGTAGAGAAAGCCGGTTTTACCACCATTGGCGCAGTTGAGTTCGACCATGATGCATGTGAAACATTGCGGGCAAACCGTCCAAATTGGAATATTTATGAAGGGGATATCGCAGATTTAACGAAATTAGACTTGAAAGAGTATTATGGTCTGAGTGAAGGGGAACTTGATCTACTATCAGGTGGTGCTCCCTGCCAGGCCTTCTCATACGCCGGGAAGCGTCTCGGTTTTGAAGATACCAGAGGGACGCTCTTCTACCATTATGCAATCTATTTGCAGCAGCTGCAGCCCAAGATGTTCCTGTTTGAAAACGTCCGTGGTTTGCTCACGCACGACAAAGGCCGGACATACCAAACCATGTGCAAGGTATTTGAAGCAGCCGGGTACGACATTCAAAAACAGATATTAAATGCCTGGGATTATGATAATGCGCAAAAACGCGAGCGTCTGATCACAATAGGAATTCGAAAAGATTTAGCAGGGAAATGCACTTTCTCTTTTCCTGAGAAATGCAAATACAAACCTGTTTTGAAGGATGTTTTAAATGAAGTTCCGGAAAGTCCTTATACTCCATATGGTGAGAAAAAAAGAAAGCTGTTTGAATTGGTTCCGCCTGGAGGATATTGGCGAGATATCGATCCTGCACTTGCCAAAGAATATATGAAATCCTGTTGGAACATGGGGGGCGGCAGAACCGGAATCCTGCGAAGAATGTCCATGAATGAGCCTTCTTTGGCAGTGTTGACTTCCCCCTCGCAAAAACAGACAGAACGTTGCCATCCCCTGGAAGCCAGACCTTTTACCATTCGGGAAAATGCACGGATACAGTCCTTCCCTGACGATTGGGTTTTCTGTGGCAGCATCAGTTCGCAATATCGCCAAATAGGAAATGCAGTTCCTGTCAACCTCGCTTACCATGTTGCGCAGAAAATTTATGAAGCATTAGATGGAAAGCAATAAAAAAGCGCCATATCAGCAGTCAACTGATATGGCGCAAATATTACTATCAAAAACCTATTTTAGAAACCGAAGGGGAGAGTCATCATCAAGACTGCTGATTTCCTGAGCGAGCTTATGTATGGTATCGTCCAAGAGATCTGCACAGTTCATTTCCCCGGCAACATCTCCTAATGCGTCAATGAGGTCATCATAAAGATTTTCATCCCCGGACAAGTGCTGCCAGAACTCTTTGCCGGAAAGAACAGGATAGCCTTCGCTTTCAATTTCTTTATAAAACGGGTTTAAAGAGTCGTAATCTCCATACAAGACACCGAGAATGCAATCCTCTTGCGGAATCCTTTGACCATTGGTCACAGACAGATTTCTCAGGCTCTTGAAATGGTTGAGAATAGAATCGACATCATCCTTATTGATGGTATTGGGTCCCGCCTTTACCTGACAATATTTGCGACGCTGATCACTTGCGTCAATATACTCAATATCCATCCCCTGAGCCGTTGAAGCATACGAGGACAGCACGTCATTACAAAACTGCTGCATACGCGTTCCAAAAATAGTCGTAATCGAAGTTCCAAAAACCCGTGGAAGAATCAAAGCCTTCGCTACGCTTTCAGGAGATGAATCCCCAAAAGCAAATTGTGCCAGGTATTTGCTCAGGAAAGGATTGACATTAAACGCAGAAAGTTTCCCGCACTCCTTTGTTTTTGCCTCATGTGCAGGCTCAATCTTTGTGCGAAAATATTCTTTCGCATTTGCAATTATTGCCTGTTTTTCTTCATCTGTCATAAAAGAGCCCCCTTAATTTATGCTAAGCCAATAACTTTTATATAATTCTTCATACTACCAAAGTCAAGAAAATCCTCACACCGTAAACTCCACCTGGTTCCCCTCGATCGCCAGCACGCTGCTCTCGTAATAGCCGTCGCCTGTCGTACGGGGACCGCTTAAAACTTCGTAGCCATCATCCTTCAGGCGCTTTGTAATGTCGTCAACGGCTTCCTTGCTGCCCAGACTGAAGGCGATATGGATGAAGCCGGTCCTGGCCATGCCCTTTGCAGGATCGTCCATGCCGGGCTTTGTCATGATCTCAAGCCGGGCGCCGTCGTCGAAGGTCAGGAAGTAGGAACGAAAGTCGGTTGTTTTGTTGTGGTAGCCGTCATTGGACTTTGCCCCAAGATACTTCACGAAGAAGTCCCGCGCCCCTTCAAGGTCGTTTACATACATAGCTACATGCTCGATTTTCATTCGTATTCTCCCTCGTTTCACCCCGGCTCCTCTTCCCGCACTCTGTCCGTGAAGCCGTCTTCTATCATGT
>OMTX01000098.1 GCA_900314085.1 uncultured Lachnospiraceae bacterium | reverse complement strand
CGCGGGGCTTATTTTTCCATATGGGATGCTGTTTGAAAAAAAGGCTGCTATGCTGCACCTATTCCCTGTCTGAAGGGATGCCATTTGCAAAGATGCCTCTTGTTTTGCACCTACCCCCTGTCTGAAGGGATGCCATCTGCAGGAAATCTCTACTGTCAGCCCTCTGCCGGTTTCTCGGGAATGACAAGAGCTATTGCCTCGATCTCACACTCGACATCCTTGGGAAGAGCCGCAACCTGGACACAGGAGCGGGCAGGCAAGGGCTTATTATGGAACATCTTCCCGTAAAGCTCATTGAAGCGGTCGAAGTTCTTCAGATCCTTCATATAGACCGTCGTCCGGATGACGTGATCCTGGTCGCTTCCTGCCGCTACCAGCACCTCACGGAGATTGTGCAGGGCCCGCATGAACTGCTCGTCCACGGAGGCCGGAATAATGCCGGTCTTCGCATCCGCCGGAATGACACCGGATGTGAAAACGAAATCTCCGACGACAATGGCCTGAGAATAGGGGCCGATGGCTGCGGGAGCCTTTGCTGTAACTACTTCCTGTTTCTCCATTTCCTTTTCCTTTCCATTGCTGAATTTTCAAAAATCCACCTGCAAAAATCTGCAGAAATAACAACCGCGTTCAGAGCCTGCTGTTTCACGCAGCGTATAGCGTTTGCATGTTTTTAAGGCCTGCCGGCATGCAACACGCGCTGCGTATATTCAAATCTTCCTGATTTTCCCATCCTCAAGTGAAATCAGCCGCTTCTTGTAGAGCCCGCCAATGGCCCGCTTGAAAGCCGCCTTGGAAAGGCCGGTCTCCCGCTGAATCACTTCAGGCGTTGCTTTTTCCGTAAAAGGAAGGACACCGCCGTATTCTTCTATGAGCTGCAGCAGGGCTTCTTCGTCCTCTTCCCTTTGGGCGTTCCCGCTCTCCCTCATGGTCAGATCCAGCTTGCCGTCTTCCTTCACATTGGCCACCCGGCAGGAAAGGATCTGCCCGATCCGCATGGCCGGCGTTTTCTCGTGTTTCGGCAGCATGGCGGAATAGCGGTCATCGACAGCCACAAAGACACCGAAGTCATGGCCGAATTCATAGATCCGCCCCTTCACGTCGTCTCCCGCCCGGTAAGGAGAACGGGTAGAAAGGAGATCGTACATTCCCTTCTCTGAGGCAGCCAGCCGTCCGCTCTTGTCCGCATAGAGCCGGACCAGAACCGTGTCGCCGACATTCGGATGCTCATTCATCTCGGCATAGGGCAGAAACAAATCCTTGGGAAGTCCCCAGTCGAGAAAAGCTCCGATCTTTGTGACCTGCTTCACCGGAAGGGCTGCCGTCTTTCCTATGGTCAGCGGAACCTCTTCCGTCGTCGCCACCGGCCTGTCCTCGGAGTCGAGATAAACAAAGACCTTCAGCCGGTCGCCAACAGCCGCATTCGCAGGGACATACCGCTTCGGCAGGAGGACCTCCTCCCGTCCGTCCGTCAGGTAGAGGCCGAAGTCCGTCTTCCGAGCAATCTTCAATTCGCTGTATTCTCCGACCTTTGGCATCTTTCCCAATCCTTCTGTTTCGTAATTCAAATTCTCTTGCAGAATAGCATTTTTCCCTGCTTAAATAAAGCAAAAATACGCAATGCGTCCCCACTTTTTGAAGCAGGCACGCATCGCGTATTATATTAGTCATGGAATTGTCACATCCGGTTCAATGCCTTAAACTCCGCGTCCTCCTGCTGCCGACGAAAAAAGCGCTTCATGGAAATGCTGTAGGCGACAACGAAATAGATACCCGCGCAGATCCAGGCCGCCGGATCGCAGAAGGCCGCGACGGCAAAGATCTTCACGTTCATGGCAATGACAGCGCAGGCAATGCGGGCAAAGAATTCCACAAGGCCGCCCATCATGGGAAGAAGTCCCATTCCCAGTCCCTGCATGGCATTCCGGTACACAAAAATCAGCCCGAGCGGAATATAGAATATGCCGGACAGGCAGGTGTATGTCTTCGCATAGGGAAGATAAGCCGTGATGTCCGCATCCGCCCCGAAGAAGAGCATCATCATCGGTTTCAGCAGGACGACCGTCAGCCCCAGGGCAATGACGGCATAGACGCTCGACACGTACATGCTCTGCCGGACGCCCGTCTTCACGCGCGACAGCTCCCCTTTCCCGTAGTTCTGGGCGCAGTAGGTTGCCATGGCCTGACCGATGGACGGGAAGCCCTGCGTCAGAAGCCCTGTCAGCTTGGAGCCTGCTGTGAATGCGGAGATGGCAACAGCTCCGAAAATATTGATGGCAGCCTGCATAACGATCGTCCCGGAAGCCGTGATGGCAAACTGCAGGCCCATGGGAAGGCCTACGCCCATCTGCTTCCTGGTCGCCTCCCGGTGGAAGCGCCAGTCCTCCCGCTCGGGCACAAGCATGGGAAACTTTTTCCATATATAGGCGAAGGATAATATCGCAGACACTCCCTGGGAAATATCCGTGGCTACGGCAGCCCCCATCGTTCCCATCTTGAAGACCGCAATGCAGAGGAGATCGAGGAAGATATTCAGGACAGCAGACAGAATCAGGAAAAACAGCGGAGCCTTCGAATTCCCGACTGCCCGGAGAATAGCGGCAAAGAGATTATAAAAAACGATGGCAATGATTCCGTACACAATCCAGATGATATAGGAATAGGCATAATCGTAGATCTCTTCCGGGGTATTCATGAGGCGCAGCAGCGGATGCATGAATATTATGCCAATGGCCGTCGTTGCCGCTGATACGACTAGGGACAGCAGGATTCCGTTTGCCACGCTCTTCTTCATCGCCCGGTAGTCGTCGGCCCCGTACTGCTGGGCAGGCAGGACGGCAAACCCGGACGCGAGACCGGTTCCGAATCCGAGCAGGAGGAACATAATGGTCCCGGTCGAGCCGACAGCCCCCAGGGCATCCGCCCCGACAAAGCGGCCGACGATGACACTATCCACCATATTGTAAAACTGCTGAAAGACATTCCCGATAAAAAGGGGAATGACGAAACGGAGGATAAGCGGCAGAGGTTTCCCCACCGTCATATTCGTGTCTCCGGACTTTTTCATTTTTCCCATACTTGCTTGCCTGTCAAATCGATACAATCCTGTACAATATCAGCGGCTGAGAGCCTCTGTTTGCGCGCCTCTCAGAAGATTCCAAATCAGGGTTGACAGGAAAACGCAAAAAATCCCCTTGCCCGTCAAATATTTCTGAAATGAAAAACCGGCCGTCCCTTCCAAAGATAGCGGTCTTTCTGTTTTAACAGAAATATCTGCGATGTCAAGGGGGAATTTGTCATTCCGTCACATCCGACTTTCCGGCAGGCAAATCTTTCCGGAAAAGACGGATAGAAACACCCGGCGGCAGAATCCTTACTTGTTCACCTCTGCCAGAATCTCCCGCATGCAGCGGATGAAGTATTCATTATTCTCCTGGGTTCCAACGGATACTCGCAGCAGCATAGGGGATGCAATCTGCACGCCGCGTTCGAGTAGGGCATCCTTCACATAGGCGCAGTCGCAGTGGGGATCGAAGAGGATGAAGTTCGACTGGGTGCGCCATACCTCGCAGCCGAGTTTTTCAAGCTCGTCCTCGAGATAACGCAGACCGGCAACGGCTTTCTTCTTGGCCTCCTGATAGAAATCCTGCTCGCCGAGAGCCACAATCGCCCCGTCCTGGGCCGGCTTCGGCACCATGGAGAAAGGAAGTTTCTGATAGCCCGCTGCGATTTCCGGCTGGCAGATGACGTAGCCGGCGCGGATACCGGCCATGCCATAGTACTTGGAGAACGTCCGGGAAATGACAATGGGCCGGTCCGGCATCTCCGTCACAAGAGGCAGCATGGACCTGCAGTCCGGCGCTGTCGCGTACTCGATGTATGCCTCATCCATGAAAACAACAACCGTCTTCGGCAGCTTTTCTATAAAGGCCTTGATGTCATCATAGGAACGGTACTGGCCTGTGGGGTTATTGGGGTTGCAGATGACGACCATCTTTGTCTTCGGTGTCACTGCTTTGAGCAGGCCGTCGAGATCATAGCGTTTGTCGGGAAGCAGGGGAACGATGACGGACTTCGAAAGACGGACCTCCGCCATATCCGTGAAAGCCCCGAACGTCGGGCACATGAGAACTTCGTCATCGGGATTCAGAAACGCTTCGCCCGTCAGCTCAATCATGGGGCTCGAACCGGAGCCGGTCACGATATAATCCGGCGTCACGTGGTAGAAATCTGCCAGGGATTCTTTCAGCTTCCGCGTCAGAAAGTCAGGATACTGGTTCGAATACTTCGCGCTTTCGTTGATGGCCTCAAGTACCTTCGGTGCCATTCCGTAAGGGTTTTCGTTGAAGCCCATGCGGACAAGGTGGTCGGGCATGGCCTGCTTCGACGAATGGCTGGCCCGCTGGGATTCGGGCTTCGTCAATACGACTTTGCTGAAAATTTTCTCTGTATCCATGACTTTTCCTCCTTATTATTTATGAATAATGTTTTTTAAATGACACTCGTCGGCTCGCCCGCCAGCCAGTTGCGCAGGTTCTGGATGGCCACGCGGACCGTCCGGTAACGGGACTCGGCCGTGGCCCAGGCGATATGCCCGGTGATCAGAGCATTGTCGCAGTCGAAAATCGGCGTCTTCTCACTGAGTGGCTCTCCGCAGACGACGTCGAGCCCGGCTGCGTAGAGGTGGCCGGAGTCCAGGGCCTCCTTCAGGGCCTCCTCGTCGACGATGGCCCCGCGGGCCGTATTGATGAGAATGGCTCCTTCCTTCATCTTTGCAATATTTTCCCTGTCCAGAAGATTCTTCGTCTGGTCTGTCAGCGAGCAATGGATGGAGATGACATCGCTCCGCCTTAAGACCTCGTCCAGGGAAACCTGCTCTATGAAGCTGTAGGCATCGCCCTCCTTCTGGTGACGGGAGTAGGCGATGACGTTCATGCCGAAGCCCCGCGCCATCTGGGCCATGCAGAGGCCGATGTGGCCGAGGCCTATGATGCCCATGGTCTTCTGGTAGAGCTCGATCTGCTTTGTCACGACGCCCTTCACGGACCGGATGGACGTCTTGGAATCGAGAAGATCGCTGTAGTGAACGCTCTCCGACTCGACGTGATGGCAGATCGTAAGCAGGAGGCTCATGGCAAATTCGGCAATGGTGTGGTCCCCGTAGATGGTATTCGTAAACGTCACATTGTGGTTCTTCGCCGCCTGCCGGTCAAACTTGCCGAAGCCGTGGGCAAAGCTCTCGACGTAGCGAAGCTTGGGGTGGCGGGTGAAGAACTCCTCCGTGTACATATTGTCCGCAATATAGCCGCCGAGGATAATTTCATTGTCGGCTGCAATCTCATCGAGCGTTGCCGGGGAAAATTTCCGGGTAAAGCTATATTCCGTAATGGCCGGAATGCCATCGAGCTGCTGCCGCCAGTAGGCTTCGAGTTCATCCGGCGTCGGTTCCGTCTTAAAGGGATCATCAAGGCAAATGACAGCTTTCATATCTTCCTTTCTGCTCTGAAAGAGAGCGCTCATAGAACTAAACTATTCAGAAGCCCACACCCGGATTTCAGCGAAATCCTCCTTGTCCGGGCTGCTTGGTTTACACGATGTCCACGCCCTGCATGGCGGCGACGCCGGTCTCTCCGGTCCGAACCTTGACGGCTTCACGGACGTCGCTGATGAAGATCTTCCCGTCGCCGATGTGGCCGGTGTAGAGCGTCTGCCGGGCTGTATTGACCACGAGGTCCACCGGCACCTTCGCCAGAACGATATCGACCTGAATCTTCGGCAGCAGCTGGATTTCCAGAGGGATGCCGCGGTAATATTCCGCAGCCCCCTTCTGCTGGCCGCATCCCAATACATGTGACACGGTCATACCGGTGACGCCGATGCGGTTCATGGCCTCCTTCAGGTCTTCAAAGGTATTTTCACGGCAGATGATCTGAACGCGAGTCAGGCGCTGCTTCTTCGGCTTTGCCTCCGCAGGCTCTGTTTCATCTTCAATGGGAATGGCCGCATCCACCGGGACATCATGGGTTGCTACATCCTCTACAATAGTTGAGGCGCCGCCCGGCGCATTCGAAGCCTTGAAAAAGTCCAGATAGTCATGGGACATACCGTGGGAGACATGCCCCAGGCCCACGGACTCGGCCTCCGGCGAAAGGCGGGTACCGAAAAAGACGTGGGAAAGCAGCACAGCCAGGCCGGAAAGGCCGGTCAGATAGGCAGCCGCAAGGAGAATACCGAAAATGGCTGCCGCAAATGCCATGCCGGATTCGGTGTAGATAACGCCGCCGGAACGGGAAAAAAGGCCGTCAAAGAGAATGCCGATGACGGAAGCGGTCCCGTAGATTGCCACCGTTCCGGAGGGATCGTCCAAGCGAAGACGAATCTCCACCGTCTCAATGACAAAGACAATCACGAAGCCGACGATGATTCCGCACAGAAGAGCGGCGAAAGGATTCAGATTCGTGGCGCAGGCACTGACCGCGAGTTCCGCTGTCAGCATGGAATCCACAACGACCGCGATATCAATCTGTTCATAACGGACGGAGGTGACGACTGTTGTCGTAATGCCTGCGGCCGCCATGGAAAGGGCCAGCGTCAGAACTTCACCCGCGCCGGCGAGGGCAGGATCAATGAGTCCGGCAATACCAATGGCCATCAGCAGTTTTCCGGCAAAGGCAACAACCATGTCCTGGGGAGGAATGGCCTTCGGGGTTCCTGCCTGGCTGAACCGGTGGGTTCTGGGGCCGACCTTCATCATGAAAGGAATCGCGCCGGCGCAGGCCGCAATGCCCAGTGTCAAAAGGTTCGATTCGTCGACGATACCCATCTTCTGAAGGAAGCCGGAGAACTCCCAGTGAAGTACGATCGGGGCAGCGACGCTGGCATTCATACCGGAAAAAAAGACCATAGCCGCAGGCCGCACCCGCTCCGCCAGCGAGCCATTCACAGCCGCCGATATAATGGCCGTCAGCAGGCCTCCGCGAAGAATGATCATCTGAATGGGAACGTCCGGAGGAAAGCTCTCCGAATAATCTCCGAAGGAGAAGAAATCAAACATGCCGCCAAAAGCGTTTCCATGCCCGTAGGCAAAGCCCGTGCCGATCAGCCAGAAGGCCAGAACAGAGACGCAGGCAGTCATGGTATTGATCAGAATAACGCCGTAGGTTCCCTTTTTCTGTACGGATCCGATTTCCATCAGGGTGATGCCGAAAAGGAAAAGCAGAAGAAAGACGATGGAACGGCCGTAGGAAAGGGCATTCAGGGATAATATTATCATTGACTCTCCTCCTCTCCTTCTCCCAGGTGCTCGCCTGTAATCCGGGAAAGGAACTGACGGGTTCTGAGTTCCTTCGGGTGCACCAGAATCTCATCCGGCTTGCCCTGCTCCACGATGACGCCGCCCTCCATGAATACAACCCGGCTCGCCACTTCCTTGGCAAAGGCAATCTCATGGGTGACAATGATCATCGTGATACCGGTAGCTGCGACATTTTTGATGGTCGTCAGCACCTCGCCGACCAGCTCGGGATCCAGGGCGGATGTAGGCTCATCGAAGAGGATGACGTCCGGATCGAGAATCAGGGCCCTGGCAATGCCGGCCCGCTGCTGCTGCCCGCCGGAAAGGGATGAGGGGTAAAAATCGTACTTGTCGGAAAGACCGACCTTGTCGAGAATCTGCTTTGAAATCTCCATCGCGTGATCCTTCGGCACCTTCTTTACCGTGACAAGTCCTTCCATGACATTCTGCAGGATCGTCTTGTTGGCAAAAAGGTTGTAGTTCTGGAAGACCATGGCCGTCTTCCGCCGAAGCTCCAGCATCTGTCCCTTTGTATGGTGCTGGGAATCCACAGTGGACCCGCCGACGGAAACGGTTCCTTCATCTGCCGGATCCAGGAAGTTGATGGTCCGAAGCAGTGTCGTCTTGCCGGAACCGGAAGGGCCGAGGATGACGACGACCTCCCCCTGCATGATGTCCAGATCTACCCCGCGCAGCACGTGGTTGTCTCCGAAGGACTTCTTGATATTGTGAAGCTCTACCATGTATTTCATTTCAGACATCCTTTCTAACACGTCCGTGTCAGGCGGTTACCCTGGCCCGGAATCTCGTCAGGTGCTTCTCCTCTGCGCCGAACAGCCGGTTAAAGAGGAAGCTCAAAAGCTCATAGATAATGGTGGTCATGATATAAGCCTCTATGAAGTTCAGCGTCGGCATGGAGATGATATTTGCCGTAGAGGTAATCTCATAGACGCCAACGTAGTAACCGAGAGAAGTATCCTTGATGAGTCCGATGAATAGACCGGACAGATTCGGGATAGCCGTCGCCAGTGCCTGGGGAAAGATGATCCGGAACATGGCCTGTGTCTTCGTCATCCCGACAGACAGGGCTGCTTCCACCTGGCCTTCCCCGACCGCATCGATGGAGGTTCGGAAGATTTCGGATGCGTAGGCTGCCTGATTCAGCGTCAGAGCCGCAATCGAATAGATGACAGCCGGGATCACGGAAACGTCAATTTCCTTCCCGATTGACTTGGCATAAAAATAGATGGCCGCAGGAACGACATAGTAGGCTATGTACAAGAGTATAATCGAAGGAACGCTCCGGTTAAAGGAGACAAGTACGGCAAAAATCTGGGACAGGACCGGAACCTTTGACCTGCGGACCATGGCAACGATAAGCCCCAAAAGCCAGCCGAAGAAGGCGGATGCGAATGTCATCAGAAGAGTAATGGGAATGGCCTTGCAGATCTCCGGAAAGGCGTGTGCGATAAATTGAAAATCCATAGGATAGCTCCTTTCCTAAAACTCAGGCCGTCGCCCGCTTACGTCCCTTGGTATAAGACCTCTCCAGCGCCTTCGTTCCCTGCTCAATCAGTACACAGATAATCCAGTAAATAATGGCGCTGGCGATATAGACCTCCAGCTTGTTCGCCCCGTAGCTCATGCTGGAAATGGATCGGGCCCGACCGAGGATATCAAGGATGCCGATGGTAAAGGCCAGAGAGGTTTCCTTGAAGAGGGCCACCATATTGTTGCCCAGCATAGGGATGGCTATCCCGAAAGCCTGGGGAAAGACGATCCGTTTAAAGGCCATGCTGTTTGTCATCCCGACGGAAAGAGCGGCTTCCCGCTGCCCCTTGTCCACCGCCAGATAGGAGGTCCGGATCATCTCCGCCATATTGGCAGAAGCTGTCAGGGAAAGTGTAGTGATGATGAAGAAAAGCTTGTTCCACTGGCTCATATGGATGCCGATAGGATCCAGGAGCTGGGGCAGCCCAAGGTAAAGCAGGAAGATCATGACAAGCGTGGGCACGCCGCGCATGAAAGCGATCCAGCCCCGGCAGAAGCCCTGCAGGCCTTTCTTCTGCCCCATGGATCCTGCCGCGACCAGGGCGCCTATCCCCAAAGATATCGCCAGAGAAGAAAATAGGATGATCAAAGTAACGGGAAGGGCATTCAATATCCGGACGATAAGTCCCGGTATGGATGCGAAATCATACGTGATGCCCATAGCAGCCTCCTGTCTGATGCCTGAGCGTAACGGCCTCTATTCTGATTGCCCTTTTACTTTTTGACCGGCAGTTTTTTAAGCTGCCGGTCAAAGGTAAGAGGGTAAAAAGATTTTCCGATTACTTCGCTACATCCTGGGTAACGGAGAGATCATAGCTGGTCTTGCTTGCAAGCTCTGAATAGTAGTCCTCGCCAAACCACTGCTCGTTCAGCTTCGAAAGCGTACCGTCTTCAATGATCTCGTCGAGCGCCTTGGAGAAAGCATCGCGGAAATCGGTCAGCTCAGGACGGATCATTTGGTACATCTGCTCTACAAGAACGGTATCTGTCAGTGTTGTGTCGGTGATGCCGATCTTGTCAATGGTGTCTTTGTAAATGAGGTTGTACGCCAGGCAGGCATCCCACGAACCGGTGGAAACGCCCTTGTACTCATCTGCTGCCGTCACATCGGCTGTCGTGATCAGGTTAACCGTCGCATCGGGATGGGATTCATTGTAATCCGTCAAAGCTGTATACTCGAAGCAGGTGGGATCGATATGGATGCTCTTTCCTGCCATGTCCGCCATATTCGTGATGCCGGAATCCTTCTTCACGCAGAGGGAAAGGGGCGTCATGCAGTAGGACTTGTCCGGGAAGATGTACTTCTTTTCCCGCTCTTCACTCTTGACGAGCTCGTGGGAAACCATGTCGACAGCTCCGGAGTCGAGGGAAACGATACAGGTGGAGAAGTCCATGTTCTGAATATCAAAGTCATAATCATCAAGCTTCTCGTCAATAGCCTTCAGGACATCGACATCGTAGCCGGCGGGCTTTCCGTCATCATCCGCATAGAAGTAGGGGGCGTTGGCCTGGCCGGTGGCGACCTTGATCACCTTGGCCCCGCTCTTTGAACTGCTGCCTGAGGAGCCGCAGCCGGCGAGAAGCGAGATAGCTGCTGCTGCGCTGAGTAAGACGACGCCTGTCTTTTTCAAGAATGCTTTTTTCATAATCTTTCTCCTTCCTTTCAGACAGCCCTGATCTGAGATGTATCTTGTCATGGTTTCTAATGCTGGCGGGCTTTTTTTGTATGCAAGAATTATTACGTCTTTTTTCCGGTGAAGTAAAATATGAAAATTTTATAAATCCGATAGGCTTTTTGTTATATCCCTTGATTTTCGGGCTTTCCAAGTCTCCGGAGCCAGACAATATAAAGTATTGAAACCACAATCACAGAGCAGCCGTCCGAAACGGAACCTGCCAGCAGGACACCATCCAGGCCGAAGAAATGCGGAAGAATCAGAAGGGCCGGGACCAGAAAGATGCCGTGACGGAAGAGGGAAACCAGCGTTGCAAGGCCAGGTCTGGTAATTGCAGAGAAAAACATGGAGACAAGCGTCTGGTAACCCACCAGAAAAGCAAAGGCCTTGGAAAGACGCATGGCATGGGAGCCGAAAGCGATCAGCGCTGCGTCCTCCTTGCCGAAAAGGGCGATGAGCCAATGAGGGGCAAACATCATGACGCACCAGATGGGAATGGCAAAGGCAAAGGCAAAAAGCTGAGCGTCAAGCGTAATTTTCTTCACCCGGTCCGGCTTTCCGGCCCCGTAGTTATAGCTGATGAGGGGAGCGGCTGCCTGGTTGATTCCAAGGGAAATGGACACGATCATCGACTCACAGAGAACAACGACACCATTGGCAGAAACGGCCAACTGACCTCCGCCGACGGCAGCAAGCTCCGCGTCCAGATCCCCGTATTGCTGTAGGGAAATATTCGTGAGTATGGTCGTAAAGAAGCTCAGAATCTGAAAAACCGCAGGCGCAATTCCCATACGCATCGCGTGCAGCATGATGGTGATCTTCAAAGTTGAAAACCCGGTCCAATGAAGCTGCGACTTCCCCCGGAGGAAGAAAGCCGCCCCGATCAGGGCACCCGTCACCTGACTCGCTACCGTCCCGAGCGCCGCTCCGCGGATACCGAGATGCAGGACGACCATGAAGAGGGTATTGAAACCGAGATTTGCCACCGCGCCGAAGAGGTTCGAGAACATGGAATATGTGGCATGCCCCTCTGTCCGGATGATAGCGGAAAGGCCGAAGGTTGCCATATTGAAAATCTCTCCGAGAACGAGAATCCGCAGGTAGTCGACGGCATAGGCATAGACCTCCGTTCCCACTTTCCCGCCGAAAAGACGGATGGCCCCCTCCGTCCAGATGGAAAACAGGACCGTCACCGTAAGGGAAATGACAAAAATTTCAACGAGAATATTCGTAAAGAGCCGGTCCGCCTCCTTTTTCCGCCCCGCGCCCAGATAGACGGCAAGAAGCGAAGGCCCGCCGACCGTGGCAAACATGGCAAGGGCATTTACGATATTGTTGAAGGGGGTGATGAGGCTGAGGCTGCCGAGGGCATTGCGACCGACGAAATTGCCGACGAAGATCTGATCCACCATCGTATAGAAGTATGTCGTCAGGGTGCTTAAGATTCCGGGAATTCCCATGGTGATCAGAAGATGCCAGACGGAATCCGTCCCCATGCGGGCAGTCGCATCTACCCGGGCAGGGTTTACAGTCTTTTCACTTATCGTTCGATCACTCATAAGGCGCCTCCTTAATGCAACCGATTATAGGACGCTGTTTTCTCCTTTCTCCAATACGGATTTTTTATCTCTCCCATAGTTTTTTCCTTATAAGGACGGAAAATCGGGATTTTTCGATTGACGAATCGGATAAGTAAAATTATAGTAAACGACAAAAATTGCCGTTTGCGGAGGACATCTGCGCACGGTCCCGTTCAGATATCGGAGGCGGAAAAATGCTGAAAGAATCCAACTACATCTATGAAGTCTACCGCTGCCGGAGCTTTTCCAAGGCCGCTGAGCATCTCTTTATCTCCCAGCCCTCCCTGTCTGCCATGGTGAAGCGGGTGGAGAAAGAAATCGGCATGCCCCTCTTCGACCGGTCCTGCAATCCCATTCAACTCACGGATGCCGGCCGGTTTTATATTAGTCATGTCGAAAAAATCCGGCAGATCCAGACGGAAATGGAGGACTACTTTCAATCCCTTGCCGACGGGGAAACAGGAACCCTGAAAATCGGCTCGTCGTCCTTCTACTGCGAATACTCCCTGCCCATCCTCCTCCGGGCCTTCCGGCAGAAATACCCGGACATTGAAATCGACCTGCAGGAGACGACGACGAACCAGGACCTCTACCGCCTCCTGAAGACCGGTGAGCTCGACCTGGTTCTGACCAGCAACCACAACGGGCTCGAAGAAATGAAATCCGCCTTCTTCCGGAAAGAATACCTGATTCTTGCCGTTCCCGGGAGCTACGCCGTAAATAGCGAGCTAAAGGATGCCGCCCTTTCTTTCCATGATATTCTTCTGGGAAAGCACCGGAGAAAGGACTGTCCTGCCGTCTCCCTGAAGAAATTTAAAGATTATCCTCTCGTCTCCCTGCGCGAGGGCTCCGACCTCTACGAAAGGTCCCAGGTCCTCTTCCGACATGCCGGCGTCAAGCCGAAGAATGTCAGCTACCTCGACCAGATGCCGACGGCCTACTACCTCGTCTACTACGGCTACGGCTATTCCATCATCCGGGACACGACCGTCCATGTCGTCCGCCAGCCTGTCGAGGGGGCAACGGACATCGCCTTCTACAAAATCGACGATCCCATGACCATCCGGGATGTCTGCTTCTACTATCGAAACAGCGAATACCTGTCCGCAACCATGCAGACCTTCCTCAAGTACGTAGGGGAAATTGCATCGGCAGGTGCCTACTGATTCTCCCCCTTCCGGAGGTTGGCGCTTCTGCCGGCGACGTACAAATGAAAAAAGGAGCGGACATGCCGGAAAATTCGCATGTCCGCTCCTTTTCATCTTCTGTTTTAACCCGTTGATCCGGCTTTCCTTCCGGGCAGCCTATGCTTTCAGCCTTCCAGTCATTTCCCACAGGCTTTCAGGGCCAGCTTGTACGCCGTATCTTTGTCGACCGCCGGACCGAAGGAAAGAGCATACGCATAGCCGTCACAGGTCCATGTTGCAAGGCTGACCGTTCCATGGTCACCCTTCGTCGTGACGTCGATCACGCCGCCGGCCTGGAAAGTCTCTTCCTCCGCATATTCGTTGTTATCGCCGGAAATATCAGAGCCTTCATCCACCGCCTTGTTCAGTTCTACGAACTGCTCTCCGTCTCCCTCCCAGGACACACGGGCCGCGCCGAATACATTTGTATAGACGGTCTGCCGCACTTCAAAGGGCATGTCAGAAGACAGATCCGGCACACCAAAGCCGACCTTTTCAGAGAGTTCTTCCAGGGAAACGCAGTCTTCAAGCCCCGCACTTGTGACAGCATCATTCGGCGTGCTTTCATTATTCTTGTATACCGTCGACACTCCGATTCCGAGAACGAGGACCAGGCAGGCCGCAGCCGCCAGAGGAAACCAGCGCTTAAGGGTTTCCGTCCGTCTTCCGCCATTCGCTCTCTGCGTACCGGTCTGCCGTTCTGCCCGTTTCTTTTCGAAAGCAGCTGCATCTGTAATATTATTCTGTCTGTCCGTGTCCTGTGTCAACTCTTCCGCGCCTGCAGCCCGGGCAGTTTCCACGTTCGCAAGCACCCGCTCCCGCATTTCCGGAGTTACGCGGACGCGGCTCATGATTTCATTATATTTCGCCAAAGTCGTATTCCTCCTTCAAAATGCCCTTCAGCCTGTCCCGCCCCCGTTTCAGGTGGGAACGGACCGTTGCTTCCTTCATGTCTAATATTCTTGCGATCTCTGCTGTCTGATACTCTTCCTGGTAAAAGAGGTGGATGACCTCCCGCTGGGCCTCCGGCATACCTTTCACCGCTTCCCAGACAAAGGAGAGGTCTTCCCGCTCCTCTGCCACCAGTTCTTCCGAAAGCTCGTCTGTATCCCGGACTTTTTTGTAATCGATCCGGTTCTTGGCGAGATTTGCCGTCACCCGGAGAAGCCAGGCCTTCTCGTGCCCGGTGCTTTCGAATTCCGGAGATTTCTGCATATAGCGGATCAGTGTTTCCTGCAGAATGTCCTCGGCATCCGCCTCATTGTGGAGGTAGGAATAGGCCAGACGCAGACAGGCGTTGCCGAAAGCGTCAAAGGCATTCGCAACCTGCGCCTCTGTTTTCGGCACCGGAAGGGCCGGACCGTCGTCCTCATCAGCCATATAGCATATATCCGGGAAGATGTCCCTGAGCAGACGGGCTTCCGGGCAGTTTTCCGCAGGAACCGGCAATGCAAGTGTCGCCATTTTTTTCTCCTCTACTATAGATACAGGTAAGGAATCGGAAATGTTGCATCTATTGTAATAAAAAATATGCCCTTTGACCATGGAAAAAAGCAGGGCGGGCGCACAAGGCGCCCGCCCCTTTCTCCGTTCTCCTTCAATTCAAAGACAGTTCATCAATTTTCTGAAGCTCTTCTTCCGAGAACTCCGCATTCTCCAGGAAGCGCACATTCTCAAGGATCTGCTCCGGCTTGGATGCCCCTATGAGAACCGAGCAGACAGTGCTGTCGCGGACAACCCAGGCAAGCGCCATGTCCGCCAGGGACTGCCCCCGCTCCTTTGCCAGCTCATTCAGAGCCCGTATCCTCGTCAGCTTTTCCTCTGTCAGGTCATCCGCGTGCAGGTACCGGTGATCCTTCGCAATCCGGCTGTCCTCCGGAATACCGTTCAGGTAGCGGTTCGTGAGAAGCCCCTGGGCTAAGGGAGAGAAAGCGATGATACCGAGGCCGTCGTCTTTGCACGCACAGAGGGCTCCGTCCCGCTCGATCTTCCGGTCGAAGATGGAATAACGCCGCTGATTTACGATCAGGGGAAGATTGATTTTCTTCGCGATCTTCACCGCTGCAGCTGTCTGTTCCCCGTTGTAGTTGGAGATTCCGGCATAGAGGGCCTTCCCGCTGTCCACCAGTGTTTTCAGGGCACCCATGGTTTCTTCCAACGGAGTATCGGGATCCGGCCGGTGGTGGTAGAAGATGTCGACATAGTCAAGCCCCAGCCGCTTCAGCGACTGGTCGCAGGAAGCGATGAGGTACTTGCGGCTTCCGAAATTCCCGTAAGGCCCCGGCCACATATCATAGCCGGCCTTTGATGTGATGACCAGCTCATCCCGGTAGGGGCGGAAGTCCTCCGCAAGGATCCGCCCGCAGTTTGTCTCCGCGCACCCGTATTCCGGCCCGTAATTATTGGCCAGATCGAACTGCGTGATCCCACAGTCGAAAGCTGTGCGCATCATGGAACGCATCGTATCATAATTCCCGTTCGAGCCGAAATTGTGCCAGAAGCCGAGCGACACCGCGGGAAACTGCAGGCCGCTCCGTCCCACATGACTATACTTCATCGTTTCATAACGTCTGTCTGATGCGACATAGATATCTGCCATCTTTTCCCCTTTTCTATCTGAAATCACAATCCGCTACATGATCATTGATCACACCGATTCCCTGCAGGTAGGAATAGATGATTGTGGGGCCGACAAATTTAAAGCCCCGCTTTTTCAGATCCTTTGACACCTCTTCGGAAAGCGGCGACGTGGCCGGCATTTCCGAGACATCTGAAAGATGGTGGTCGATGACTTTTCCATCCGTGAAAGACCAGATGTAGGCGTCGAAGGTTCCGAATTCCTCCTGAACTTTGAGGAAGGCTCTGGCATTCGTGACGGCCGCACAAATCTTCAGCCGGTTCCGGATGATTCCTTCGTTTTTCATTAGCAATGAAATCTTTTCCTCGTCATAAGCCGCCACCTTCACCGGATCAAAGCCATCGAAAGCCTCCCGGTAATTCTCTTCCTTTTCAATAATCGTCTGCCAGGAGAGACCGGCCTGGGCGCCCTCCAGAATCAGCATGGCAAAAAGCTCGTTTTCCCTGTGTTCGGGCTTGCACCAGCGCGTATCGTGGTAGGCAATCATTTTTTCGGAAGCCCCCACCCAACTGCATCTTTTCATAATACCCTGCCTGTCAAATCGATACAATCCTGTACAATTTTCCCCACTGCCGGTGCGGTTTTCACGGACCGTCGTTTTGTGGGGTTGCCTGTCAAATCGATACAATCAAATACAATTTCCCTGCCTGAAGCCCCCTGTTTATGCCATTCCCGGGAAACCGGAAAACGAGACATAACAGGCAAACACAACGAAGGCTTGAAAAAAGCGGATTCTTGCTCCATACTGTACTCTTAGTGCACGAAAATGTCACGCATATCAAGGAAGGCTGCCAATGCAGGACAAGGAAATGACAAGAGAAAAAAA
Source organism: uncultured Lachnospiraceae bacterium (assembly GCA_900314085.1). Classification (GTDB taxonomy): domain Bacteria; phylum Bacillota; class Clostridia; order Lachnospirales; family Lachnospiraceae; genus RUG306. The sequence continues at coordinate 9,733 of OMTX01000098.1, read as the reverse complement.
CAATCTAACGACTGGAACCGTCTGGAAGCAGCTTCTGATCTACTTTCTTCCCATCGTGACCGGAACGGTCATCCAGCAGTTATATAACGCCGTGGACGGCTTTGTCGTCGGCCGTTACGTCAGCACCAATGCCCTGGCGGCCGTCGGCGGCAGTTCCGCCATGATCATCATGCTGCTTGTGAATTTCTTCGTCTCCATGACAAACGGGGCAGCCGTCATCATCGGCCAGCTCTATGGAGCCGGTCGCAAGGAAGACCTCCGGGAGACCGTCGGAAATTCCATCGCTGTCATGACCACCATCGGCTTTGCCCTGACCGTTTTCGGTCTTCTTGCCTCGCCTGCCCTGCTGACGCTCCTGCGGACGCCGGCGGAAACCATGGCAGATTCCATCCTCTATCTCCGCATTTACTTTCTCGGCGTCCCGGTCATCATGGCACTCAATATGGAGTCCTCTGCCCTGCGGGCTGTCGGCGATTCCATGCATCCCTTTGTCTATATGATCGCCGCCTGCCTCTTGAATATCGGCCTCGATCTCCTCTTCGTCATCGCCTTCCACTGGGGCGTGGCCGGCGTCGCGATTGCAACCGTTCTTGCCCAGGTTCTCAATATGATGCTTCTGACCGTACAGATGGCAAAGGCGGATACTGCCTATCGGTTCGGCCTCCGGGATCTGAAGCTGAAGGGATCTCACACCGGAAAGATGATGAAGCTCGGCATCCCCGTCGGCCTGCAGTCCTCCATGTACAATGTTTCAAACACCCTGATTCAGGTAGCCGTCAACTCCCTTGGAACGATTGTTGTGGCTTCCTGGGCCATGAGTTCAAAAATCGACGGCTTTTTCTGGGCTTTTACGAATTCCATGGGGGTGGCCATCACCAACTTCATTGCCCAGAATTACGGGGCAGGAAAGATAGACCGCGTCCGCGCCTGTACGAAACAGGGGTTTCTGATGGATCTGCTTGGCACCATCCTGATCGGCGCGGCTCTGCTGATCTTCGGCATTCCCCTGCTCCGCCTCCTGACGCCGGATGAAAATGTCGTTTCCACCACCTATCAGATCATGATTTCCTTCGTGCCCTACTATGCTGTCTGGGCCGCGGTGGAGGTTCTTTCCGCCGTCCTCAGAGGGATAGGCGATGCCGTAAAGCCTGTCGTCATCATCGGCATCGGCGTCTGCCTCTTCCGCGTCATCTGGCTGGTGACGGTCTTCCTGCATTTCCGGACGCTCTTCGTCCTTTGCCTCTCCTACCCGATTTCCTGGGGCATTACGGCAGCGGCCCTGTTCATCTACTACAGACGAAATCCCTACATCCGGGAAAATTCCGGTCAGATAGAAGCATGAGAATAATATTTTGTACCTATTCAGCGCACAGAATTCAAAATACTGATATATCCATGCATGCAGGAAGCATTGGGGTGTCTGCATAGTTACCATTTTTCATGACGCCATCAAACGCCCGGCTTCACGCTTGCGAAAAAGATTGATGCGCCGGCACAGACATTTACCATGACAAGAAAGGCTGCCGTTCTCAGGGACAGGCAGTTTTTCTTTTCCCCGTCTTCCAACAGGACGGAAGGATTGTGCAGGGAAAAGAAGAGTGGAAGGAGCAGGGGAATGAAATACCGCCCCTGAACTCCGATGACCTTGTCCGCAAAAGGCGATACCCATTGCAGGTAGAGACTCGTGTAGATCAGGAGGACAAGCAGGACATTGACCAGACCGAAGACCATGTCCTCCCTGATTTCCTCCCGCGTCTGTTTCCTGTGCTGAATGGAGAATCTGCTGAAAAGCACGCAAAGATAAAGCAGGACAAAGAGCGTGACCGTCGGAATACTGAGCGCTCCGAGCAGACTTCCCACCATGAGTTCGGCGCATCCCCCGCCGTCCTCAAAGACGGTTCGAAGGAGGACATTTAGATAGTCAATGGGATTTCGGGCAATATAGGACAGCTGTGCGCCCGCATCCGTTCCTCCCGTCGTCAGGAAGCGCCTGCAGACATAGAGCCAGCCCAGGCCTGCTCCGACAGCCAGGGCAGCCATCAGGAGAATATGCAGCAGCTTCTTTTTTCTGCTTCCGAACCGTTCCCAGGGAATCAGGAAATACAAGAGTCCGAAGGGGAGATAGACGATCTTCAGCTGGCTGATCAGAAAAGCCAGCACATAGAGCAGAACGAGCTGAGGCGCGCTCATCCTGTCTTCCTGCCCGTGGCGAAGGCGGACGATCAGGGCAACGATGAGCAGGGATACGGCAACGACCTGCCCGTCCGGGGCCAGGCTGACGGATTCCTGGATATTCATCGGCATCAGGGCGACCAGCGCAGCCACTTCCTTTCCGACCGGAAGAATCCGAATAGCCAGAAAAAGGATTGCGGTAATGAAGATCCAATTAAAGATTCTTCCTGCATAGGCAATGGCTGCAACACTTTCGGTAACGTGCCGGGCAAGAAAAATGCCGGCCGCCTGAGGAAGAAAAGAAACCGGAGAATACAGGGCAATATTGGGATATTCCTCAAATACCGTCCCCTTGCTGATTTTCTGCAGGTCTTTGTTTTCCGAATACGTCTGCCAATCCGAAGACAGCTTTTCCAGCTCCACCCCATCCATCGGCAGGAAGCTGCCGCCGACGCCGTCCGCGTTTGTATCGGAAACCCACTGCCGGAAAGAAACTTCACAGGCCCGGTAAAAGTGGCGGTCCTCATCCGGAGCCCGGAACAGGGGAAGGGAATAGAGAAAAACAGCCCCCAGAAGCAGCCAGATGGCCAGAAAAGAATATTCCGTCTTCAGGCGGGACAGGGCAGGCAGAAGCAGCACGAGGAGACAGGAAAGGACAATCAGCACGACAGCATGAAATCCGTTCGCCCCTGAAAACAGGGTGCCTGCTCCCTGCCGGTAAGTAAGCTGCAGACAGATTTCCCTTTCCTGGGCTGCCCCGTTCAGCGTCAGCCCTGCTTTTGCCCCTTCGGACCGGGTACCGATGGAAACGCCGGAGCCCGTCTTTGCATCCGAAGTGATTTTCAGGAAACAGGTCTGTCCTCTGCTCTTCTTCAGCGGCCGGTCAAGCTCTACCGTATAATAAGAATTGTCCTGAAGCAGGCTGCCCTTTATGTTCCAGGTCTGAATCAGTCTGCCGTCCTCTGAGAGCAGGGAGACGCTGACGGTGCAGAAATTCACCCGTCCGTTCGTCCGGAAGGGAATCCCGATTTTTAACAGCCCGTCTTTTTCAACAAAAACCTCCTGAACAACTTCCTGTCCTTCCAAAAGCTCCGGCAGCTGTCCATCGGAAACTGCAGCATCCGATTTGTACGTCAGGAAGGTCCTGCTCTGCACCCAGAAATAAGCCAGAAAGACCAGGAGCACGGCAAGCAGCAGGGCCACCTTTCGAGCGTCCATCCTGTAATATTTTTTTACTTTTTCCAGCATATGCTGCCTCTCCGATTTTTACGTATCTGCGGTCAGTCATCCCCCGAAGTATCCGGTATACTGACTTCCCCGCACAGGGACGTAGAAAAATACGTTCTGATCTCCTCCGGATCCTCCGTCTTTCCAAGAACCCACATGAGCTTGGTAATCGCCGCCTCCGCTGTCATGTCGTAGGCCTGCAGGGCACCGGATTCTATGGTCCGGAGGCCGGTTTCATATACCGTCAGCTTGCTGCCCTCATACCGGCACTGGGTCCCGACGAGAACCGTCATTCCGGAAGCAACAAGGTCAGCAATGGCTGCAATGAAGTCGTGCTTCACGAAGGGCATACCGCCCATGCCGTAGGCTTCGACGTAGAGACCGCTATACGCTTTCTCCTTCAGAAAACGAAGTATCTCCCGGTGAATGCCCGGGAACATGCGGAGGCTGTAGACCCGGTCCGAGTAGGCGTTCTGCAGGGCAAAAGCCCCGGCCCGCTGCGGGATCAGATTATTCTCAATCTGCATGCCGAGGGAGGAAATCGCCGCGACAGGCGGGTAGTTGATGCTGTCAAAGGCATCGAAAGAAAGGGACCGGACCTTCGACGCCCGGCAGCCCAGGAATACTTTTCTATTGAAGGCCACAAAAACGCCTGCGCAGCCGGATGCCGCCATGTGGATGGCGCAGCGGCAGTTTTCGAGAGCGTCCGCGATGGGGTCCGCAATCGAAAGCTGGCTCCCCGTCAGGACAATCGGAATCTCAATATTCTGAAGCATGAAAGAGAGCATGGAAGCCGTGTATGCCATGGTATCCGTCCCGTGGATCACGACAATACCGTCATAAGACAATCGCCGTTCGGCAATCCGTGCCGCCAGTGCCGCCCAGTCCTCCGGAAAAATATTGGCGGAGTCAACGGACATATAGTCTTCCATTTCAAGGTCAATGTCCCCGGACACCATGCGAAGGTCCTTCTTCATGTCCTCCGTCGTAAGCCCCGGTGCAAAGCCGTTGTCTTTCATGACGGACGAAAGCGTGCCGCCGGTATTCAGAATCAGAATTTTTTTCTGCATTTCTCGTTTGCCTGTTAAATCAGTACAATCAAATACAATTTCGGTACCTGTAACGCAGTAATACTGCCCCTCTCAGGAAACTGAAAAACAGGGGCGTGACAGGCAAATCGATACAATCCTATACACTTTTGTATGCCCAAAAGCCCTGTTTTTGCCCCTCTCCGGAAACCGAAAATACGTATATACCTGTCAACCGGAGGAAGAAAGCTTTGCTACGCACTCGACATGCATGCTATGCGCGAACTGTTCCACCGGCGTTACTTCATCAAGAGAATAATATTTTTCCCCGCACAGGACGGCGAGGTCACGCGCCAGCGTCGCCGGGTTGCAGGAGACATAGACAATCCTCTTCGGCTTTGCAGAAAGAATGGTATCAAGCAGAGCCTTGTCGCACCCCTTCCGCGGCGGGTCCACAACGATGACATCCGGACGGGGAAGGCGGATCGCATCCCCTTCCGTCGGCGCAGCTTCACCTGCTCTGCCTGTCTCATCAACTACAATATTTTCAGATTTGCCGCACGTGAAGACTACATTTCTGATGCCGTTTTCTGCTGCATTTTTCTTCGCGTCTTCTATTGCCTGGGGCACGATCTCCACACCGTATACACGCGATGCGTGCTTTGCTAAGAAAAGGGAAATCGTTCCGGTTCCGCAGTAGAGATCCCAGACCGTTTCGCTTCCGGTCAGCCCGGCATATTCCAGTGCCTTCCCATAGAGCTTTTCCGTCTGCTCCGGATTGACTTGAAAGAAGGAATTCGGAGAGATACGGAAAGTGAGAGAGCCGATGGTATCGTGTATGACGTCACTTCCGCGCAATACGTGCGTTTCCCTGCCCAGCAGGGTATTCCCCCGCGTGGTGTTGATATTGAAGGAGAAGGACGTCATCCCCGGAATTTCAAAAAGGCTGTCCGCAAGTTCCTCTGCGTGGGGAATCGTCTTCCCATTCACAATCGGGCAGGCCATAATCTCCCCCGTCGACCGTCCCTGCCGGATCAGGATGTTCCGAATCATACCTTTTCCCGTTTCCTCATCATAGGGATCAATTCCATACGCTTCCATCCAGGCCTTCACCCGCCCGATGACCGCATCGCTGCAGGAGGGGCCGAGGGAGCAGATAGGAATGCCTGTCCCACCGGAAAAAATATCCGCTGCCTTATTTTCTACAATCCGGTGGCTGTGGGGGCCGAAAAAGCCAAAAGAGAAGTGTCCGTCTGCCGCCCGTCCCACGGGAAACTGGGCCTTGTTGCGAAACATGACAGGAAAGTCTGAAGCCATCCGGAGAACCGGGCGCATTATATTAGTAATAAAGCCTTCATCAAATCCGCCGATCCGGACGAGGTCCTGGCGCACGACATCGCTCTTCACGGCGCACTGGGTCCTGTAGGAAAGAGGCATGACCGAACAGCCTCCGCACTTTCCCGCCACGGGGCAGACAGGTATCACGCGGTCCTTTGACGGAACTTCAACCGAGACCAGGCGGGCGTAGCCGTAGGTCTTCTTCAGGGCCGTCACCGCCGCTGTCACCCTGTCGCCGGGCAGGGCGCCTTTCACAAAAAAGGTCATTCCGTCGCCGGAATGACCGATTCCCTCGCCGTCTGAAGAAAGACCGGTAATTGCCGTTTCAAATGTGTCATTCTTCTTCAACATGGTCGGGGGTTGTCTTTCTGATATTTGTCTCCAGGAACTTGTTCATGCCGAGCCAGCGGTACTCGTCGCCGTTTCCGGTCTTCGCCTCAACGGCCTCCTTGAACGTCTCGAGCTTGGCATCAGCGTTGTCGGCAAAGGAAAGGGCGATGGCTTCGGCAAGCTCCGGCTTTTTGGGGCTGCCGAATTCCAGCTCCCCGTGGTGGGCAAGGATACAGTGAACGAGCTCATTTTTCTTCACCTCAGGAAAGCCCTCGATTTCCGCCGCCTTCGAGTCGATCATATGGGCGCCGATATAGATGTGGCCGAGGAGCTGGCCGGGATCGGAATAGTCATTTGCCGGGAAGTCGTTCAGCTCATAAATCTTTCCGATGTCGTGCAGAAGGGCCGCTGTAATCAGGAGATCCCGGTTCAGGAAGGAGTAATTCTGCGCATAGAAGTCGCAGATCTTTGTCACTGAAAGGGTGTGCTCAAGAAGGCCTCCAACAAAGCTGTGGTGAACGCTCTTCGCAGCGGAGTGCTTCCGAAACTCTGCAGAAAGCTTCGGATCATCGAAAAAGGCAAGAAGAAGTTCTTTGAAATAGGGAGCCCCGACACTGTTTACCAGTGTCAGGAGTTCCTGATACATCCGCTCGACATTTTTCTGCGTCGACGGCATGAAGTCGGCAGGATCGACTGACGCAGGATCCGCCTTGCGCGCACTGTTTACCTTGATCTGCAGCTCGCCCTTGTAGTCCTGCACATCCCCATTGATTTCCACATAGTCCAGCTCATTGAATTCGGAAATGTTGGGATCGCCCGGGCTCCAGATTTTCGCGTCAATCGTTCCTGTGGAATCGCCAAGCGTTACGGACCAGTAGTCCTTGCCGGCCTTGGTCTTTCCGACGTTGATTTTCCTTACGAGGTAGGTTTCCTGGATCCGCTGCCCGTTCACGAGTTCATTGATATAAGTCATAGTCCGCTTCTTTCTATTTCATTCACCAAGTCCTAATTAAAACACGGATGGGGCTCTTTCGCAAGCCCGCGCATTGCAGATGGCACCTCTTTCCTGTAAAATAGGGGGCGCTATGAACGAAAACATTTTAAAAACCCTTGAATTTGATGTAATTACCGGCCGTCTTGCCTCCTACGCCAGGACAGCCGCCGGAAAGGAGCTCTGCCTCTCTGCCCGCCCCTCTTCAAATGAGAATAATGTAAAGCGCCTGCTCAAACAGACCGCAGAAGGTCTTTCGGCCATCGAAAAAGCCGGCCACCCGCCGCTCGCAGGCCTTACCGAAAACGACGAGGTTCCCCTGATGAAGCGGCTCGCTGCCGGAGCAACCCTCGGTACCCGGGACCTCCTCTCGATTGCCGCCCTCCTTCAGTCCACGCGGGAACTCAAATCCTATCAGGAAAAGGCGGAGATTATCGGGGACGGCCTCTCAGACTACTTCGAGGCCCTGGATCCCCTGCCGGCTCTTGAGAGGGAAATCACCCGCTGCATCATCGGCCCGGACGAGATTGCAGACGACGCTTCACCTGAACTGAAGGAATGCAGGAAAAAGATTGCCTCGCTGAACAACCGCGTCAAGGACTCCCTGCAGCGGATCCTGACTTCCTCTGCAGAGCTCCTGTCCGACGCCCTGATCACGACGCGCGACGGCCGCTTCGTCCTCCCTGTCCGGGCCGAGTTCAAAAGCCGGATTCCCGGCATTGTCCACGGGGCCTCCGCCACAGGCCAGACTCTATACATAGAGCCTATGCAGGCCGTTGAGGCAAACAACGCCGTCCGCGAGGAGGAGGAAAAGGAGCAGGACGAAATCCGCCGCATTCTTGCAAGTCTCTCCGCCTCCTGCGCCGTTTCGAAGGAGATCATTGACGGGGATAGCAGGGCGGTGACAGCCCTGGACTTCATCTTCGCCAGGGCCGCCCTCGCAGGCGAAATGCGGGCCGTTGAACCGACGATCATCCCGCTAAATGAAAAGCCCCTGAAGATTGAGGCCGCCCGCCATCCCCTGCTGGATCCTGAGAAAGCAGTCCCCATCACGATTGAAATCGGCGGCGACTACCGCATCCTCATCATCACAGGACCCAACACCGGCGGCAAAACGGTGTCGCTGAAAACCCTCGGGATCTGTGCCTGCATGGCTCAGACCGGCCTCTTTGTGCCTGCACGCTCTGCGTGCTTACCCGTTTTTGGCGAAGTCTTTGCAGACATCGGCGATCCCCAGTCCATTGAAGAATCCCTGTCGACCTTCTCCGGCCACATGAAAAATATTATTTCTATTTTGCGGGCAGCAAAGGAAGACGACCTCGTCCTCTTCGACGAGCTCTGCGCCGGAACGGACCCGGCGGAAGGGGCAGCCCTGGCCCAGGCCATTCTGGACTATATGAGAGCGCGAAAGGTCTCCGCCATGGTCTCGACCCACTACGCCGAGCTCAAGTCCTACGCCCTGACAACGGACGGGGTGCAGAACGCTTCCATGGAATTTGACGAGGAAACCCTCTCGCCCACCTACCGCCTCATCATCGGCCTGCCGGGCAAGTCCAATGCCCTCGCCATCGCCAAGCGCCTGGGTATTCCGGCGGTAATCATTTCCGAGGCGAAGAATAATATGGGAACAGAGAAGCTCTCTCTCGAGGACCTGCTCGGAAACCTGGAGAGGGAACGCCGCCGGGCCCAGAGCGAGGCGGACACGGTCCGGCACCAGAATGAAATCTTACAAAGCCGCCTCGAAAAGCTGCAGGAGAAGGAAAAGAAGTTTGAGAAGCAGCGCGAGGACATCCTGAAGAAGGCCAACGAAAAGGCCGCCAATATCCTTGCTGATGCAAAGAACCAGTACGACTCCGCCATCCGCGACCTAAACAAAGCGGAGAAGGCCGGAATACAAGACCGCAAGGCCATGGAAAACAAGCGCCGTGAACTCGGTGAAAAAACGAAAGGAAAGAAGTCCAAGGCTGCGGAAACCGTAAAGATTGCCCCCGGAAAAAAGCTGAAGGCCGAAGAAATTGAGATTGGCGACCTTGTAAAGGTCACCACCATGGGCGGAGTCATTGCCTCCGTTCACACGCTGCCCGACCGGAAGGGAAATCTCGAGGTGAAGGCAGGCATCCTCACGACGAAAGTCAATGTGGACGACCTGGTTGCGGCAGAAGACAGTGGGATCAGCTTCGAAGGGACGGATGTCGCGGGGAAGAAAAATATCAAGAAGGCCTCCGGCGGCTACGGCGGCCGTACCGGAGCCGGCTGGTCCGCAGCAGGCGGTGACGGGTGGTCAGCATCCTCCGGCAGTTCCGCCGGCTACACGCTTTCCTTCGAGGGGGCAGATGACGACGACACCGGGCTTTCCGCTTTTTCCAAGGCGGCCACCATCTCGCCCGAGGTCAAGCTCATCGGCATGAACACGGACGAAGCCCTGATGACACTGGACAAGTACCTTGACGATGCCGTCCTTGCCGGTCTCAAGTCCTGCCGCATCGTCCACGGCAAGGGAGCCGGCATCCTCCGGAAGGCTGTTCAGGACTACCTCCGCCAAGACAAACGCGTCCGCTCTTACCACCAGGCGGAATTCGGTGAAGGGGACGCGGGAGTCACGATTGCGGAACTCTAATCATTCACTTCCTTCAGAGGAAAAGGAGAA
>OMTX01000111.1 GCA_900314085.1 uncultured Lachnospiraceae bacterium | reverse complement strand
AACGGAAAGAACGGCGGAAACGACAACAACAGGCAGCCGATCATCATCCTGATCCTCCTGTCCCTTGTCGCCCTCTTCATCACGAGCTTCATCTACAACGCGGCCGGCAGCCGGTCGACGCAGGAGGTCTCCTATTCGAAATTCCTCTCCCTCGTGGAGGATGACAAGGTCAAGTCAGTTACCTTTACGAGCGACCGGGTGAATATTACATTGAAGGACGGACAGAGCCTGTCTGACGATGGCAAGGACAAGTCCTTTGCCGACTCCTACTTCAAGACGACAGGACAGGCGCTGAAGGTCACCTACTATACCGTCTACTTAAACGATCCGGACCTGCTTCCCCTTCTGAAGGAGCACGATGTCGAAATCAAGGCGGAGGGCAATGACAATACCTACGCCATCATTATGAATGTCCTGTCCTTCGTGATTCCCCTCCTTCTCCTGTGGATCATCTTCGGCGTCTTCATGCGGCGGATGGGCAACGGTACCTTCGGCGTCGGCAAGTCCAATGCCAAGGTCTATGTGGAAAAGTCCACCGGCGTTACATTTGCGGATGTCGCCGGTCAGGACGAAGCGAAGGAGTCCCTGACGGAGGTCGTTGACTTCCTCCACAATCCCCAGAAGTACAAGATGATCGGCGCCCGGCTGCCGAAGGGTGCCCTGCTTGTCGGCCCTCCAGGAACAGGAAAGACTTTGCTTGCGAAGGCAGTTGCGGGAGAAGCCGGCGTTCCCTTCTTCTCCCTGGCGGGATCTGATTTCGTCGAGATGTTTGTCGGCGTCGGTGCCTCCCGTGTCCGGGATCTCTTCGCGGAGGCCCAGAAAGCGGCGCCCTGCATTATCTTCATCGATGAGATCGACGCCATCGGAAAGTCCAGGGATTCCCGCTATGGCGGCGGCAATGACGAGCGGGAGCAGACCTTGAACCAGCTCCTTGCGGAGATGGACGGCTTTGATTCTTCCAAGGGCATCCTGATTCTCGCAGCAACGAACCGGCCTGAGGTTCTTGACAAGGCGCTTCTCCGTCCCGGCCGTTTTGACCGGAGAATCATCGTTGACCGGCCTGACTACAAGGGGCGGCTCGAAACCCTGAAGGTCCATGCCAAGGATGTCATGCTGGATGAGTCCGTTGACCTTTCCGCCATTGCCATGGCATCAGCCGGCCTCGTCGGATCCGACCTTGCAAACATCATCAACGAGGCGGCCATTATCGCCGTCAAGCACCACCGCCAGTTCGTGAACCAGGATGACCTCTTCGATGCCTTTGAGCTCGTCGCTGTCGGCGGCAGCGAGCGCAAGGACCGCCCTATGTCGGACGCAGAGCGGAAGATTGTCTCCTACCACGAGGTTGGTCACGCCCTTGTGACTGCCCTGCAGAAGGACGACACGGAGCCCGTGCAGAAGATTACGATCGTGCCCCGGACCATGGGAGCTTTGGGCTACACCCTGCAGACGCCGGAAGAGGAGAAATTCCTGCAGACGAAGGATGAGCTCCTGGCCAAGATCACGACCTATATGGCCGGCCGCGCAGCAGAGGTTCTCGTCTTCCATTCGGCGACGTCCGGTGCGGCAAACGATATTGAAAATGCCACAAGCATTGCGCGCAACATGGTCACCCGCTTCGGCATGAGCGAGACCTTCGGCATGATGGGGCTGGCCACGGTTTCCGACCAGTACCTCGAGGGCCGGGCAACACTCACCTGCGGTGATGAAACTGCGTCGAAGATCGACGGGGAAGTGAACCGCATGATCCAGACGGCCTATGACAAGGCATACAGCCTTCTGGAGGAGCACCGGAGCTCCCTCGACCGCATCGCGGCTTACCTCTACAAGAAAGAGACCATTTCCGGTAAGGAGTTCATGAAGCTCTTCCGGATAGCGGAGGGCATGGAGCCGACGGAGGAGGACGCTTCCGTGAGTCTCGATGCAGCAGCGGCGGATCCTGCCAACACAATCTCGCCGGATGCACCACAGGCTGTAGAGGAAAAGCCAAAAGCAGATGTGGCTGAGAATGCAGGAGACGCAGTACAGGCAGCTGAGACACAGGCTCCGGAGGCAGGAGACGAATCCGCATCTGCGGAAACGTCAGACGTTTTGGCGGAGGCCCCTGAGGGAGATTCTTCCGGCGGACAGTCCGTCTGATTTCTATGTTCGATATTGAAGAAGAGTTAAAAAAGATTCCGGATTCGCCCGGCGTCTACATCATGCACGACGCAGACGATGTGATCATTTACGTCGGCAAGGCAAAGAGCCTGACAAAGCGGGTTCACCAGTACTTCCAGCCCTCTCACGACGAGGGGGTGAAGAAGAAGCAGATGGTGGCCCACATCGACCACTTCGAGTACATCGTGACGGACTCGGAGCTGGAGGCCCTGGTCCTCGAGAACAATCTCATAAAGGAAAACCGTCCCAAGTACAATACCCTGCTTCGGGACGACAAGACCTACCCCTACATCAAAGTAACCCTGGAAGAGACATTTCCCAGGGTTCTCTTTTCGCGTCGGATGAAGAAGGACAAAAACCGCTATTTCGGCCCCTTCACTTCGGCGGAAGCGGTGCATGAGACCATCGACCTTGTAAACAAGCTCTACGGTCTCCGGACCTGCAGCAGGAAATTCCCGGAGTCCATCGGGAAGGAGCGCCCCTGCTTAAACTACCACATGAAGCAGTGCAGCGGCGTCTGCACAGGGCAGGTCACGGAGGAGGAGTATGCCGTCCAGGTGAAGGCGGCCCTTGATTTCCTCGGCGGCAACTACCAGGCGGAGGAAAAGCGCCTCGAAGAAAAGATGGCAGAGGCGTCCGCAAAGATGGAATTTGAGCAGGCCGCCCGCTACAGGGACCTGCTAGAGGCCGTCCGTTTCTGCATGAACCGGCAGAAGATCACTTCTTCGGACGAGGAGGACCGGGACGTCGTGGCCTACGCGGCGGACGATGAGGACGCGGTCTTTCAGATTTTCTTTGTCCGGGGCGGCCGGCTCATCGGCCGCGACCACTACCATATGGCATTAAATGTCCGGAATGAAAATGAGACGCTGCTTGAATCTTTCCTGACTCAGTACTATTCGGGGACCCCTTTCATCCCCCGGCAGATCTTCCTGCAGGAGGAAGTCCCCGGGACGGAGGTTCTCGAGCAGTGGCTGTCCGAAAAACGCGGAGCGAAGGTCTCCCTCGTGACACCGAAGAGAGGGAAGAAGGAAAAGCTCGTGGAGCTTGCCCAGAAGAATGCGTCGCTCATTCTCTCCCAGGACAAGGAGCGGATCAAGCGGGAAGAAGGGCGGACGATCGGGGCCGTGAAGGAAATCGCCGACCTCCTGGGACTTCCGAAGATTGACCGCATGGAGGCCTACGATATTTCAAACACTTCCGGCTTCCTCTCCGTCGGCTCCATGGTGGTCTTCGAAAAGGGGCGCCCCAAGCGGTCGGATTACCGCAAGTTCCGCCTGCGGACCGTGGAAGGCCCGAACGACTACGCCTCCATGCGGGAGGTCCTGACGCGCCGCTTCACCCACGGGCAGCAGGAGCTTTCCGAGGCGGAGAAGAACGGGGAGGCGGAGGGGGAGCTTACGAGCTTCACCCGCTTCCCGGACGTCATCATGATGGACGGGGGCCGCGGGCAGGTCAATATCGCGCTCGAAGTCCTCTCGGAGCTGGGGCTCGACATACCGGTCGCGGGCATGGTGAAGGACGACCATCACCGGACGCGGGGCTTATATTATAATAATATAGAGCTCCCCATTGACCGGTCGTCGGAAGGCTTCAAGCTCATCACGAGATTGCAGGACGAAGCCCACCGCTTTGCCATCGAATACCACCGGTCCCTCCGGTCGAAGGGCCAGGTCCACTCCTTCCTAGACGACATAGAAGGCATTGGCCCAGCCCGCCGCAAGGCCCTGATGCGGGAATACTCTTCCTCGGAGGAAATGGCAAAGGCGTCGGTTGATGACCTGGCTGCGATCCCTGAGCTGAACCGGGAGGCGGCGGAAAATCTCTACAAATACCTGCACCCGGAAAGCGGGGCAGCAGACGGCCCGGCGGCTGAAAGGCAGCAGGCGGAAACTGCGCCTGACGGGCAGGGGAATTGACAAGAGCGTTTTGCATTGATACATTAGGAATGCTGTTTTCCCGGAACTTTGAAAAAGAAGACGGGTTTTACAATTTGTATGATTCCAAGGAGGATTTTCCATGGGACAGGCAGCGCAGTTGAAAAAAATTGCAGACCGGCTGCAGCTCAAAAACTTCACGCCGGAGATCGACCTGGCGAAGTGCTCGGTCAGCCTTTCGGATGTGAACCGGCCGGCCCTGCAGCTGAACGGCTTCTATGAACATTTCGAGGCGGACCGAATCCAGCTCATCGGTATGGTGGAGTGGGCTTACCTTTCCACGAAGACAGCAGAGGAGCGGGTAGAGACGTTCAAAAAGCTCCTCTCCTATGATATTCCCTGCATCATCTTCTGCCGGGATTTCGTTCCGGAAGATGCAGTGCTTGCCATTGCGAAGGAGCGGGGCATTCCCTTCCTGGGAACGCCAAAGGCGACGTCCTCTTTCATGGCGGAGCTCATCAATGTCCTTTCCTACGAGCTGGCACCGACGACCTCCATTCACGGCGTTCTTGTCGATGTCTACGGCGAGGGCCTGCTGATCACTGGCGAGAGCGGAATCGGAAAGTCGGAGGCGGCGCTGGAGCTTGTCCGCCGCGGCCACCGGCTTGTTGCCGACGACGTCGTGGAGATCCGCCGCATCAATGATTCCACCCTGATGGGCTCGTCTCCCGCGGTGACCCGCCACCTCATAGAGCTCCGCGGCATCGGCATCATCGATGTCAAGTCCCTTTACGGCGTTGAGTGCGTGAAGGACAATCAGAAGATCGACTTCGTGATCAAGCTGGAGGATTGGCACCGGGAAACCGAGTACGACCGCCTGGGGCTCGAAGACGAGTACATGGACATCCTTGGCATCAATGTCGTCTGCCACTCCCTGCCTATCCGGCCCGGCCGGAACCTGGCTGTCATCTGCGAGACGGCAGCCGTCAACCACCGGCAGAAGAAGATGGGCTACAATGCTGCAGCCGAGCTCTACCGCCGCGTGGAGTCGAATATCGCGAAAGCACAGGAATCGCAGGATTCTTGAAGATAATGTAAAGCCCGGCGCTTTACATTCGTCATAGATTGGAACTGTCAACTGAAGATTTGGAAAGAAGTATGTAATGGAAAGACCGAATGCCTGGAAAAAGTACAAGGCAGGCTCAAAGGATGATGACAGGCTGATGAAGTTCTGCGACGAATACAGAACCTTCATTTCGACTCACAAGACAGAGCGCGAATGCGCTTCCTTCTTTGCCGCGGACAGCGGATTTACAGACCTTGCAAATGTCATCGGAAAGAAGAAATCCCTGAAAGCCGGCGACCGGGTCTATCTCCTGAACCACGACAAGGCGCTTGCGATGTTCATCATCGGAAAGAAGCCCATCTCAGAAGGCATGAACATCCTCGGGGCTCATATCGATTCGCCCCGCATGGACTTAAAGCAGAATCCCCTCTATGAGGACACGGATCTTGCCCTCTTCGATACCCACTACTACGGTGGCATCAAGAAGTACCAGTGGGTGACCCTGCCCCTTGCCCTGCACGGCGTCGTTGCAAAGAAGGACGGGACTGTCGTGAAGGTGGCTGTCGGCGACGATCTCAAAGATCCCGTCTTCGGCGTATCGGACCTCCTCATTCACCTGGCGGCAACCCAGATGGAGAAGAAGGGAGCCAAGGTCGTTGAGGGCGAAGCCTTAAATGTTCTGATCGGTTCAAGACCGCTCGATGAGAGGGCGGCTGAAGAGTTGGCAGAGGCTGCCGGTGTCTCGAAGAAGGAAGCGAAGGCCGGCGCTGCCAAGGACCTGGTAAAGAAAAATATTCTGGCCATTCTGAAGGAAAAATACGGAATTGAAGAGGAGGACTTCCTTTCAGCGGAGATCGAAGTTGTCCCCGCAGGCGAAGCCCGTGACTACGGCTTTGACCGCAGTATGATCATGGGCTACGGACAGGATGACCGGGTATGCGCCTACCCTTCCTACCGGGCGATGAAGGACTTCCGCGGTGTTCCGGAAAAGACACTTGCCTGCCTCCTCGTCGACAAGGAAGAGATCGGCTCTGTCGGCGCCTCCGGCATGGAGTCCCGCTTCTTTGAAAATACGGTTGCAGAGCTTCAATACCTGACGGAAGGGAAGGAGAGCGAGCTTGCCGTCCGCCGGGCCCTGACGAAGTCAAAGGCACTTTCAAGCGATGTCAGCGCAGCCTTTGATCCCAACTATCCGGATGTGATGGAAAAGAAGAATGCCGCCTACTTCGGCCGCGGTCTGGTGCTGAACAAGTACACCGGCGCCCGGGGCAAGTCCGGCTCCAATGACGCCGGCGCCGAGTACGTCGGTGAGGTACGGAAGATCTTTGACGATGCGGACGTCGCCTTCCAGACGGCGGAGCTTGGCAAGGTGGACCAGGGTGGCGGCGGCACCATCGCCTACATTCTGGGAAATTACGATATGGACGTCATCGACTCGGGTGTAGCGGTTCTCAATATGCACGCTCCCTGGGAGATTACGAGCAAGGTCGATATCTACGAAGCCTACCGCGGCTACATTGCTTTCCTTAAGAAGGCTTAAATACTGTCTGTTCGGGCGCCGGCGTGAGGCCGG
>OMTX01000115.1 GCA_900314085.1 uncultured Lachnospiraceae bacterium | reverse complement strand
AAGTGGACCTGGGCAGCCATCGGCTGGATGACCCTGTGGGCGTACTGCATGGCATTAATGTTCTACCAGTTCGGCGGCCTCATCACAGGTGAACTTTCTTTCGGCCCCGGCACCTTCGCAGCAATCGTTGTTGCAGCAGCCATCATCTACGGTCTCTTTAGAAAAGGCTGGACGCCTGAGAGCGAAGAAGCCAAGGCCGCAGCGTAATTGCCTGCCCGTCAAATCAGTACAATTCAAGACAAGAAAGGAGGCTTCAAATGTCCCCTATAGTTGGAAACATCATCGTCATTGCCGTCCTGGCGGTCATCATCTTTTTTGCCGGGCGGGCGACGTACAGGGAACTGAAGAAGGAAGCCTCCGGCCAGGGCTGCTCCGGCTGTGCCGGCGGGTCCTGCTCCTCCTGTGCCTCAGCACCGAAGAATATTGACCGGAAAAAGCTTCGCCAGGTACAGAAGTGGCAGAAGGAGTATGAAAAAGAGCATCGGAATTGATCAACCGGTGACCTCCTGTTGAAAAGAAAATATGTATACTGTGACCCCCGGCTCCGAAAAGGGCCGGGGGTTCTATTAAGGAGAACTGCTATGTATGAAACGACGGTGAATGTTGGCGGCATGATGTGCTCTATGTGCGAGTCCCACATCAAGGATGCCATCCGGAAAGCATATCCTGCCGCGAAGAAACTGAAGGCGAGCCATATCAAAAACACAGCCTCCTTCGAGAGCGATGAGAAGCCGGACGAAGCTGCAATCAAAGCGGCTATTGAAGCCACCGGCTACGACTTCGTCGGAATTGAGACGACGGAAGCCGCAGAGAAAAAGGGCTTTTCTTTCTTCCATAGGAACTGATCAGCCTGTGGATCCTTTAAAAAAATATGTATACTTAAAAACGCCCTGTTTCCATGGTGGAAGCAGGGCGTTTTTCATTTTCTGAGGGGGTGATTTTTCTGTCCCGGGCGGGATTATCGCATCCGGGCAGAATGCAGGTCCCTTTCCGGAGAAATCATGTCTGTCCTGTGCGGCCAGATTTCATGTCATCGTGGGCGCGGCTGGCGATATAATTCTGCCGCTTTTCGCTGATCTCCCGCTTTTTTTTCACATTGACCGGGAAAGTGATGTCGTGAACAAGGGTGCAGATGCCGTCCTCAAAGGACAGGATGCAGTCCATGTTCACAAGGATGCCCCTGTTGACGGTAAGAAAACGCCGGTCTGTGGATAGCGCCGCTTCCGCTTCCGAGAAGGCCATTCGTATCCGGTATTTCTTCAGCTTTCGGTCCGTGACAATGGTGTAGTGGCCGTTCGATTCCGCACAGAGGATGTCGGAATAGGGGAGAGCAGCCTCCTGCCGTTCGGCAATGAAATGGAAGGTTTTCGGATCCTCCGACTGCTCTTTTTGAATTTCCGTGAGGAGAGCCGTGACCTTCTGAAACTCGGCTTTTTTTCCGTCGCTCTTTTTCAGGTACTGGTAAGCGTGAACGTCAAAGGCCTCCGGCATGTGGTCCGAGCTTGAAGTCACAAAAATAATTTTCACTCCGGGATCCGTTTCCCGGATTTTTTTCGCCGTCTCGATGCCGTCGAGCCCCTCCATATAGATATCCAGAAAGATCAGGCTATAGGAAAAGGGACGGAAGGCGGAAAGAAGTTCCTCCCCGTTTTCGTACTGCTCGATATCCGTCCGGCAGCGGCAGGATGAGGCAGCCTCTTTGATGGTTTCTGCCAGGATCATTCTGTCGACGGCAGCGTCATCAACAATTGCAATTCGCATGAAATATTCCCCCCCCCCGTTTTTTCCCGCAATGCCACGAGCCGGCCAGATATGCCTGCATGCCCGTTCGGCGGCGGCTGTGAGGCAGCTGACTGTTCTGATAGAAACAGAGTACTCCCTTTCTGCCAATTATGCCACAAAATTGCCGTTTGTGCCTGTTCGATAGTATGTTTTCTATCGAATGTGGGAAAATATATCCGAAGCTTGCGCAGAAGAGAGGAGGACGGCATGGAAAAGCCGGGCGTCAAAGCCATACTTGCACAGATTCTGCTGACGACAGCCTGCGTGGCCGCCAATCTTTTCGGTGGCTGGATCGCAACGGCTCTTTCCCTTCCCCTGTGGCTGGACTCTGTAGGAACGATCTGCGCAGCTTATTTTTGGGGGCCGGTCTGCGGCATACTTGTCGGGGCCGGTTCCAATATTATTTCTTCTCTTGTATACGGATCCTATTTCATCTATGCGGTGACATCTGTGGCTATTGCCCTCGTGACCGCCTACGCTGCCCGGAAGAAGGCGCTTGATTCCTTCTTTGGCACCATGTGCCTGGCGACCGCCCTTACCGCAGTTTCTCTCATTATTTCCATTCCCCTGAACTGGTCCACAACGGGCGGAATGACTTCAAATGCCTGGGGCGATGCCGTCATCAGCTATCTCGCGGAGCGCGGAGCCGGGAAGGTCCGCTTTCTTCTGGGCCAGTACTACACGGACTTCGTGGACAAGACTGTCTGTGTCCTGCTGATCTACTTCGTCCGCCTCCTCTATGAAAATGTCCATGTCCGGTGGCTGCTCAGGAAAAGGGCAGCGGCCGTCTCCCTTCTGTTCCTGTTCGGGCTGTCGGCCTTTGCCGCAGGCCTGCCTTCCGCGGCGGCTCCCGCTACCGGAGAGGGGAATGAGACGGCTGTCTCCGGAGAGACCGGCGCCGCTCCTGTATCGTCCTATTCTTCCTATACCCGGACAGTCTACAATGGGACGAACGGCCTGCCCAGCGGGGAGGCGAATGCCCTGGCTGCAACTTCGGACGGCATGCTCTGGGCCGGCACCTACGCCGGGCTCTACCGCTATGACGGCCGGTCCTTCGTCCATATGGATGATTTTGAGACGGTGAAAAATGTCAACTGCCTCTATACGGATGCGGAAGGCCGCCTCTGGATCGGGACGAATGATTCCGGGCTTGCCATCTCCATCAATGAGGAAGTCGTAAATACTCTGACAGCGGCTGAGAATGGCCTGCCTTCTGATTCCGTGCGGGCCATCGGCGGCGGGCAGAACGGGATTTTCTACGTGGGTACCGGAAACGGCCTGACTCTCGTTTCACTGACAGGAGGGCTGGAAATCCTGAAGACATTTCCGGAAATCGAGGGCGTCACGGAGATCGCGACGGATGCGGACGGACATGCAGCCTGTGTCACGGGGGAGGGCAGAATCGTGCTCCTCACTTTCGATGCGGTTTCCGGAGAGGCAGCGGACGCTAATTTTTCCGCCGTCTGCTTCCGGGATGACGGTACCCTGCTGGCCGGAACCGCAGACGGGCGTCTCTGCACATACACCCTGAACGGGAATGTCCCTGTCCTGCAGGGAACGGCTGACCTTCCCGGGATGTCGGGCATCAACGGTCTCTGCCTGCAGGAGGACAGCGGAGAAATCTTTGTCTGCGCGGATGACGGAATCGGCTATCTGGACAGAGCCGGGACCTTCGCACGCATTTCCACCGGAACATTTTCGAATTCCGTGGAGACGATGGAAAAGGACTATCAGGGCAATCTCTGGTTCGCATCCTCCCGCCTGGGACTTCTCCGTCTGGCATCGTCCGGCGTTGAGGACGTTTTTGCCCGCGCCGGCCTTCCCGAAGCTGTCGTAAACTCCGTCGCCCGCTTTCAGGGAGACCTGTACTGCGGGACGGATTCCGGTCTCGTCATTCTCGATGATGAGAATAATGTGGAAAAGAAGTCAGTACTGACCGAAGCCCTTTCCGGCATCCGCATCCGGTCCCTGTATCCTCAGGGGGATTTCCTGTGGATTGCCACAGACGGGAAGGGAACAGCGAAAGCTTCGGCTGACGGACAGATCACTTTTTACAGTGGGGAAACCGGTGCTTTCGGGAAAAAGTCCCGCGTGGTGATCGGCGTGGCGGACGGCGTTGCAGCCGGAGGAAACGGCGGCCTTTCCATCTTCAAAAAGGACGGGAGCGTAGAGACTGTTTCCTTTGCGGAAGGAGCGGCCCGCATCCTCTGCCTGTCGGAGACATCGGACGGAACAATTCTCGCCGGAACGGACGGGGACGGCATTGCAGTGATTGAAAACGGGGCAGTGAGCCGCTATCTCACGACGAAGGACGGCCTGTCGTCGAATATTATTCTGAAAGTGCCTGTGGACGGGGAAGATGTCTATGCCGTGACCAGCAACGGAATCTGCCTGAGGGACGGGGCGAATTCCTTTACTTACCTTTCCGCCTTTCCCTATTCGAACAACTATGACATCGCCTTTCTGGACGGCAAGGCCTATGTTTCCGGCAGTGCGGGCATCTATGTGGCAAATGAGCAGAGGCTCCGGGAAAATTCCGCGGATATGGTGACCGGCCTTCTCGACGCCGGATGGGGGGTTACGGCGGGTCTGACGGCAAATGCCTGGAATTTCATCGACAGAGAAGGCAGGTATTATCTTTCCTCGAGCAAGGGCGTCTACTGCTTCGACACGGGAGCGGACGACGGCAACTACAGGACCTACCGCATCCATATCCCGAAGGTCTGGATTGACGGGACTTCCTACAGCCTGGAAAACGACAGTACCTTTTCCCTGCCGCGGGACACCGGGAAACTGACCATACGGCCGGAGTTCATCAATTTTTCCGTCCGGAACCCTTATGTCCGCTACAAGATGGACGGAATCGACGAAGACTATACGGAGCTTCCCATGTCGGAGCTTTCCGAAATCACCTATACGGGCCTTACCTCCGGCACCTATACCTTCCGCCTGCAGGTTCTCTCCAGCGACCGGCAGGGAATCCTCGAGCAGGTCAGCACATCCTTCGTCCGCGAGCCGGCCCTCTATGACAGCCGGGTATTCTTCATTTACTTCTACGGCATTGCCGCGGCATCCATTGCCTGGTTCACCTGGCTCATTGTCCGCACCCAGCTCGGGCAGACGATGAAGGTGCAGATGCAGGCGGTCGAGATGGCCCGCGAGCAGGTCCGCATGAGCAATGAAACGATTCTTACGATTGCCCACACGATCGATGCCCGGGATCCCAATACGTCCCGCCATTCGGAGCGCGTTGCGGAGTACGCCGTGAGGATTGCGGAAAAGATGGATTTCTCACCGGAGGAATGCGAAAACCTGCGGAAGGCGGCCCTCGTCCATGATATCGGAAAGGTCGGCATTCCGGATGCCATCCTGAACAAGACCGTGCGCCTGACCGACGACGAGTACGATATCATGAAGACGCATGTGACAAAGGGAGCGGAGATTCTCAAGAACTTTACCGGAATTGACCACGTAGTGGATGCAGCTCTTTACCACCATGAGCGCTACGATGGGCACGGCTACCCCGAAGGCCTGAAGGGGGAAGAGATTCCTGTTTACGGCCGCATCATCTGCGTGGCGGATGCCTTTGACGGAATGATGATCCGGGTCCGCCGCGGCCAGATTGATGTCGAATATGTTCTCGAGGAGCTCGTGCGGAATTCGGGTACCTGGTTTGATCCTGAGATTGCCGACATTATGATTGCCCTCGTCATCAACGGTGAGATCGAAGTGGAGGAAATCAGCAGGGCGCCTGCGGAAGGAGGGAAGGACGCATGAAAAAATCCCTTAGGATCCTGACAACCGGCCTGACTGTCCTTGCCCTGATCCTTGTCAGCCTCGGTGTCGGCCGCTATACGGCAAAGACGGCGGAAGCAGACCATGTGACCGTCGGCTTCATCTATGACGGGGATGCGGCAACCCCCTATTCCGCCAACTTCATTCGCGCGGAGGAGGCCCTTCGAAATGAGCTCGGAGACCGGGTGACGATCATCCCGATCCGGAATGTCAGCGAAGCGGATTCGGAAAGCCATATCCGGGATCTCTGCGAAGCCGGCTGTGACATTATTTTCACGACGAGCTACGGCTATGAAGAGTCTGCAAAAATATGTGCCCATGAATATCCGGACATCGAATTCTGCCAGGCGACGGGAGACAATGCCAATACGGATCCCGTCCTGCCCAATTACCACACCTTCATGGGGGAAATCTATGAGGGCCGGTATATTTCCGGTGTCCTCGCCGGCATGAAGCTGCATGAGATGATTGCCGACGGAACCATCACGGAAGAAGAAGCCGTCGTCGGTTATGTCGGCGCCTTTCCCTTCGCTGAGGTCATCTCCGGCTATACGGCATTTTTCCTGGGCGTCCGTTCCGTCGTGTCCGGTGCCGTGATGAAGGTGAAGTACTCGAATACCTGGTCCGGCTATTCCGAGGAGTACCGGCTGGCGCAGGAACTCATAGATGAGGGTTGTGTCCTCATTTCCCAGCACAGTGATACCATCGGTCCGGCCGTTGCCTGCGAAGAGGCTCACGGGCAGGGAAAGACGGTCATTCACGTCGGTTACAATACGTCCATGGAGGGAGTGGCGCCGGCGACGAGCCTCGTCAGCTGCCGCATCAATTGGAATCCTTATATCCTCGGCGCAGTGAAAGCGGTTATGAATAATGAAAAGATCGAGGATGCCGTTCCCGGCCATGTGCACGGAAACGACATCGGCGCAGGATTCGAGAAGGACTGGGTGCAGCTTCTCGACATCAATGACGCTGTCGCTGCCAAAGGAAGCGACGCAAGGGCCGGCGACCTGATTCAGCAGTTCAGGGCCGGCGATGTCCCCGTCTTCAAGGGAAACTATACGGGAACGAATCCTGCGGACGCTGCCGATACCATCGATCTTTCGAACGGTTTCCCGGAAAATGCACAAAGATCCGCCCCTGCCTTTTGCTATGTCCTCGATGATGTGATAGAAATTGAGTGAATAGCTTTTTTCCGCAGGCAGGGAAAGGAAGGGCTTTATGAATAATAATTCTGCAGTATTGATCAGCATGGGGGGCTTTCTTGCCATCACGGTGAAGGACGCCCTGAAGGACAGGGATGTCGACGTCATCGATATCCGGCCGTCGCTGGAAGAACTTGAAGAACACCGGTACGACGCGGATGTCTTTCTGGTTCTGCTCGGCAAATTCCCCCAGGAGGCCCCGTCTGTTTACGAGCTCCTGAAGGAGATCTGCTGGAACAAGAAGGATCTCTTCGTTCTCGGGGAAGCGCAGGAAATCAAAGAATTCGAGGAGTACATTCCGGCAGCCCTCGTTGCCAAGGAATTCGAGCGTCCTTTCAATGCGGCGGACGTGGCCCGGACGGTGACGAACTGGTACGAAATGAAAGACGTGAATGCCGACCTGCCGGAAATCCTGGTCATCGATGACGACCCCGTCTTCCTGTGGACCATCAGGGGCTATCTCTCCGATGCCTACAATGTCAAGGTGGCAAACTCCGCCATGGACGGGATCCGCTACCTCACGGCAAACAAGCCGGACCTGATTCTGCTCGACTATGAGATGCCGGTGGCAAACGGGGATACGGTAGCCCAGATGCTTTCTGACAGCGAGGAGACAAAGGACATTCCGGTCATGTTTCTGACGGGCAAGGATGACCGGGAGACGGTCATGAAGGTGCTGGCCCTGAAGCCGGAGGGATATCTCCTGAAGTCCCTGGAGGGCCGGCAGATCCATGCGGCCATCGATGAATTTTTTGCGAAGGATTTCATGGGAAAATTGTAATCTGCCTGCCGGCTGGTTGGGAATGCCGGAGGTTCCCGGCACCCGTTTCCGGACGGATGAAAGAGCATGGTGAATGCCGGATCCCGAAAGGAGGTGGACGGCAGTGAAAGGAAAAATTCTCCGGGCAGGGAAGTATGTGACGATTGCCGCCCTGCTCGTCTGTGTTCTGGCTGTCATCGTCCTGGCCGTCCTGTCTTCCGCAGGGGATGGGAACGGACGGCAGCCGGTTTCCCTCTGGAAGGACGGGTGGCTCCTCACGACTGAGGACGGGGATACGACGTCCGTGCAGATACCGGCTTCCGGTATCCGGGCGGAGAAGTACACGATCTCCTCTGTTCTTCCGCGGGATTTCAAGTCCAATGCGGCGGTCTTCATCTGGAGCAATGACCACGAGATTACAGTCCGGGTGGGCGGAGAGGAGGTCTTTTCCTATGCCTACGTGCCGGAAACGCGGATCAACCGGGACATTTCCCCCTCCCAATATCTGATCCTCCCCCTGAAGGACAGCTATGCGGGACAGGATATCAGCATTTCCTATTCCTGCCTGCCGGATGCTTCAGCTTCCATTGGCTGGATCTATATCGGAGACCAGACGGATACCATACTCTATCTGATCCGGAAAAATGCCCTGACGCTTGTCGCCGCCATCATTATTATGGTGTTCGGCGCCATCGCCATATCCCGCTTCCTCAGCAACCGGAAATTCTGCACGAACCAGACGCGGGGCAATCTCTGCAAGGGCGTCGCCATGATTATAGCAGCTGTCTGGATGATCTATCAGACGGACTGCCGCCAGTTTTTGATGCCCAATATCTATCTCGCCCGGGATTTGAACTATCTGGCCCAGATTGCCCTTCCGATTCCCTTCGTCCTGGCCATCGCCTTCGTGGAAGAAAAGGAATATTTCCGGTCGGCCATTATTTTTGTGATCCTCAATGCCCTGGATGACCTGGCGCTTTTTGGCCTGCTGTTTGCAGGCGTCGCCAATTTCCGGCGTCTCGGCGTGATGATGGATATTCCCCTGAATGCCTCCGTTGCCTACTGCGCAATTACTGTCGGTCTCATCATCAAACGTGACCGGCAGCTGGCGAGGAAAATGCGGATGACCATCATTGCCATGGCGGTGCTGGCTGTCTGCGGAGGCTTTGAAATCGCCGGCCAGAACGGCTTCGGCATCACGGGGGTGTTCCTCCCTCTGGGCATCATCTTTTTCGCGGCTGTGACCGAGGCCATCAATTCGGCGAACGTCGTCCAGACCGTGAAAAAGGACATCGAGTTTTCCGCCTACCGGAGGTCGCAGAAAACATTGCTTGCGTCTGTCTCCCATGAGATCCGGACGCCCATCAATTCCGTCCTCGGCCTCGATGAGATGATCATCCGGGACACAAAGGAGGAGACCACCCGCCAGTATGCCTATGACATCCGGACTTCGGGAAAGGTCCTTCTTTCCCTTGTAAACGACATCCTGGACTTCTCCCGGCTGGAATCCGGCGCTGTGGAGCTTCAGCCGGAGTCCTACTCCCTGAGGGAGCTTCTGACGGAGATTTCCGCTGTCGAGCGGGAGCGGGCCCAGCAGAAGGGGCTGGCCTTCCTTGTAAAGGTGAATCCGGAAATCCCGGACCGCCTGGTCGGTGACTACGCCCGCATCCGCCAGGTTCTGATCAACCTCATCAACAATGGCGTCAAATATACGAATGAAGGCTACGTGGAGCTGACCGTCGATTTCGAAGAGAAGGAAAATAATAATATTCTTCTCAAATTCCACATCAAGGATACCGGCATCGGTATCCGGGAAGAAGATATCAACCGGATTTTCGAGCCCTTCGTCCGGGTTGACGAAAAGAAGAACCGGTCTGTAGAAGGCACGGGGCTGGGCATGAGCATCACGGAAAACCTCCTTCTCCTCATGGGAAGCCGCGTTTCCGTCGAGAGCCGCTACGGCAAGGGCTCGGACTTTTCCTGCCGAATCCCCCAGCCTGTGGCCGATCCTGCCCCTATCGGGGACTTTGACCTCCATGCCCTGCAGGATGAGGAGGAGGAGAAAAAAGATGCTGCCGACTACACCTGCCCGTCTGCCTGCCTTCTCGTCGTGGACGATACCCCGCTCAATATAAAGGTCTTTACATTGCTCTTAAAGGAGAAGAAGCCGGAGATCCATACGGCCGCCAGCGGGGAAGAGGCGCTTGTGCAGTGCAGCAGGACAAAATTCGACGTGATCTTCATGGACCAGCGCATGCCGGGGATGGATGGAACGCAGACTCTCCATGTCCTCCGTGAAAAGGAAGAATGCCGGATCAATCACGGCACCCCTGTAGTTCTGCTTACGGCAGACGCCTTCGCCGGTGTCCGGGAGGAGGCACTGGCAAATGGCTTCAACGGCTACCTCAGCAAGCCGGTGACGCCGGCTGACCTTTCAAATGCCCTGCGGGAATTCCTGCCGCCTGACAAGGTCGTTTCCGGAAAGCAGAATGGCAGTGCAGTGCAGCCCGGAGAGGCAGTATCCGGGGAGGCAGCAGGAGAGGGGATGCTTCCGGAAACGCTTCCGGCCGGGAAAGCTGCCCCTGCAAGAAATGAGCCGGAGGAAGATTCTCTGTTTTCTGTCCTTTCCCGCAAGTGCGGTCTCTCTGCAGAAAAAGCGGCTGCGGCGATGGGAAGCGAAGAGCTTTATACGTCCGTCCTTTCCGACTTTACCGCCCTGGGAAAGGCCAATGCGGATGAAATCGCCCGCCTGCTTTCTGCGGGAGATATTGAAAACTACACAATCAAGGTGCATGCCTTAAAGTCCTCGGCACGGCTCATAGGGGCGGCAGACCTCTCCGCCCGGGCGAAGGCTCTGGAGGATGCCGGCGACAGGGCGCAGGCAGGTGATGAGGCTGCCCGGGCACAGATCGCTTCCAATACGGAGCCGCTGCTTTCTGACTACAGGGAGCTTCTGGAGAGGATATCCGGCGTGCTGGGAGAGAAAAACCTGCTCCCTGAAACGGAAGAGGCAGAAGGCGGCCCGGACGGAAAAGCTGCGGATCCGGACAAGCCGGAAATCGATGCAGACGGACTTTCCGAGGCCTGCGGTGTGATGCTTGAAATGGCGGAGGCACTCGATGTGGACGGCATTCAGTCGGTTCTGAAACAGCTTTCTGCCTACCGCCTGCCGGAAGAGGATGCGGAGAAGGTTCGAAAAATTTCCGGATTTGCCCGGGAACTGAACTTTACAGGAATCCGGGAGATCCTGCAGGGTGAGGACGGTGGAAATGAGGAGGAAACAGCGAAATCCCGGCAGAATCATTGACGGAATCACGGAACTGAAGGCAATAGAGCAGAAAAGCATTTGAAAGGAGAATGAAAAATGGCAGCAATGGACTATTTCGATCATGCAACGGCAATGACCTACTGCGGAGACGAGGACATGTGGAAGACCATCCTCGAGGTCTACGTGGAAGAGGGCGAGGAGTACCTCACAAAGATTCCCGAGGCAGCAAAGGCAAAGGACTATCACAACTACCAGATCATGGCCCACGCCATCAAGTCGACGTCTTTGAATGTCGGCGCCGTCGCCATGAATGCGGAGGCGAAGGAGCAGGAGTTTTTCTGCAAGGACGGCAAATACGAGGAAGTGGACGCCGGCTGGGAAAAGTTTATGGAGGACTTTGCGAAGGTTCTTGAGGCGGCAAAGGAAATACTGGCGTAAAGCCTCCGGGCGGCGAGCGGGAACGGTATTTTATGGAAAAAGCGAAGCAGAAAAAGAATATTATCCGCATTCTGGGCTGGATGTCACTCCTTCTTTCCGTAGGGGTGATTCTGCTTGTCGTTTTCACATTTCAGAATGAGAATACGACTGTCGGCACCGGCCGGGTTGTCGCCTTAAATTCCGACTGGACACTGACGACAGAAGAAAAGACAATTAATGTTACGCTGCCTTATTTCGCAAAGAGTGAGCCTGAGGCGACAATCAGTCTGAGCCGGACGGTGGACGAAGAACTCGCCGGAAAGACGCTGGCCTTTCTGTCTGCTGACATAACGGTCTTTGTGACGGTCGGAGGGGAAAAGGTCTACAGCTTTGGCTGGGATGGGAACCACTGGTTCGGCAAAACGCCGGGGAGTCTGAAGAACTATGTGGATATTCCTGCTGATGCCGCCGGAAAAGAGCTTTCCATACGGGCGACATCTCCCTACAGCGACTATGCGGGGATCTGGGGCTCCGTTTCATACGGGGCCAGGGACGACGTGATTCTCTCTGATCTTCGCGGGGCTATTCCTGCGTTTGCCCTTATCATCCTTGTCTTTTCCATGGGCATTCTCTTTCTCCTGATTTCTCCGGTTCGGACACGGGCAACGGGAGGCAGCCACGGTATGCCTTTCCTCGCAGTTTTCTGTTTTATGGAGTGCGTGCAATCCGCCATAGAGACGAAGACGCTTTCCATCTTTTACGGGAATTCCGTCCTCTATTCCGTGATTATTCTCGTTTTGAACACAGCCTTTCCCTGTTTCTTCCTTCTCTATTATGAGAACCGTTTCGAAGAGAAAGACCGGAAGGGGTTTACACCGCTTATTGTTCTTTCTTTCGCGGATATCCTGATTCAGACCGTCCTGCAGCTTTCCGGCGCCCGGGATTTCCTTGAGATGGCTTCTTTCACCCACCTGGTGATCGCCATCGTTCTGCTCTTTGTCGCCTGGCGTTTCCTTTCTGCATTCCGTCGGACACGGAATATGCGGTACGTACAGGAACTCTTTGCCATGAGCTTCTTTGCGGCCGGCGTCCTTATCGACGTCATCCGGTCCATGATCATTAAGGTTGGAGACTTTGCCCTGTTTACCCGGATCGGAATGGCTGTCTACACGGTCATCCTCGCCTACATTCACATTACGGAGGCTATCCGGGAAAACGACGCTATCCTGCAGGACAACTACCGCCTCATGGAAAAGCAGCTGGCCTCTGAAAAGGCAGAGCTCATCCGGGCGGAAGCGGAGAGGGATGAAGCCGACCGGAAGTCGGACGCCAAGTCCCGCTTCCTGGCCTCCATGTCCCATGAAATCCGAACCCCAATCAATACGATTCTCGGCATGAACACGATGATCCTCCGGGAATCCACAGAGGGTCCGGTGCGGGAGTACGCCGGAAATGTGGACAGCGCGGCGAAGAATCTCCTTTCCCTCATCAACGACATTCTGGACTTTTCGAAGATCGAGTCGGGCAAGGTGGAGATCGTACCGGTAGATCTCTCCATGTCCTCCCTGATCAACGACGTGGCGGTCATGATCCGGGGGCGGGCAGAAGCCAAGGGCCTGACGCTGAAAGTGGAGGCGGACCCGCTGCTTCCCGAGAAGGCCCGCGGGGACGAGACGCGGATCAAACAGGTCATGGTGAATATCCTGACAAACGCCGTGAAGTATACGAAGGAAGGAACGGTGACCTTCTCTGTCCGCAGGAAGGATGCTGTGCCTCTGACGCCGGGACAGACGGTACCGGTGGAAATCCGGGTTGAAGATACCGGGATGGGCATACGCCCGGAGAACCTGGGGAAAATTTTTGACTCCTTCCA
Organism: uncultured Lachnospiraceae bacterium; assembly: GCA_900314085.1. GTDB lineage: Bacteria > Bacillota > Clostridia > Lachnospirales > Lachnospiraceae > RUG306. The sequence continues at coordinate 6,474 of OMTX01000115.1, read as the reverse complement.
GCGGGTGGACGAGCGGAAGAACCGGTCGATTGAGGGAACCGGACTCGGGCTTGCCATCACGAAGCAGATCACATGCCTCATGGGAGGGGAGATTACCGCTGAGTCTGAATACGGGAAAGGCTCCGTCTTTACGGTGACTCTGCCGGTGCTCCCTCTCGGAACAGAGACCGTCGGAGATTTTTCAAAACGGATTTCCGAGACGGCTGATGCGGGAAAAGACACTGGCGAAGACCTCTATGCCCCGGATGCTTCTATTCTTGTCGTGGACGACAACCGGATGAACCTCAAGGTCTTCACCCTCCTCCTGAAGAATTCCGGCCTTTCCATCGATCAGGCGGCAAGCGGGGCGGAAGCACTTACTTTGGCAGAATCGAAGACTTATGATATTATCTTTCTCGACGACATGATGTCGGAGATGAGCGGAAAAGAATGCCTCGCCGAAATGCAGAGGCGGGCGCATGCGGATCCGGCGTACAAAAACAGGACGACGCCGGTCGTCTGCCTGACGGCCAATGCCGTGTCAGGAGCCCGGGAAGAGTATCTCTCCCTTGGCTTTACATCCTACCTTTCCAAGCCCGTGAAGGCGCCGGCTCTGGAGGGAATGATCCGGGACCTGCTTCCGGAGGGGATGTCCGGAAAATGATGTAATAGAATTTTTTCAGCGTTTTTTTGCGCCGGAGGTTTTTCGCAGGTCAGGAGGCAGCTTATGAATCGGACAGACATCCATCATCAATGATATCCTGGACTTTTCAAAGATTGAGTCGGGAAAGATGGAGCTCACGGAGGTAAGCTACCAGACCGCATCCGTCATCAATGACTGCGTCACGCTCTTAAAGAAGCGGGCGGATGAAAAGGGGCTTCAGATGATTCTCTCCTGCGACAGAACCCTGCCCTCCGCTCTGGTCGGCGACGACGTCCGGGTCAAGCAGATCATTACGAATATTCTGACGAACGCGGTGAAGTATACGGAAAAAGAGTCTGTAACCCTTACTGTGACCGGGGAAAAAATTCCTCCGGAAGATCAGAAGGACGGGAAGGACTTCCGGCTTTTGGTCTCTGTCCGGGATACCGGCATCGGAATCAAGGAGGAGGCCATGGGTGACCTCTTTACCGACTTCTCCCGCATGGACCGGACAAAGAACCGCCATATCGAGGGGACCGGTCTGGGCCTCTCCATCACAAAGCTCCTGCTTGACGTGATGGGCGGGGACATCCATGTGAAGTCCGTCTATGGGGAAGGATCGGAGTTTTCCGTGGAGATCCCTCAGCGCATTGCTGACGCACAGCCGATGGGCGATCTGGAGAAGCAGAGCGCTTCAACGCAGACGGGGAAGAAGAAATACGAGCCTTCTTTCACAGCGCCGGAAGCGCATATTCTCGTGGTGGATGACAACAGGATGAACCGGGTCGTCTTCACCGGCCTTTTGAAGCAGACGCAAATGCAGATCGATCAGGCTGCCGGAGGATTCGAAGCCCTGGAGATGACACGGAAACAGAAGTATAATATTATTTGCATGGATCACATGATGCCGGAGCTTGACGGGATTGAGACACTGAAACGGCTCCGGGCGGAAGAGGAAAATCCGAACAAAAACACGCCGACGATTGCCCTGACTGCCAATGCAATTGCCGGCATCGACCGCATGTACCGGGATTCCGGTTTCCAGAACTATCTGGCCAAGCCGGTCCAGCCGGTCAAGCTCGAGCGCATGATTATCGCATATCTGCCGAAGAACCTGGTGACAAAGAGAGACCCTTTTGCGGAGTGACGGGAAACCCGGAGTGCAGGTTTGCTTCATACAGGAAGAGAGACGCGTATGAAAAAATCGAGAAAAGTTTTGTCCATACTGCTTGCCTGCCTGATGGCAATCACGCCCGCGGCGTCCTTTGTCCTTCCTGCTGCTGCTGCGGAGGAGACGTCCCTGAACTATACCCTCTATGACCGGACGAACGGGCTGCTTTCCTCTGAAGCAAACTGTCTGGCGGAGACGCCGGACGGGATGATCTGGGTGGGCTCCTACGCCGGCCTCTTTTCCTTTGACGGGCGGAATTTCACCTTCATCCGCGAGGGCGGCATTGCAAACGTCAACGCCCTTTTCACGGACTCTAAGGGGCGCCTTTTTGTCGGGACGAACGACAGCGGCGTTGCCGTCTATGAGAACGGGGAATTCCTTTTCTATACGGAGGATGACGGGATTCCTTCCGAATCCATCCGCTGCTTTGCCGAGGACGCTTCCGGCAATATTTTTGTCGGGACATCGGAGGGCATGTTTGAGATTACTGCAGACGGGGATATCAAAAACCTGGCAAACGGGCTTTCCTATGTGAATTCCATCTGCTTCTCCGGCGATTCTTTTGTGTGCACGGGAAATTCCGGCCGGATCTATATCCTTTCAGCCGATGGAAAGTCCGCAGCGGAACTTGAAAAGAATGCAGATGAAGAGAAGCAGGCCTTTTATGAGGGCGTATTTCTCTGCGGCGAAAGGGTTCTGGCTGCGACGGCAGCAGGAGATATTCGGGAGATTGATCCTTCTAAGCAGACGGCAGAAGTCCGCTATCAGGTCACGGAAATCGGAGAGCTGAAAACCCTTCTTTCCGATGCGGAAGGCCGTCTCTGGGTTGGCGGTCTGGCCGGCTTCGGCTGCTTTGAAAAGGGCTCCGGAACATTTACGGTCCGGACGGTAGATTCCTTCAACACTTCGGTTTCCTGGATTCATGAGGACTACCAGGGCAATATCTGGCTCTGCTCCGGGGATCTCGGTGTGCTGAAAATGGCCGCCTCCGCCTTTTCCCATCCTTCGGCAGGAAAATACGAAGCCGTGACAAATGCCCTGCTTTCCTACAAGGGCAGCACTTATGCGGCCACGGACCAGGGGCTCACGATTCTGGACGGTGACGGGAATCCGGTGACAAATGCCCTGACGGCAGCCTTGAAAGGTGCCCGTATCCGCTGCCTGATGGCGGATTCTAGGGGGTTTCTCTGGCTTTCGACTTATTCAGATCTGGGGCTGGTGGAATCCGACGGGGAAAACATCCTTCATTCCTATACATCGGAAAATTCCGGAATGACGTCAAACCGCGTCCGCAATACCTTTGAACTTTCTGACGGAACGATTGCTGCCGGAACGGCAGACGGGCTGAATTTTCTAAGGGACGGACAGGTGACGGGAACGATTACCGGCAGCGACGGCCTGCAGAACACCCAGATTCTCTCCCTGGCGGAGACGGCAGACGGAGCGGTTCTTGCCGGGACGGACGGGGCCGGCATCTATGAGATCTGCGATGGGGAGATTTCCCGGCATATCACCAAGTCAGAGGGCCTGAATTCCGGCATTGTCATGCGCCTCACTCCATACGCCGGCGGGTATTTCTGCGTGACGTCGAATTCGCTTGCTTATCTCAAGGACGGGAAAACTGCAACCCTTACGAACTTCCCCTATTTCAACAATTTTGACGTCCTGATTGAAGGGACGACAGCCTACGTCCTGTCCAGCGTCGGCCTCTACGTCCTTTCCGCCGATGACCTCGTGAACAATACGGAGGATATGCAGTACAGCTTCTATGGCGTGAACGAAGGCCTCGACCAGGCCATGATGGCCAATAGCTACAGTATTCTCTCGGGAGATACGCTTACCTTTTGTACTTCTGCCGGTTTTATGACCTTTCATACGGACTTTCTCTCCCATACTTACATCAAGTACGGAATCGGGAGCGTCTATGCCGACGACACCCTGATCCGGGCGGGAGAAGACGGACGCTATACGATTCCGGCAGATACGGCAGTCATCAAGATTTCTCCATCTATTCGGAATTTCTCCCAGACCGGCGTCTATGTCCGGATGAATATCCGGGGCATGACGCACAATACGGAAGGGGCTCTTTACGAGGATGCGGAACCGCTGACGCTCACAAACGCGAAAAAGGGCACGTATGCTGTCCGGCTGGAAATCCTGTCGTCTCCGAACGGAGAGGTGCTTTCCGGCACCGATTTCTTCATCGTAAAAAAGCCGCAGCTTTGGGAAAACCTCTGGTTCATGATCGGAATCGCTGTGCTAATCTGCGTGGCTATTGTGCTCATTGTCTATCTCATTCTTCGGATTTTCCTGAAGGCCAGGAGACGGCAGGATCTGGAGCAGATGCAGAGGCAGCTGGAAGAGGAACTGGCGGAAAAGACGCGAGTCATCCGGGCTCAGGAGGAGGAGACGGAAAAACTCCTGATGGAGACTGTCGAAGCCCTTACGAATACCATCGATGCCAAGGATACCTATACGTCCGGCCATTCCCGCCGGGTGGCGAAGTATTCCCGCCTGCTGGCGGAGAAGCTGGGGCTTTCAAAGGAAGACTGCGACCTCATCTACCGGGCCGGCCTTCTCCATGATGTGGGCAAGATCCGGGTGCCGGAGGAGGTCATCAACAAGCCTGGACGGCTTACTGATGAGGAATTCGAGCTCATGAAGATACATCCCGTAGCCGGTTTCCGCATCATCAGCGGCATCTCCTGGGACAAGCGGATCTGCTACGGAGCCCGCTTCCACCACGAGCGCTATGACGGGAAGGGGTATCCAGACAAGCGGGCAGGGGAGGATATTCCCCGGATTGCCCGGATTATCGGCGTCGCTGATGCCTATGATGCCATGAGCTCGAACAGGTCCTACCGGGCGCATATGTCCCAGGAAGCCGTCCGGGAACAGATCGTGAAAGGCCGCGGTACCCAGTTCGATCCGGAGGTGGCTGACGCCATGCTGTCCCTCATTGACGAGGATCCGGACTACCGCCTCTGCCAGGCGGATATGGGACAGCGGACAGTGCTGATCTGCGACGACAACAAAATCAGCTTTGTCATGGCACAGAAGATACTGTCCGTTGTGGGGGATGTGGAGATTTCCTATGCGAAGAACCGCGAGGAGGAGATGGAGCTGCTTTCCGGGAAGACCTACGACCTCATCCTGCAGGACATCTGGCTGCCTGACGGCTACGGTCTCGATATCATGAAGGAGATCCATGAAACGAGGCCGGATCTTCCTGTCATCATCATGTCCGGCGACATGGACCTGCCTCTCTTTGAGCAGGCCATCACTACGGGCGCGGCGGACTTCATCACGAAGCCCTTCACGGCGACAGTGCTGCAGGAAATGGTTCACGGCATCCTGTATGACTGAGCAGAAAAAAAGAACAGCTGCAAAACGGGGACGGTTCTCTTTCGAGAACCGTCCCCGTTTTGGGCATACCCTCTGCATTCATTCCGGAATTTCAGACTTCGTCGTGTGTCATCCGCCAGTCGATGCAGCGCTTCAGGTAGTGGACGTAGGCCGGATTTTTGCACATGCCCTTGCCTTCCGTGTCGGAGAGCTTTGCCACATCCTGTCCGTTGCAGTCAGTAACCTTCATGACGATATTCAAAGGCTCGACATCCGTGTCGTTTGAGATATAGGTGCCGATGCCGAAGGCAACTCTTGCCTTGTCATGGAAATGGGCATAGATTTTTGCAGCCCGCTCGAAGTCGAGGCTGTCGGAGAAGAGCAGAGTCTTACTTCCAGAGTCGATGCCGAGGGCTTCATAGTGGGAGAGCATCTTTTCGCCCCATTCAATCGGATCGCCGGAGTCGTGGCGGACGCCGGAGAAGAGGGTGGCGTAGGTGAGCTGGAAGTCCCGGAGGAAGCAGTCCGTCGTCAGCGTGTCTGTCAGGGCGATGCCGTTCAGGATGCCGTATTCCCGCACCCAGGCATCGAGGGCGTACCAGTTGGAGTAGGCCGGATTGTGCTTGTGGTTGCCCTGGCCGACGCACATGATCCACTCGTGAGCCATTGTGCCGACAGGCGTCAGATGATATTTCTTTGCCAGACAGACATTTGAAGTGCCGACGCAGACGGACTTCACATTCTTGTCTTTCCCGTTCAGTTCGGAGAGCTCCCGGACGGCAAGATCCTGGGCTTGTGCGGAGAGGCGGCGGCGCAGTCCGAATTCGGAGAAATTTCCGATGACAAGGGCATTCGTCTGCAGGGATTTTTTCTTTTCCGCAAGTCTTTTCTCAAAGCTTTCGAGCAGCTTTCCGTAGTCATACTGCATGCGGAAATAGACCTCATTCACGATGGCGAGAGTCGGAATCTCGTACATGGACGTGTTGAGCCAGGTCCCTTTCGTCTCGATGGAGAGGCCGCAGGGAGCTTCATCTGAAATCGTGAAGTCCTCGAAGTTCGGCCGCCAGAGGCGGAGAAAGTCGATATAGGAGGCCTGAAACCAGGTGATCCCTGAGAGGTAGGAAAGCTCCTCCTCCGTGAAGCGCAGGTCGCAGTAGTGGCAGATCTGCGCACGGATTTCTTCCACCATCTCTGTCGTGAAGTGCACGCCCTCATTCCGGCACTTGAAGGTCCAGGTCGTCGTATAGGAGGGAAACAGATGGTAGATGGCCTGCCCCATGCTGAATTTGTAGAGGTCGGCTTCAAGCAGGCTTGTGATGACGGGTTCCATATTATT
>OMTX01000178.1 GCA_900314085.1 uncultured Lachnospiraceae bacterium | reverse complement strand
AGGAAGGATATGCTCCCTGCCACCATTCAGGCATGTAGTTGATGTAAGGAGCCTCATCGAGCTTGCCGTAGCCTGCAGCGATGACGCCGTAGGTCTTGCCATCGGAAACGCTCTTCAGAAGATTGTAGTAGTCATCGAAAGTCTTGATGTCTTCGATCTTCTTGCCGGCCTTGTCAAGCCAGGACTGCTTGATGTAGGTAACGCAGCCGTTGCCGTAGGTAGGAGCAAAGCCGTACTGCTTGCCGTCGCTCGTGCGAAGGTTTTCATTGACCTTCGGAAGAGTGATGCGGGACTGGAACTCGGCATTGTCATAAGCCTTGGACAGATTCCAGAGCATTCCGGTCGTCTGATACTGGCGAAGCATCGTAGCGCTCATGATCAGAGCGTCAGGATACTGGCCGTCACCGGGCTTACCGGTCGTCAGGGTTCTGGAAACCGTCCCTGCGTAATCGGAGTGATCGAGCTGAGTGATGTGAAGGTCGATGTCGTGACCGAGCTTCTCGCTGACTGCCTTCTCCCACTGCTCTTCGAATTCCTTCTGGCCGCTGTCTACGGTAGCGGTAAGAGTTCCATCAACCGTGATGTAGAGATCCGTCAGATTGTAGGGCTCGCTGCTCTCTTTCTTGGTGTCTTCCTTGCTGCTGTTGTCAGCAGTGTCGTCCCCCGTGCTCGACCCGCAGCCGGCAACCAGGGATGCGACCATGGCGCCTACGAGAAGAACGGAAACTAACTTCTTCTTCATGTAAAAAATTCCTCCTTTTTACTCTAACCCACCTCTTTGTGAGTCTCATCTATGAAAGCATTTACACGATGTAAGCGCTTTCATTTTCTGTAAAGGAATATATCATTTCATTTACACCGTTTCAACAAAAATAATTCACAAAACAGACACAAAAAATTTGGTGAAACTGCCTGATTGACCGTCGAAATGCCCTGTTTTCGCCTATTCCAGAATTGTGTCCCGAATGGAAACCGCAGAAACACGGTGCTTTCCATATGAAACAACAAAAAATCCGTATTTTGCCCCTGTCCAGCGTCCGGCAGCCATGGGCAGGGAAAGGCTGTATTTCTGCACGCTTGCGCTCTTTGTGCCGTCTCTTGCTGCCTCGACGGAAAGCGTCACCTCTTCCTCCGGATGCAGGACTTCTGCCTCGTCCTCCGGCCGGTAAGGAGGCTTTTCCGATGTCGCCGTGGTGCCGTTTGTATTCCGGATCAGAAGGGAAACGCGGAAATTTCCGAAACGAAAACCCACACCGTTCGGGTGCTTTGACCTTTTCTCCCCTTCTGCCGGTTCATCCTCTGCCCGACCTGAAAATCCGTTATTTGAAAAAGCCTGTGTTTCACCATGCAACGTAAGCGGGATATCCTCCGCTGTTTCGTCCGCATAGACAGCCCCGCAGTCAAAGACCTGTTTCCCGCGGATTTTCCGTATATAGAGCCCGTCCTCTTTCCGGAGAATTCCGATCCCGCCGTAGGAGGTCCCGGACAGGCAGATCCCTGCACAACAGCCTTCCGCAAGCTCGCTGATGTCAAGGCTTGCTGAAAATGCAAGCTCAGGCGCAGATACCCGGCGGAGGAAAAGATTTCTGCAGTCAATCAGAGGACGCTCCGGAGACGACTGCACCGCTGAAAGGCGGACCGTGCCCATTGTCGGGACAGAAAGCCAATCCTTTTCCGGGTTGGCATTCCACTGCCAGGGAAGTGGCGGATTTTCGCCATTGTAAGGGCTTACAAACGTTTCCAAAGAATCCGCCGATCTCCCCTCTTCATTTTTTTCACTTCTGCTTTCTACCGATTTCTTTTTCCCCTGCAGTCTGCTTTGGGCAGTTTCATTTACCGCATTTTCAAATACAGAAGCATGGGACATCGGCGTCGGCAATTCTTCTGTCAACACGGGTTCCCCGCAGGCTGCTTCCCCGGGAATCTGCTTCCCGATGACCGGCCAGCCGCCTTCTTCCGGTCCGGTCCAGGCTACCGGCTGCAGGTGGGTGATGCGCCCGGCGGCAAATACGTCCTGAAAATGGAGAAACCAGTCCTTCCCTGCCCCGTCCGTCACAAGGGCTCCCTGGTGGGGGCCGTTCACGCCGGTACTGCCCTGCCTCAAGGAAATATGCGGTTCCCAGCCGCTGTATAGGTTTTTGCTTCGGAGCACGACCTGCCAGCCCGTCTTCACGCCGCCTGCCGGAGCGAAGATGTAGTAATAGCCGTCCCGCTTATAGAGCTTGGGCCCTTCGATTGTGACGTTTCCATCCGTCGTCCCGTCATAGATTTTCACGGGGCCTTTGATTATTCTCGTGAGATCCGGAGAAAGTTCCGACATCATGAGGACGGACTTGTATCCGATGCGGGACTTGGCGACGCCGTTTACGAGAAAAACGCGACCGTCGTCGTCAAAGAAGGGACAGGGATCGATGAGGCCGGCTCCGTCGTAGATCTTCACGGGCGCTGACCACTCCCCCTCCGGGTTCTCCGTATAAATCATATAGAGGCCTTCGTCCGGCATCGGAAATACAATATAATAGGTGCCGTCGTGATATCGGATGGCCGGTGCCCAGACACCGCAGCCGTGAACTGGTTCCCGGTAGCGGAATTCCGGGATGCGGCGCAGGGCGTAGTTGACAAGCTTCCAATGGACGAGATCGTACGATTTCAGAATCGGAAGCCCCGGCACAAAGGAAAAGGAGGACGCCGTCATATAGTAGGCATCCTTTCCCAGGCACACGTCCGGATCCGAATAGTCTTCGTAAATGATGGGATTTCTGTATCTGCCGTCGACAGCATCCGGTGACCAGATCATCTTCATTTCCCCCTTTGCTTTTCCTGCAAACTATGATAATCCTATGTCATAAATAATTGTCACACGGGAAATTCCCGGCCGGAAGTTCCACAGGCAGCTCCTGCTGCCGGATCCGTGCGCATCGGCCGCTCCCGCTCACATTTTCAGGATGGAGAACTATCTATGAAAACTTTTGACGCATCCCAATTCCCCTTCCCCCTGCACTCCGTCACAATTTCTGTCGGCGGACAGATCCTGCAGGACGATACCTTCGCCCCTTACAAAAAGGGGGAGATGCACCGTATGTTTTCCATCACAAAGAGCTTCTGCTCCATGGCGATCGGAGCCCTCATCGCTGAAGGAAAGCTTTCACTCACGGACCGCATCTCGTCCTTTTTCCCGGAATATGTGCCGGAGAGCGCAGATCCCCGCCTCACGGAAATGACGATCGGCGACATGCTGACGATGAGGACCTGCCACAAGGCAACGACGTACAAGATCAATATGAAAGAAAACTGGGTGGAAAGCTTCTTCATCACCCCGCCGGATCACACGCCGGGAACCTTCTTCAAATATGATACGTCGTCCTCCCACGTCCTCGCCGCCCTCGTGAAAAAGCTGACCGGAAATGGCGTCCTCGACTATCTGCGGCCGGTTTTTCTCGATTCCATCGGATTTTCGGAAAGCGCTTACATTCTGGCCGATCCCTTTGGAACGGAAATGGGCGGCAGCGGTCTTGTCTGTCGGCCGGAGGACATACTGAAGGTCTCCGACTTTCTCCTGTCCCTCATCGCCGGAAAACACGAGAATAATATAGAACACGGGGATTACGACAAGGCCTTTTTCGACCGCTACGCCTCCTACATAGAAGAAGCGGTCTCTCCCCTGGTTCCAACGATTGGTGAAGGCCAGACCACAGACGAGCGGCAGGGCTACGGGCGAATGTTCTGGTCTCTGCGTCCTCTGTCAGCAGGCGAAAGCGCTTTCATGATGTACGGCATGGGCGGCCAGTACGCCGTCATCTATCCGGAACGGCATGCGGTCTTCGTGACCACCGCCGACAGTCAGAACATCAAGGGCGGTCACCAGTACATTCTCGACGAAATCCGCCGTGTGGCGCTGACACTGCCGCAGCTTGAAAGTACGCGCCTGCTGCCGACTCCGGGGCAGGTATCTCCGGCTGCCGAAAGCAGAACAAATGACAATGCTGCCGGACAGCCTGCCCGGGCAGACACTCCAGACGGCTCATCCGTTCCCGGCGATAAAGCTTTTTCCGGCACCTACACCCTGCTGCCGAACGCATCCGGTTTTACTTCGCTCTCAATGTCTGAAAGCGAGATCCGCCTCTACGAGGACGGTGTCACCGCCCCCTTCGTCTTCTCCTTTTCGGCCGATGAACCGTGGGGAGAGACGGTCGATCCAAAGTATGGTCAGAAAATATTCTCGCGAAAAAAAATGCTCTTCGACGGAAGTCTTCTCGCAGAAACGCAGATCCTGAGCGACTGCGCAGGCTCCATCCGCTTTCTCATCAAGACAGACGGTGACCGCATATATCTCTATTCACGAAAGGTCGAAGAGACATACTTCAACGAATTCACCGGATTTTTCGAAGGAAAGAGGACGGAATGAGAACCGCCGAATCTTTCTTCCATGTGAGGGGCAGGGTTTCAGCATATCTTCGCCCGGGAAGCAGGATAGCTTATCTGAACAGAAAATCCGCAAATTCCTTCGCGATCTCCTGGTGTTTGCTCCCGTAGACGAACCCCATGTAGAGCTTCTGTCCGGACACGCCGGTATAGTAATAATATTTCTGCAGCACAGGTGACGAATCCACAGGAATGGCAGCCTCCGTCCCGTCTATTTTCAGAAGATCTTCTTTTGAAATCCCACCCGGCAGGCCGGAAAGGTCATCCCCGTAGATTTCCGAAAGGGGAACGAAGTAGCCCTGGGCCGCGTATTTCTTGAAGACATCTTCACCTGTAATCATCATGTCAAGCCCGCCCGACAGGGAAAGAGCAGCCAGTTTTTCCTCGTCCTCCGGCCGATAGACAAGGCCGTCGCGAACGGACTCCACGTTGAGCGCAATATTGATATCGCTGTCGAGTACGATTTTTTCCCGTTTCGGGTTTTTTAAGTAAGCGCTTTCAAATGTCCCCTGGACATCCCCCTCCGCCGCAGGATCTGCCGCGAAATTCACAAGTGCTGCATAGAGCACTGTCTCCCGCTTCGTCACCTGCTGGTAAATGAAAACGCCTGCCACAAGTGCCGCCAGAGCAATGGCAAGAATTTTCCACTTGTTGTAGTCAAAGAACCAGGAAAGGCGTTTTTTCAAAGGGCCCTTTTTCACGGCCTCCCGCTCTTCTTTGAACTCATCCATTACTGCCATAGCAAATCCCAGCTTTCAAAGAATTCAAATATCCGCCCGAATCAGTGTTTCAGGGAAACGCCCCATTCAGTTTCCTGCCATCCATACGGTTTCATGGTAAACTGATACGTTCCTCTGCCGTGAACAAAGATTCCGACGCAGGAGCCGGTAAAGCGCTTGCCTTTCTTCAGTCCCTCCGAGCAGATGCCCGTCACGTCGTCCCAGGAGCAGATTTCTTTTCCGCCAACGATAAAAACCCTCTTCAGTCCGTCCGTCTCCACCGTCAATGAAAATATACCGGCGTCTGCTGCATGATCCGCCTTCCTCCGGCCCGGCGAGGTATTTTCCGCATGCCTTCCTGCGTCTGCCATACAGGCAGCGCCGTTCACCTGCCTGTCCTGCAGCAGTCGGCTCGTCACTTCCCGCACGTATCGATTGTCCGAATATTCCGAAACAAAAAATTCGTCCCCTTCCGGACTCTTCCGCAGTCCGAATTTGATAAAGGAATTTTCATCATAGTAAAGCGTTACCCCGGCTTCATCGCCAGGCTCTGCATCTACCGCGCGCACGGCAAAGGTATCGGTTTCCGTGAAAGCCCTCTGGTGTTTGAGAAGCAGGCTGCCCGGGTTCCGGTCCGTCAGATCCCGGCCGGAGCCGGTGAGGAAAGCGCTTACATTATTTTCTATCTCTATATACTTTTCGTCAATGACACGGGGCGAGAACCAGTCAAAATGTTTTCCATACGAGTTGCTTTTTCCTGTTTCCGCACTTTCAGGATACGGCAGCGGAGCGAGGGATGACGGGCCCGGCCCGTACTTCAGGCGTGGCCACCCGTCAGCGGTCCAGGCGACTTCATCGAGACAGGTCTCGCGTCCAAGCATCCCCCACTGTCCGTCAATGAAGCGCGAGCAGAGATAGACGATAAACCACCGCCCGTCGTCCGTTTCTACAATATCCGCATGTCCGCAGCACTGCAGGGCGCCCGCCGGATCCGGCTGGGTGACGAGGGGGTTATATGGGCTCTTTTCATAGGGGCCGTAGAGATTTCGGGACCGCAGAACCGTTGCCCTGTGGCCTTTCCCCGTTCCGCCTTCCGCCAGCAGCAGGTAGTAAAACCCGTCCTTTTTGAAGAGGTGCGGGCCTTCAGGGATAGCCCCGGCTGCCCCGTAGGCAATCATGACGGGGTCCCCCGTCATTTCCGTCAGATCATCTGAAAGGGGAATCAGGCGGGCGCCCCGGTTCACAAGCATATATTTTTTCCCGTCATCGTCGGCAAATAGAGACGGGTCGATTCCGTCCTGATTGAAAATAATGGGTTTTGAATACGGTCCCTGCGGATTGTCAGCTGTCATCAGCGCCTGCGTCTGGGGATACGGCATGTCATCATTGTTCCGAAGGGTTGCGCATATCACGAACTTCCCGTCAACGAAAGAAATGTCCGGTGCCCAGAAACCGCGTCCGCCGTCAAGCGGAGCCAGAAGTTCTTCCGCCCACTCCGGATTTGAAAAGGCATAGCCGATTACCTCCCAGTGGACGAGATCCCTGCTGTGGGAAACCGGAAGCCCGGGGAAGAAGACAAAGGAAGAATTCACCATATAGTAATCTCTTCCGACGCGTACGATGGAAGAATCCGGATGCATGGACGGGCAGACCGGATTGCGGTAGGCTCCTTCCAGGCCGAAGCCCGTCCGTCCCTTCAGGTACTCATAAATGGACTTCTTTTCTTCGCCTGCTTCATCATGCCCTGCTGCGCCAGTTGCGCTGCAGGCGCTTTCGTCTGCTCCTGCTCCGCTGCAGGTTCTTCCGTGCCCTCCGGCTGTGCCAAATGGCGTGACAAGCTGACAGCCCGCTCCTGTTCCCTTTTCCCCGCAGATTCTTATGTTCCCTCCGGCTATATCAAAAGGCGTGACAAGCTGACAGTCTGCCCAGAGCGGATCCATCTGGCAGACTTCGACGAGATATTTGACCAGTGGCAGGCTCCCGCCTTCAACTGCATAGTGCAGAAGGCTTCTGCCTCCATCATCCGTATCGTCAAGGGAGACGGACCGTTCCGTCTCCCGGATCACAAAGGCGCAGTCTCCGCGCAGGGCCGCCTCCGCGCAGGCCAGAAAGGCCGGTCCGGTTTTCTCCGAAAAATGCTTCAATGTCAAACTGCCTTTCTCAAAGCTGAACTACGGAAAACATCTTATCACGAAACGCATATCCGGGGCAAAAAACTCCGCATATGAAAAAGCAGGACGAGCTTTCGCCCCCACCAGGAAAAAAAATTGCCCCTCCGGAATCCGGAGGGGCGTGTGAGGGAGGGGTATTAATGTAAGGGCTTACATTTTTGAAACTGCAAGAAGTATACAGCGACAGTTTGACGAAAACTACACGAAAATCGGTCATTTTTACTAATTTAATACTGAATTTTTGCCATCTATGGGTTATAATTGCGGTATGAGATTGAATAATAATGAAATCGAAGGGATCAATGTGAGCCGGGTACAGAGGAAGAGCCTCTACAAGATGCCCATGTCCCACAAGCACAGCTATTACGAGATCTACTACCTCGAAAGCGGTTCATGCTCCCTTCTTACAAAAAAAGATGCCATGACGCTTTCTGCCGGGGACTTCTGTATCATCCCGCCGCGGATTTCCCACTGCTTCTACTATGCGACAGCCTGCACCCGCGTCAATGTTTATTATTATTTTGACGAGCTGATGGACGGCGGGAAGCCCTTCAATCCGGCCATCCCAGAGAGCACCGCCATTGTAATCCGGCACATTCCCGCTCCCTACCGGGAAAATATGTCCTCCATGATCGACCAGATGATCAATGAGGACCGCCTGGCGGATGACCTGTCCGGCCAGATGAGCCGCTACCTCCTGCGCCTGCTCTTTCTCACTGTCCTCCGCTGCAGCACCGAAACGAGGGGTGAAAAAAAGCGCGAGGGAGATACGATCATCTCCGACGCGCTTACCTATATCACAGAAAATCCGGCAGCCGATCTCACCCTCCTCGCCCTTGCCGAACGGGCCGGGCTCTCCGAGTCCTATTTCAGCAAAAAATTCAAGAGTGAAACCGGGATCGGCCTGAAGGAATTTGTCACCCTCACCCGCCTGAAGGAGGCGGAAAAAGAGCTTCTGGGCACGGACCACCGCATAGAGGAAATCGCAGTGAACAACGGCTTTACGAGCGGCAACTACTTTAAGGACTGCTTCAAGAAGTCCTACGGCGCCTCCCCGCGTCAGTACCGCAAGGAACATATGGGCGACCAGAAGCTGCTGCTTTCCATGCAGAATGACGGGATCTGACCTCCGCAGTTCGCGGCGTTTGTCCCCCCTCTTGCATGTCTCCGTGGGTAAGAATCCGCAGTTCGCGGCGTTTGTCCCCCCTCTTGCATGTCTCCGTGGGTAAGAATCCGCAGTTCGCGGCGTTTGTCCCCCCTACGCCTCCACGTGGGCGAAGGAATCGCGCTCACGCGACGCCCCCGGTCCCTTCGAGCCGCGCTCTGCAAAATAGGCATTCTCCCGTGCGGCAGGCTTGTTCCAGTCCGACCAGCCCTCGCGTTTGATGTGGGATCCGAGTGTGCAGTCAATGAGCTCGCACCGGGCATAGTCCCGCCAGGGGCGGCCGATGTAAACGCTTTCATCATCGACCCCCGGTCCTGCCGTAAACGTCCCGTTCGTCACCACAAAGCCGTGTTCCTGCCCCTCCGGCGTCGACGGGGCGAAGACATAGCCCGGCTCCACGCTCTTGAATTCACAGTCAAAGAATTCTCCCCAGGCTCCGCCAAAGACGAAGTCCACGCTGCCCTCTATATAGCAGTTTCGGAAAATCACATGCCGCGGAGTCCGCGGCTTGACCTGGCCGGGTCCTAAAAAACCGTCCTTCTGAATTTCCTTCGGAGGAAGGGGCGCCAGAAAAAGGGTATCCTGAAAGCCCAAAAGCCTGCAGTTTTCAAAGGCAAGGCCGTCGCCGTCACAGTAGAGCGCCAGAGCCTGGCCTGCCGTCTTCCCGCTTCCTGCCGTATTCTCAAATGTGCAGTTTCGAAACGTCAGATTGTCTCCGTTTACAAGCAGCGTTGCTGTCCGGAAGGTATGAAAAGGCTTCCCGTCAGGATGGATTTCGACGGCTCCGCAGGCGTTGGTAAATGTCTTCCCGTCTATGACGTCATCTGAAAATCCGATGACGGACTGGCCGGTAAAAACCTGCTCCTTTTCCATGTCTTCTTTCTCAAGATATTTGATCACTTTCATAACTTTCCCCTTGCATTTTGAAATAGTAAGTGCTTACATGATTACAGCGTCAAAAGTCATCACCCACGGCAAATTTATTTGCCTGTGGGTGAATGACTTAATGGCGCGCCCCTCAGCGACCGCGAAGGGAGACGAAGTTTCACGAAAGCGGGAGCTGAGGGGGCGCTAGACGTCCAGTGGACGTCTGCTTTGCGCCCGACCGGAGCGGGAGCGGAGACAAGGCGGGAGTTGCAAAGCAACGGAGCCTTGCGGTAATCATGTTTGTCAGGTGCATCTTAATGTATCACAAGCGATCGGAAACTTACAGGAAAAATTCTACCGGACGAGGGGCCCGGCTGAATGTAAGCGGTTTCCGACAAAAAACAGGGGAAATATATGAATATCTACGACATCGCCCGGGAGAGCGGCTACTCTACAGCCACCGTCTCCCGCGTCATCAACGGCTCGGACAAGGTCACGGAACGGGCAAGAGCCCGGATCATGGCCGTCATCGAAGCGGAAGGCTATACGCCGAACGTCTTTGCCCAGGGAATGGGATCTGACTCCATGAAAACAGTCGGCGTCCTCGTTCCGGACATCAGCGATGACTTCATGTCCCGTGCCGTTTCCTATCTCGAAACAGGGCTCGCCGAAAAAAACTTCGGAATGATATTATCCTGCTCGGGCTTTTCAAAAGAAGGGAAGGACCGCCACATCGAGCTCCTTTTGGACAAACGCGTCGATGCCCTGATTCTTGTCGGTTCCACCTATGCCGGCAGCACAAATGCCGCCCACAATACAGATATGATCAAGAAGGCCGCCAAGAAGAAGCCCGTCTTTCTGATCAACGCCTACCTCGACTGTGAAAACGTCTACTGCACCTTTGCAAACGACTTTGCAGTTTCATACGACGTCACGAAGCGTCTGATTGAAAACGGCCGCGAGAAGATTCTCTTCCTGACGGACTCCGATTCCTACAGCGCCAATCAGAAAAAGTCCGGCTACCTGCACGCCCTCGGTGACTACGGGCGAACAGCAAATCCGGATCTCATGATCCATACAAAAAACGACATTGCTTTTACGAAAAAGCTGCTTTCCGCGATGAAGCCTGATATCGACGCCTGCTTTGCGACAGATGACGCCATGGCAGTAGGAGTCGTCAAATACGCCCTCTCCCGCGGGATTTCCGTCCCCGGCGCCCTGTCCGTCGTCGGCTACAACAATTCCCCCCTGGCCCTTGCCTCCACACCGGAGCTTACCTCCATCGACAACAGGCTGGAGAAAAACTGCCAGGATACCCTGACACGGGTATTCGCTGTCCTCTCCGGAGCTGCTGCCGTACCACGGAAGACATCTGTTGCCTGCACGGTAGCAGAGCGCGAAACGACCGCATTTTAAGTCTTATTTTCCATATCTGCTTTTGTATCAAAGAGCTTCTGCGCGTTGTAGAGGGAGGCATATTCCCCTCCCCGCGCCAGGAGCTCTTCGTGCGTTCCCTGTTCCGCAATCGTCCCGTTGTCTATTACGACAATGCGGTCGGCGGAACGAACCGTTGACAGGCGGTGGGCGATGACAAAGGATGTACGCCCCTTCATCAGCTCATCGAAGCTCTTCTGAATCTTTTCCTCTGTAATGGTATCAAGTGCAGATGTCGCCTCATCGAGAATGAGGATCTGCGGATTCTTCAGAAAAATCCGCGCGATGGCAATCCGCTGCTTCTGCCCGCCGGAAAGCCGCGTCCCGCGCTCGCCGACATAGGTGTCAAAGCCGTCCGGCATTTCTGAGATATCCTCATAGATCTCCGCCCGCTTTGCCGCAGCAGCCACCTCTTCATTGGACGCTTCCGGCCGCCCGTAGCGGATATTTTCCCGGATGGTATCCGCAAAAATGAAAACGTCCTGTTGAACCATTCCGACCTGCGACCGCAGGGAATACTTCGTAACGTCCCTGATGTCCTGCCCGTCAATCGTGATGCTTCCCGACTCAACGTCATAAAAACGCGGTATGAGCTGACATAGGGTCGTCTTTCCGGCCCCGGACGGACCTACGACGGCAATCATCTCCCCCTGTGCCGCATGAATACTGACGCCGGACAGAATCCGCCGGGAGGCTCTCTCTTCAAGACTGTCTGCTGCCTGCGTATTCTCACCGGAATTGCCCGCCCCTGCAGCGCCGTCGTTCCTTAAGTCTGCCGCTTCACTTCCGGCCCTTCCATATGAGAATGACACATTACGAATATCCACCTCCCCGGCGGATACCGCCAGAGGTCTTGCAGCAGGCGCCTCCTTTACCGCAGGCTCTATCGCCATGATTTCCCCGAAGCGCCGCATGCCCGCCATGCCATTCGCGAACTGCTCCGCAAAATTGGCGAGCTTCCGCACGGGCTGGATGAAGGAATTGACATAGAGGGTGAAGGTAATGAGGTCGATGTAATTGAGCTCATCTTTCATAATGAGGGCGCCGCCAGCCGTAATGACAGCCGCCGGCATGATCCCCATGAAGAATTCCATGGAGGCATTGAACCGCCCCATCGCCTTGTAAAAATCTTTCTTTGATTCCCGGTAGAGGCCGTTTGCAGTCTCAAAACGCAGGAGGTCGACGTCTTCATTGGCAAAGGCCTTTGACGTGCGGATTCCGGAAATGGAGGACTCGATGTCCGAGCTGATGATGGCGGTCTTCTTTTTCACCTCCGTCGAAGTCCGCCCCATATTTTTCCGTTCAATCATGACAACGGCGATAAAGAGGGGAATGAGAAGGGCAACGACGATGGCCAGCCGCCACTCCATCCGGAACATCATAAAGAAGGCTCCGGCAATCGTCAGAATTGAAATGAGAAGATCCTCGGGACCGTGGTGGGAAAGCTCCGTGATTTCAAAGAGGTCGCTTGTGAGCCGCGACATAATGTTTCCTGTCCGCATGCGGTCGAAGAAGTCGAAGTCCAGCGTCTGAATATGTTTGAAGAGGTCAGCCCGGATGTCCGTCTCCACGCGGATCCCGAAGGTGTGGCCGATGTAGGTCATCACGTAGTAGCAGAAGGCCCTGAGGACGTAGCAGATGAGGATAATCCCCATTATTATGAAAAATGTTTCAAAAGCTTTTTCCGGAAGGAGGCTGTACATGGCATACCGCGACACCGCCGGAAAGGCAAGCTCAATGGCC
The DNA here is from genome assembly GCA_900314085.1 of uncultured Lachnospiraceae bacterium. GTDB lineage: Bacteria > Bacillota > Clostridia > Lachnospirales > Lachnospiraceae > RUG306. Next base: position 40,581 of record OMTX01000178.1, on the reverse strand, counting down.
GCTGCCGCCACCGCGCAGATCATATCAATGACGAAGAGCTTTAAATGGGGTTTGAAATACGATACTAATTTTTTCAGCATATCGGTTCCATTCATCATCTTGCACAAAAGTTCCGCAAAAAATTGTTCCATAATGTTGTATTGACATTACAGAGGCGTTTGCTTATTATAAACGCAGGTAAAAATGTAAGCGCTTACATTTTTGTATTTTTCTACAAACCAACTGCACTTTCAAAGGGGATCGCAATGAAACAATTCATGGATGCAGACTTCATGCTGCATACAGAAACCGCAAAGCACCTCTTCCACGACTACGCCGAAGAGATGCCCCTCATCGATTATCACTGCCACATTTCACCGAAGGAGATTTACGAGAACCGCCGCTACAACGACATCACTGAAGTCTGGCTCGGCGGAAAGAATCCCGACGGCTCCTACTTCGGCGACCACTACAAGTGGCGCGTCATGCGCTCAAACGGGGTTCCCGAAGAGCTGATCACCGGTGACGCGGATCCGAAGGAAAAATTCCGTGCCTTTGCCGGCGCCCTTACAATGGCTATCGGCAACCCCATGTACCACTGGTGCCATCTGGAGCTGAAAAAATACTTCGGCATTACGACTCCCCTGACTCCAGAGACAGCAGACGCTATCTATGAAAAGACAAAACTGATGCTTCAGAATGATGAGGCGCTTACCGTCCGCGGCATCATCGAGTCTTCGAATGTGAAATACGTCGGAACGACGGACGATCCCGTCGACACCCTCGAATGGCACGAAAAGATTGCTGCAGACTCTTCCATTCCTTTCATGGTCTGCCCCTCCTTCCGTCCCGACAAGGCCATCAATATTTCAAAGCCGGGCTTCAGAGAGTACATTGCAAAGCTTGCGGCTGCAGTCGGCAAGTCCTCACTCGACACCGCTGACGACGTGATGGCAGCCCTTGATGACCGTATCGCCTTCTTCAAAAAGCACGGCTGCCGGGCTTCCGACCATGGCATCGACTATGTACCTTTCGTAAAGCGTGACAGCGCCTTCGTCAATGCCGCCTTCAAAAAAGCCATGGCAGGCGAAGTGCTCACAAGGGAAGAGAACGACGCCTACCAGACGGCCATCCTTCTTCACCTCGGCCGCACCTACAAGAAAAACGACATCGTCATGGAGATTCACTACTCCTGCACGCGGAATGTCAACGCAAAGATGTTTGAAAAGGAAGGCCCGGACACAGGCTTCGATATCGTAGCGAAATCCTCCTGCGGCGACGAGCTGGCTGCCCTCCTTTCCGAACTCGACTACACAGACGAGCTGCCGAAGACCATCATCTTCTCCCTGGATGCCTCGGACTTCAATGTCATCACGACCATTGCCGGCGCCTTCCAGAATGCAGACGTTCCCGGAAAGATTCAGACCGGCGCTGCCTGGTGGTTCCTCGATACGCGGGACGGCATGGAGCAGCAGATGCGGTCGCTCGGAAACCTCGGCCTCCTCGGCAACTTCGTCGGTATGCTGACGGATTCCCGCAGCTTCCTCTCCTACACGCGGCACGACTACTTCCGCCGCATCGCCTGCAATCTCATCGGCGACTTCGTAGAGAACGGCGAATACCCTGACGACGAGGCAGCCCTTGCAAAGATTGTCAAAGGCATCTCCTACGAGAATGCAGCCCGCTACTTCAACATTAAATAATTACCGCAGGGCTCTCCGCTCCCGCTCCGGTCGGCGCAAAAGAGAACGTCCACTGGACCTTCTGCGCCGTCGCTACGCGACTCCTGCCCTGCTCCTCCACACCTCGCGTTTTACTGCTGCTTCGCAGCATCACGCTCGTTGTGGAGGGCGTGCCATTAAGTCATTCTTCCACCGGCAAATAAATTTGCCGTGGAAGATGACTTATGGCACTGTAATTATTCATATTAGTCATAAAAAAGAAAGAAGAAAACCATGGAAAACTTAAGCTACAAGACACTCGAAGCCCAGGGCTACGACGGCTACCTTTTAAAGGACGCCCCCGAGAAGATTCTGCAGTTCGGCGAAGGAAACTTCCTCCGCGCATTCGTCGACTACTTCATCGACAACCTGAACGAGAAGGCCGGCTTCAACGGCAAAGTCGTTGTCACCCAGCCCATTGCCCAGGGCCTCGCAAAGATGATCAATGACCAGGACGGCCTCTACACCCTCTTCCTGCGCGGCTCAGAAAACGGCCAGGCCGTGAACAAGAAGCGCGTCATCTCCTGCATCTCCCGCTGCCTGAACCCCTACGAGGACTACGAAAGCCTCATGGCCTGCGCAGACAACCCTGACCTTCGCTTCATCGTATCCAATACGACAGAGGCCGGCATCGCTTACGACCCTGACTGCAAGGCAGACGACGCTCCGCCTGCATCCTTCCCCGCAAAGCTTACGGCTTTCCTCTACCGTCGGTTCAAGAAGGGGCTTCCCGGCTTCATCATTCTTTCCTGCGAACTGATTGATAATAACGGCAAGGAACTCGAAAAGATTGTCAATCGCTACATTGACGACTGGAGTCTTGAAAGCGCTTTCAAGGACTGGGTCAAGACACAGAACATCTTCTGCTCCACCCTTGTTGACCGCATCGTTCCCGGCTATCCGCGGACAGAGGCTGACAAGATCTGCGAAGAATTAGGCTACCACGACAACCTCCTCGACGTCGGCGAAGTCTTCGGCTTCTGGGTCATCGAAGGGCCGGACGAGATCAAGAAGGAATTTCCCGTCGACAAGGCCGGTCTGCCCATCATCACGGTTCCCGACGTCCGTCCGTACAAGCAGCGGAAGGTTCGCATCCTGAACGGGGCTCACACCTCCTTCATCATGGCTGCCTACCTCACGGGCCAGAATATCGTCCGCGACTGCATGAAGGACGAGACCATCCATGGCTTCATGAATGCAACCCTTTACAATGAAGTCATCCCGACTCTCGACCTGCCGAAGGACGACCTGAACCAGTTCGCAGCCGATGTAACGGAGCGCTTCAGCAATCCTTTCGTAGATCACCTGCTCCTTTCCATTTCCCTGAACTCGACTTCGAAATGGAAGGCCCGCTGCATGCCGTCCCTGCTCGAATACGCAAAACGCAAGGATGGCGCCATCGCTCCCTGCCTCGCTTTCTCCTTCGCAGCCTACATCTGCTTCTATCATAACGGCCAGGAGAAGGGCGACGCCTGCCTGCATGCTGTCCGTCCGAACGGCGACGCTTACGACATCAAGGACGACCAGTGGGTACTGGATTTCTACTATGACCACAAAAACGATTCCCTTGATGCCCTTGCCGATGCCGTCATCGACAATGAGAAGATGTGGGACGACAGCTTAAAGAACCTCAAAGGTTTCCGCGAGACGGTCAAAGCAGACCTCGCCCTGATTGAGAAGAAGGGCATGAAGGACGCCATGGCAGAGATCGCAGGTGCCTGAGAAAACACATATTCCAGCCGGACTCCGGACGGTAAACGCCGCCCGGAGCCTGTGCTTTTCAGAGGAAATTATCATGAAAATAATGAAGATCAACCCCGCGGACAATGTCGCTGTTGCCCTCACAGACATTGCCGCCGGTGAGACGGCGGAAACGGGCGGCGCCAGCGTTACAGCAAAGGTGCCCATCCCCCGCGGCCACAAAATTGCCCTTACGGACATCGCAAAGGGACAGGACATCGTCAAATACGGCTTCCCCATTGCGGCCGCAAAGCGGGATATTTCAGCAGGTGAGCATGTCCACACAGATAATGCCGGGACAAAGCTTTCCGAGCGTGCCGAATATACCTACGACCACAAAACCTATCCTGCTCCAAAAGTGAAACCCCTTACATTCCAGGGCTTCCGCCGGGAAGACGGACGGGCAGCCACCAGAAATGACATCTGGATCATCCCCACAGTCGGCTGCGTGAATTCCGTTGCAGAGAAGCTGGTACGGGAAAACCAGTGCCTTGTCAGGGGAAGCATTACAGGACTTAAGACCTTCCCCCATCCCTTCGGCTGCAGCCAGCTGGGCGGCGATCTCGCCGCGACGAAGACCATCCTTGCTGATCTCGTCAACCACCCCAATGCCGGAGCCGTTCTCGTTCTTGCTCTTGGCTGCGAGAACCTGACCATGGCCATGTTCCAGGATGCCCTGGGCAGCTGGAATGACGACCGCGTGAAGTTTCTGACGTGCCAGGACAGTGCAGACGAATATACGGAAGGCGCCCGTCTCCTGAAGGAACTCGCCTCCTATGCCGCTTCCTTCAAGCGGGAGGAAATTCCTGCTTCGGAGCTCATCGTCGGCATGAAGTGCGGCGGGTCGGACGGCCTGTCCGGTATCACGGCAAACCCTGCTGTCGGCGCATTTTCTGACCGCCTGATTGCCATGGGCGGTTCTACCATCCTGACAGAGGTTCCCGAGATGTTCGGGGCGGAAAAGGCCCTCTTCGACCGCTGCGAAAATGAAGAGGTTTTTGACAAAGCAGTCTCTATGGTAAATGCCTTCAAGGATTACTTCACAAGTCACGGCCAGGTCGTCTACGAAAACCCTTCCCCCGGCAACAAGGCCGGCGGTATCACCACCCTTGAGGACAAGTCCTTAGGCTGCGTCCAGAAGGGCGGCACAGCCCAGATCGTCGATGTAAAGGAATACGGGGAGACCGTTGCCAAGAAGGGACTCACCCTCCTGTCCGGTCCCGGAAACGACCTCGTTTCCGCCACGAACCTGACAGCTGCAGGCGCCCACATTATTCTATTCACTACAGGCCGCGGAACGCCTTTCTCTGCTCCGGTACCGACTGTCAAGATTTCCACCAACAGCGCCCTCTACGAGAAAAAGGGCGGGTGGATTGACTTCAACGCCGGCGGAATTGCTGAAGGAGACGAAACCATCCCCGAATGCGGCGAGCGGCTCTTAAACTACGTCCTTGCCATTGCATCCGGTGCCCAGACGAAGGCTGAAGCCAACGGCTTTGCAGAAATTTCCATCCTGAAGGACGGCGTGGTATTATAAGCGGAAATCTGTATGTAAGAGCTTACATAGGCACGGGGAAATCGAAAGATTGAAAAATACGCTTACGTATAATCTCCTGTACCTGAAGGACTGATTATGAAACGGTTTCTGCAAAAATACGAGCAAAAGTTTTACGATCCGACTGCCGTAGACGAAAGTACCCTGCTCTTCTCGAAAGACAACCTGCGTGCCCTCCTCATTCCCCTGATGCTGGAGCAGTTTTTAAACTCCCTCATGGGAATGTTTGATACGGTAATGGTTTCAAACGTAGGATCTGCAGCGATTTCCGCTGTCTCCCTCGTGGATTCCGTGAATACCCTGATCATCCAGGTCTTCGCAGCTCTGGCTGCGGGCGGAACCATCATCTGCTCCCAGTACCTGGGACGCGGGGAAAAGGAAAATGCCATAGAGGCTGCGCGGCAGCTTTTGCTCGTTGTAGCTGTCCTGTCCCTTTCCATCACTGTCTTCTGCTGGTGCCTGAACCGCCCCCTGCTGCGCCTCATTTTCGGCAGCGTGGAAGACGATGTCATGGCAGGGTCCGTCACCTACTTCGCGATTACATTACTTTCCTATCCGGTCTTTTCCCTCTTCTCCTGCGGCTCGGCCTTTTTCCGGGCGGGAGGGAATTCCCGCTTTCCCATGATCATTTCCGTCATCGGGAACGGGATGAATATCGCAGGAAACGCCCTGTTGATCTTTGTTTTCGACATGGGCGTAGCAGGAGCAGCGCTTTCCACCCTGGCATCGCGGATTTTCTGCTTCATTGCCGTCTTCGTTGCCCTGCGGAGTGAAAAGAACGTCATCTGCATCCGCCGCTACAGGACGCGGCCCCGCTGGGGAACCATTAAAAGAATTCTTTCCATCAGCGTTCCTGCCGGCATCGAAAACGGCATGTTCCAGTTCGGCAAGCTGGCCATTCAGTCGACGGTTTCCATCCTGCCGACGTATGCCATCGCAGCCCAGGCCCTGACCGTCATCTTCGAAGGCTTAAACGGCGTTGCCGGCGTAGGCGTAGGGCTCGGTCTCATGACCGTCGTCGGGCAGACGCTCGGCGCCGGTCGGAAGGAAGAGGCGAAATATTACATCGTAAAGCTGACGGAGCTGTCCTATCTTGTCGTTCTCGTCTGCTGCCTTGCTGTCTTTGCCATCGTAAAGCCGGTGATCTGGATTGCCGGCCTCGAGCCCCGGTCCGCCAACCTCTGCTTTGACATGATGATCTTTATCACGATTGCAAAGCCCCTCGTCTGGTCAGCCGCCTTTACGATTCCCTATGGACTGAAGGCTGCAGGGGACGTCCGCTACACGATGATTGTCTCGTCCCTTTCCATGTGGATTTTCCGGGTAATCATCGTAATCGCCCTGATTCGTGCCTTTGGCGTCGGCCCCATCGCCGTCTGGATCGGCATGGCCATCGACTGGACGGTCCGCGCCATCATCTTTACAATCCGCTTCAAAGGCGGCAAATGGCTGCAACACAATGTCATCTGAGATGCTGTAGGATTGATGGAAGATTGTTCCAGATCTTGCAATCCGGACCAAACGGTTGCAACGCTTTGGTGGAGGTTTGCTGCAGAAGCTGCCAACGGAAAAAAGGAAACAAAGAAATTTGATATAGAGATTGAAAAGGAGTATGTAATGACACTGGAAGAAGTCAAAAAAAGATTCCACGAAATCGGCATCATCCCCGTCGTCGCCATCGATGACGCAAAGGATGCAGAACCTCTCGGAGCTGCCCTGATGAAAGGCGGGCTGCCTGCAGCCGAGGTCACGTTCCGCACAGCAGCAGCTGAAGAGACCATCCGGACGATGGCACAGAAGTTCCCGGATATGCTAGTCGGCGCAGGGACAGTCCTGACAACGGAGCAGGCAGACCGCGCCATCGCTGCAGGAGCGAAATTCATCGTTTCTCCCGGCCTCAACCCTGAAGTCGTGAAATACGTTCAGTCCAAGGGCGTCCCCATGACACCGGGTATTGCAACCGCTTCGGAAATCGAGCAGGCCATCTCCCTCGGCCTTGACTTCGTCAAGTTCTTCCCTGCGGAAGCTATGGGCGGCCTCAAGACAATCAAGGCCCTGGCAGGTCCCTACACGAATATGGTCTTCATGCCGACCGGCGGCGTCAACACTGCAAACGTCGAGGAGTACCTCTCCTATGAAAAGATCGTCTGCTGCGGAGGCACCTGGATGGTGAAGAAGGACCTGATCAACGGCGGCAAATTCGATGAAATCGAGAAAATCTGCGAAGACGCGGCAGCTGTCGTAAGGAAAGTACACTCGAAATAATTTCCCTGTCAGCAGTTGTTGTATTGAATTGTACTGATTTACCTGTCAAGGCCTGTTTTTCAGTTTCCTGAAACAGCCTCTGTCATTGGCTTTTCGCGGTTGAAATTGTATTTGATTGTACTGGTTTAACAGGCAAACTGTAGTAATGGAAGGATAATGAGATGAAAAAGCTGGTAACTCTTGGAGAACTCCTCCTCCGCTTCACCCCGCCCGGACACCTGAAACTGATCCAGACGGAGACGTTTGAGGCAATCTTCGGCGGTGCGGAAGCAAATGTCGCCGTATCTGCAAGAAACTACGGCATAGAATCCTACTATGTCACGAAGCTTCCCGCCCACGACATCGGAACAGCCGCGATCAACTCCCTCCGCAAGTGGGGCGTCGGCACGGATTACATCGCCCGGGGCGGCGAACGCATCGGCACCTACTTCTTCGAACGCGGCGCAGGCATGAGGCCTGCCCAGATCGTCTACGACCGCAAGCACTCTTCCATGGCAGAGGCTGTCCCTTCTGACTTCGACTGGGACGCGATTTTCGAGGGAAAGGACTGGTTCCACTGGTCCGGCATTACCCCTGCCCTCTCTCCTACCGCCCGCGATATCTGCCTTGCAGCGGTAAAGGCAGCAAAGGAGCACGGCGTTCGCGTTTCCGTTGACTTAAACTACCGGGGGCGCATGTGGACCCACGAGGAAGCCGGCGAAGCCATGAAGGAACTCTGCAGGTATTCTGACGTCTGCATCACTTCGGACGACGATGCGGAAATCTTCGGTCTTTACCCTGATGACGCGCCTATTCCGGATGGCAAGCCGGATCTCTGGAACTTCCAGTCTGTAGCGCAGCGCCTGAAAGATACCTTCGACTTCGACGAAGTCGCTGTTATGCGGCGGCGGACACTGACTGCCGGCAAAGGTCTCTGGGACGCCATGCTCCTCGACAAAGACGGCTTCCACTGGGGCAAGGTTCTGGACATTGAAATCGTCGACACCATCGGCTGCGGCGACGCCTTCTGCGGAGGCTTCATCTCCGCTGAGCTTCTCGGCTACGACGCCCAGAAAAAGCTCAACTTCGCTTCCGCTGCCGGCTGCCTCAAGCATACGGTGGACGGCGACTTCAATATGGTTTCCATCGATGACGTCCATAGCCTGATGGCGAATAGCGGCTCCATGGAAGTCAAGCGCTGAAAGCCCTTACAATCTGAAAACCTCACACACAAAAGCGGGACCGCGGCTATGCCGCGATCCCGCTTTTTGGATGTCATTTGGTAAAAATCAGCCTCACTTTGCCCCCGGCTGCACTCAAAAGGGATGTCATTTGTAAAAATCCGCCTCACTTTGCCCCCGGCTGCACTCAAAGGGGATGTCATTTGCAAAAATCAGCCTCACTTTGCCCCCGGCTGCCCTCAAAAGGGATGACGCTTCGCTGTTTGCCGGAATTCAGGAATTTTTCCCCAGAAAGATGAAGGGGGTGTTCTGGTAGACGTAGTAATTCAGCCAGTTCGTGTAGAAGGTATTGGCATGTCCCCGCCACTGCAGGAGGGGCTTCTGCGTCTCATCATCGCCGGGATAGTAGTTGACAGGCTTGTGAATGGGAACGCCCGTCGCGACATCCCGCTTGTATTCCTTGTCGAGCGTCATGCGGTCGTATTCGGGATGCCCCATGCAGAAGATCTGCGAGCCGTCATTATTCATGACGAGAAAAACACCCGCTTCCGGAGACTCGGCAAGAACCATGAGATTTTCATTTGCCCGGATCTGATCGCCGTCACTTTCCGTCCAGCGGGAATGCGGCGCCATGAAGTAGTCGTCGAATCCGCGGACGAGGGGCACACGCCGGTGCTGCACCCGGTGAGGATAGACACCGAAAAGCTTCTCCGGGAGGTCGTCTTTTTTGATGCCGTAGTGATAGTAAAGCCCGGCCTGAGCGCCCCAGCAGAGATGCAGCGTCGACGTCACATGCGTTTTCGTCCACTCGAGAATGCGCTCCATCTCCGGCCAGTAGTCGACCTCTTCAAAGGGCATCTGCTCGACGGGCGCCCCCGTGATGATGAAGCCGTCGAAATAGCTGTCCTTCACGTCGTCAAATGTGTCGTAAAACTTGTTCAGGTGGCTCATGGACGTATGCTTTGCCTCGTGCGTCGTCGTCATCATGAAGGAGACGTTGACCTGCAGAGGAGTGTTTGAAAGCATTCGAAGAAGCTGCAACTCCGTGTCCTCCTTCAGGGGCATGAGGTTCAGAATGCAGATTTCAATGGGCCGGATGTCCTGGTGGATGGCCCGGCGGTCGTCCATGACAAATATATTTTCATCTTCAAGAATCTGCTTGACCGGCAGATCATTTTGAATTTTGATCGGCATAGCTTCCTGCCTTTCTCTTCATGACTAATGTAAGCCCTTACACCGTACGTCCTTTTTCCTTCTCAGGAAAGCCGTATACAAAATGTCACATTCCGCCGCAGGTACCCATATGTGTTCAGGCACTGCATCTCTTCAGTGGCATTGCTTTCAGGCCCCTCTCCGCAGAAGCTCAGCCTCATCGATGATTTCGATGCCAAGTTCCTGCGCCTTTGCAAGCTTTGATCCGGCAGCCTCTCCGGCGACAAGAAACGTCGTCTTCTTTGAAACGGAACCGGTCACCTTGCCGCCCCTGCTCTCCACATAGGCGGTCGCTTCCGCCCGCCCCATGGTAGGAAGGGTTCCTGTGATGACGATTGTCTCTCCGGCAAACTGACTGCCTGTCGGAGCCGCCTCTGCAGCGCTATCCATATTGACGCCGCAACATTTCAGTTTTTCAATGAGGCGGCGGTTCTCTTCTTCAGCAAAGTAATCGCGGATGCACTCCGCCGTCACCTCTCCGATATCGGAAACTTCCGTGATTTTTTCAATATAGAACTCCGACCGGGCGGCGTTCATCAAACCATCAATGCTCTTGAAGTGAGCAATCAGCTCTTTGGCAGCGGACTTTCCGACATTTGAGATGCCAAGCCCTGTCAGGAGCTTTTCAGGCGGATTGGCCTTTGACGCATCTATGGCAGCAAGGAGCTTCGTCACATTCTTTTCCCGTCCCATGATGCCGGATTCGATGAGCGTCTCTTTCTTTTCCGCCAGCATGTAGATATCACCGACGTCTTTGATAAACCCGTCTGCGATCAGCTTTTCGATATAGACATCCCCGAGTCCCTTGATGTCCATGGCATCCCGGCTGACGAAGTTGATGATATTGCGAACGAGCTGGGCCGGGCAGGAAGCGGACGGACATTTGATGTCTGCCGTATCGGGCTCCCGTACGAGAATTGCTCCGCAGACCGGGCACCGGTCCGGAATCTTGTACGTGCTGACGCCTGCCGGCCGCTTCTCCTTCACGACGGAGCGGATCTTCGGAATGATCTCCCCGCTCTTAAATACCTTCACCGTGTCCCCGATGCCGATTCCAAGCTTGTCAATGAAGTCCTGATTGTGAAGGGTAGCCCTCGACACGCTAGTCCCGCAGAGACGGACCGGGGTGAAGACAGCCGTCGGATTGACGCGCCCCGTCCGGCCGACGGAGAGCTCAATATCCGTAATGACAGCTTCCTTCTCCTCCGGCGGATACTTGTAGGCAACCGCCCAGCGGGGGACTTTGGCCGTATTCCCGAGGGCGTCCCTCTGGGCAAAGGAATTGATCTTCACTACGGCGCCGTCTATATCATAGGCGAGATTTTCGCGGTTGTCCCCGATGGCACAGATGGCATCCCAGACCTCGTCAGCCGTCCGACAGACGCGGTAGTCCTCAATCGTCCGGATACCCTTTTCATGCATGAAGTCATACGCCGCCGTGTGGGTAGCAAATGTAAGCCCTTTCACCTGCTGCAGGTTAAAGATGAACATATTGAGGCCGCGGTCGGCAACGATCCGCGAATCGAGCTGGCGCAGGGTACCTGCGGCGCAGTTGCGCGGGTTCTGAAAGATCTGCTTCCCGGCCGCCTCTGCGGCAGCGTTCGTCTTCTCGAAATTCTCCTTCGTCATATAGACTTCGCCGCGGATTTCGAGATAATCGGGAACATCGCCGGAAAGATGCTGGACAATGTCCGGGATGACGCGGGCATTTGCTGTCACGTCCTCCCCGAATTCAATCCCATCCCCCCGCGTTTCCGCCAGGACGAGATTGCCCTTCTCATAGCGGAGCGTCATGGAGAGACCGTCAATTTTGTACTCGACAACAAACTCCGCATCCGGAAACTGCGCCAGAACTTCCGCTACGAAGGCATCCACGGCCTCCCGGGAAAAGACGTCCTCCAGGGAGAGCATGGGAACATTGTGACGGACGAGGACACCGGCCTCCCGCTTGGCATCTCCGCCCACATGAACCGTCGGCGAAGAAGGATCATAGAACTCCGGATTTTCCGCCTCCAGCCGCTTCAGCTCTTCCAGCAGCATATCGTATTCGTAGTCGGAAATCTCCGGGGCGTCGTTGTCGTAGTAGAGCCTGTTGTGGTATTCGAGCTCGCTGCGCAGGGCCTCTATGCGATTTTTGATTTCAGTTTTGTCCGCCATGATTTTTTCTCATCTCTCACCGAAAAGGTGTGTGCAGAAGAAACGCCTCCTCGCGCTATCCCTCCTGCTCTCAATGCAAATCGTGCCCAATTACCAAAGCTTCTTCCCTAATCCGGCCTCAAGGGCTGCCTTCTCTTCCACCGTAATCGGCCGGTAGGCGCCGACAGGAAGATCTCCGAGTTCAAGGTTCATGATGCGGATGCGCTGCAGGGAATCCACACGGTAAGAAAGTTCCCCGCACATACGACGGATCTGCCGGTTGAGTCCCTGTGTCAGGATAATATGAAACGCCCGCTCTCCGGTCTTCCATACTTTGCACGGCCGCGTCGTCGTATCGAGTTCCGACAGATAGACGCCTGCTGCCATTGCCTGCAGAAAATCCTCCGTCACGGGCTTGTTCACGGTCACGACGTACTCCTTCTCGTGAAACTCCCTGGCCTTCATGATGTCATTGAAGAAATCGCCCCGGTTTGTAAGCAGCAGGAGGCCGGTGGAGTCCTTGTCCAGACGGCCGATGGGATAAATGCGGGAGGGGTAGTTGATGTAAGCGATTACATTATTCTTCTCCCGCGGCTCTGCCGTACAGACAATACCTGCCGGCTTATGAAAAAGGAGGAGAATATTCTCCTCCGTACGGGTGAGCTCCCGCTCCCCGTAAAACACCCTGTCGCCCGGCAGCACCCGCATGCCCGGCACAGCAGCAGCGCCGTTTACCGCAATGCGTCCGGCAGCGATGAGCTCGTCTGCCTTCCGCCGGGAGCACAGACCGCTGTCAGCGATATATTTGTTCAGGCGGACGCCGTCTGCCATAGCAAATGCTCCTATTTCTGTACCTGCAGGAACCGTGCTTCGCGGCGATTGCCATTCCCGCACAGTTAATGGATGTACTCCGTCTTGGCATAGCCGACGGTATTGGCATCCAGCTGAATCTGACTCCAGCCGGTGGTGCAGTCAAAGTTGACGTGAACGGTGTTTCCTGCCTGCGCCAGTACCAGCTTCGGCGAAGTTTCGCTCATCGTCAGACGGATATTGATGCCGCCGGTCAGGGTGACATCCCGCGCGGTGTTTGCAATGATATTGTAAATATAGACGGTCTTGATGTAGCCCTTCGTGCCGTTGTAATCCACGTACGACCACTCGCCCTCCTGCTTGTAGCGCTTGACCTGCACGCAGTTTTCAAGCTGAGCCAGGGACTGGGAATTCTGATCCGGGCTTTCCCGAAGGTTGACCTTGTCCACGGTGATCATATCCTCTGCATTGGCCTCGAGCTGAGCCTGGGCTGCTGCTGCGGCATCTGCGGCTTCCTTTTCTTCCTGGGCCTTCTTTGCATCGGCAGCAGCCTGTTCTTCTGCCGCTTTCCTGTCCGCCTCAGCCTGGGCTTCGGCGGCCGCTGCCTCCTGAATAGACTGCTGGTAGCCCTTCGCCCACTCCACGATGCGCTCCTGCAGGGTGGTCTCAATGAAGGTCTTTAAGTTCCCGTCTTCAATCGTCGCCTCATTGTAGGCCTTCTGAACATCGGCCTGCAGGGACTGGACGTCCGGCTGCTGCTCGAATTCCGCAATCATCGTGGCGACCTGGGAGTCGACAGCGTTCTCATTGTTGTTGAGATTGTAGGTCGAGTAAAGATTGTTGATGAAGAGCTTGCCGGTATCAGGATCCGTCTCTACATAGAAGAAGTCCAGGCCCGGCGCCGGCGTATCGATGCCGGAAAACTGCATGTCCACATAGACGGACACCAGATAGGCGCCCTTGGTCAGTCCGTTCTTGGAATAGATCTTCTCGACCGTATAGGAATCGATATATTCGCTCATCATCGAAATGTAGGAAAGCTCGGAATCCGAGAAGGGATGGGCGGCGGCCTTCAGGGCATCGACGTCATTGTTCGCGCAGGCGCGGTAGTAGGAGGAAATGAGGTCAAAAAGCTCCGTATTTTCCTTCTCATCCGAATAGCTCTGGTAGACGTTCTGGACAGGGTCCTTCTCCGTCGCCATCGCGCTGATGCCGGGCCCCAGCATGACCAGCATGAGGACACCGACAAGTCCCGCCCCATAGTAGCGTCTGAATTTGCTGATATGATCAAAAATTGCTGACATAATATCTCCCGAAAAAAAGATCTCTCCTCACACGACAGGCCGGCCAAAAAAGTTCTCTCCGCCGGATATGCCTGTTCGCGGGCCTGCGATAAAAAGAAATGGGCAGGAAAAATCCCGCCCATGCAGTGTGGAAGAAGGGATTCGAACCCTCGGCCTCCAGAGTCGGAGTCTGGCGCTCTATCCAGCTGGGCTACTTCCACGTATATATACATGAATAATATCTATCCATGCGATTGCGCCACCGAATGCCTTCGCAACCGGCAGCCTATATATATTAGCAATTTCTTCCGGGCAAGTCAACAATAATCACATCCGCCGGTCGTACGCAAATATGCAGGCCATCACATCCGCCGGTCTTTCTGCTGAAGCGCTGCCAAAATGCTGTCCGCTATTTTCTCCGGCGTCCGTCCGTCCACCTTCACACTGAAATCGTATGCCCGTTCATAGAGCGGCACCCGTTCGGCGATCATGGCGGCGATAGAAGCGATATCCTTCTTCCCCTGAAGCAGGGGACGCGAGCTGTCTCCGGCCACCCGCGAAAGGATGGTTTCCGGGGAAGCGGTAAGGCAGACGACAGTCCCGCTCGAATGCATGACGGAAATATTATCTTCACGCTTGATGAGGCCGCCTCCGCAGGAGACGATGGCCGGCTCCCCGTCAGCGATTTCAGCCAGAAGGGCTGCTTCCTCCTTCCGGAAGGCTCCCTCTCCCTGCGTTGCAAAAATCTCACGAATCGGCATGCCGGCGCGGGAAGCAATGATGTCGTCCATTTCCATGACCGGCAGTCCTGTCTTTTTTGCCAGCGCCTTCGCGACGGTACTCTTTCCGGCCCCCATGAAGCCGATCAGATAGATGTGTTTCTGTTCCATATCCGATTACGCCGTCCCCTGGTCCTTCAGGTTCTTGTGGATGAGGGAAAGCATCGTCCGGCAATCCTCGTAGGGAATCTGGCCGGGCGCGCTCGCCTTGCCTGCCGATGCAAAGGTGACGCAGGAACCGAACATCTCTCCGCTGATTCGCGACAGCATGCCATCTTTTCCCATCGACATGGAAATCAGAAGCGAATCCGGGTAAGCCAGCCCGAAACCGTATGTCGCGTAGAGAAGCGTCAGCAGATCGCTCATCGTCTGGGGCATCACCGCCAGCTTCAGCATATCCGCTCCGGCGGCATTCATATCCTCGAGCTGACCGGCAAGCACCTCTTCCTCCTCCGTCACTTCAAAGTCGTGGTGGGAAAGGATGACCTTTGCCGGGGAACTGTTGTGTACGATGTCGATGACGTCCCTGGGCGACTGCACAGACAGAAATTCGATGTCGACGAAATCGGCTGCACCTGAAGAGGCGCCGGCATCTATGGCATCGACATAGGCGTCCTCATCCCCCTCAAAAGCGCCGCCCTCTGCCGCTGTCCGGACCGTAAACAGGAGAACCGTATTCTTCACGACTGGCTTCAGGGCCTTCATGACATCTTCCACGGCCTTACGGTTTCCGATTCCTTCAAAATAATCCGCCCGCCACTCGATCATGGAAATGCCCTCATCCACGAGGGAACTGATTTCCGATACGATGTCCCCTGCTTTCTGCGCCGTCACCGGAACACAGATGACCGGAGGCTTCCCGCGGTCGAATGTCACACCTTTGATAGTCAGTGCCAAGATAACCTCCCCTTTGCTGCCGCCCGATACAGGCAGGCAGAAAACCCGTAAAAATATTCGTATAAATAAGCAATAATCCCGTTTTTCAGACCTTGTCGGCAATTTCGTAGATCAGCTTTTCGGACTCCGTCCAGCCGAGGCAGGGATCCGTAATGGACTGGCCGTAAGTCTGGTGGTCGCTGATCTTCTGGTTCCCGGCGATCAGGTAGCTTTCGATCATGACGCCCTTCACAAGGGAGCGGATCTCGTCGTCGTGCTTCCGATTGTGCAGGACCTCTTCGACAATACGTACCTGCTGAGCCGCATTCTTTCCGGAATTCGAATGGTTCGCATCGACTACCGTCGCGGGATTGACGACATCCATCTTTTCATACATCTCGTAGAGGCGGATCAGGTCTTCATAATGATAATTCTGAGTGGAGTTTCCGTGCTTCGAAACAGCCCCGCGAAGAATGGTGTGGGCAAGAGGATTCCCGCTCGTCTCGACCTCATAGCCTGCAAAAGCGAAGTGGTGAGGATGCTGGGCAGCGTATACGGAATTCAGCATGACAGAAAAGTCACCGGATGTCGGATTCTTCATTCCGGACGCCACATCAAAGCCGGACACCGTCAGCCGGTGGTGCTGGTCCTCCACAGACCGGGCGCCGATGGCCACATAGGAAAGAAGATCCTCCACATAGGGCCAGTTCTCCGGATAGAGCATCTCGTCCGCCGCCGTCAGACCGGTTTCCCGGATGGCACGGATGTGCATGTGACGCATCGCCATGAGGCCTTCCACCATGTCGGGCGCCTTGGTGGGATCGGGCTGGGACGCTATCCCCTTATAGCCCTCCCCCGTCGTCCGCGGTTTGTTCGTATAGATACGGGGAACGATCAAAACCCGGTCCTTCACCTTTTCCGCGACAGTCGCCAGACGATTGATGTACTCGATGACCGCATCCTCATTGTCCGCGCTGCAGGGACCGATGATGACGAGAAAGCGGTCGTCGGCTCCGGTAATGATATCAGCGACTTCACGGTCGCGTCTGCCCTTCAGTTCCTGCTGTTCTGCCGTCAGTGGCAGCTCCTGCTTCACTTCCTCCGGCGTTGGCATCTTTTTGATGTACTTGAAACTCATCGCTTTCCTTTCATCAATCCGCGCAGAAACGTGTACGGTTCAAGACAGTACACTGCGTATCAAAAGCGCCGCAAATTCAATATCCCGTTTACTTTACACTATTTGCAGCCTGTCTTCAATTCCCGGCAAAGACTTTTTGCCGCACATAGTCCGTCGGCATTTCCTGTCCCGTCCAGCAGCGGAAGGAGGCCGCCCCCTGGTAGAGAAGCATATCCTTTCCATTCGATGCAGAAAGTCCTCTCTCCCGCGCCGCGCGAAGCAATGGCGTCTCAGCAGGTTCATAGATAATATCGTACACGAAAAGCCCCGGCACGAGGAAGTCTTCCGGCACCAGGGACGAAGGATCCGTCCCCATCCCGACATTTGTCGCATTGATGAGGACAGCGCTCTTCTGCAGCGAACTCTTCATGGCATCGGAATCCGCCTGGTCAATGACGAAAGCGCGGCACGCCGTATGGCTGCTGATTTTGTGAGCCAATGAAAGCGCCCTTTCAAAGGACTTTGACTTCCGCTGGAAAATAGCAATTTCCGCTGCCCCGTCCACGGCCAGCTGGGCCGCAATGGCTGTCGCCGCCCCGCCCGCGCCGAGCAAGGTCACCCGTTTCCCGGCATAGGACACGCCTTGATTTTGAAGGCTCCGAGTCAGTCCGACGCCATCCGTCGTCGTACCGAAAAGAGTCCCATCATCCCGATACAGGAGGGTATTGACCGATCCTGCCACCTGAGACACCAGGGACAGTTCGTCGCAGAGGGGAAGGACAGCGGTCTTTAAGGGCATGGTCAGGTTGGCCCCGCGGAAGTGCAGCGTCTTCAGGCTTTGAACGGCTGCCGGCAGATCTTCCGGAAGGATATCGATGGCCAGATAGGCATAGGGAAGATTCAATTTTTCAAAGGCCGCATTGTGCATGGCCGGCGACAGGGAGTGAGCCACCGGATGGCCGAGAAGACAGATGAGCCGCGTTTTTCCGTCAATCATGAGAATCCTTTCAGTAAATTGCCGGCATGAATTCATGCATTACATTCTATACCCCGAAATTGGAGCGGCGTCATCATTTTCAGAAAGCAGCCGCCCTTCCTTAAAAGCCGCAGCAGGGCATAGGGTTTTATATTATTCATCCCACTCCTATTCGTAGCGGAGAGCTTCAATAGGATTCAGCCTCGCCGCCTTGTCCGCAGGGAAATAGCCGAAGAATAGGCCGATGCCGGTAGAAATTCCGATGGCAAGAACAATTCCGCTGACCGACGGACGCGCCGGATAGCCAAGGACATTCGTCGCCAGCGTCCCCATTCCGATGCCGAGGGCAATGCCGATAGCGCCGCCGATCAGGCAGATGATGAGGGCTTCCACGATAAACTGCTGGCGGATGGCGGAATTGCGCGCCCCCAAAGCTTTTCGCGTGCCGATTTCCCGCGTCCGCTCCGTCACGGACACCAGCATGATGTTCATGACGCCGATACCGCCGACCAGGAGGGCAATGCCGCCGATGATGGAGATGGCCAGCGTGATCATATTCAGCATCTGATAGAACATTTTCAGGATATTCTCGAGCGTGAAAACAGCCACCCGGTAGCTGCGGCTGCCCGAAAAATAAGGGGCAAAGAAGCTGCGGATCTCGGCTTTCAGGGTGTCGGGATTGACGCCGGCCTGCGTCGAGATTTCGATGTAGGTATATTTGCCGACGGAATTGTCCATGCCCCGCGACGTATTCATGGGGACGTACAGCATCGTGGACATGAAGCCGGTCATCATCATTCCACTCTGCACCTGCCTTTTGAAGACGCCGGACACCGTCAGAACGGTATTCCCGAAGTCCCCGCTGACCTCCACCTCTTTGCCGACGGCATCCTTTGAACTGCCAAAGAGGTCTTCTGCCGTGGAAGCATCGATGAGGCAGGTCTTTCGGGCGTCTGAAAAATCCATCCGGGAGAAAAATGAGCCGGCCTGAATATCAATGGGATTCGTCAGAAAAAATCCGGCCGTAACCCCAGTCACCTGGGCATTTGACGTCTTCCCGCTATTCGTCACCAAAGCCGATCCTACCGTATGGCTCAGATTCACGGCATAGATGTCCGGAAACTCCCTGCAGAGATCTTTCACCATCTCTGTCGTGATGTAGTCGCTTTCCGCCCTGTCCTTTGAAGACGAGGAACCGCCGAAGTCGAGGCCGTCCACCGACAGCTTCCGGATATCTTCAGCAGTCATCTCGCTTTTGCTGTCCCGCTTCACAACCATTACAAAGATGTCATTGGCGCCGAAGCCCTGCATCATATTCGACACATAGGAGGTGACGGAATTTCCGACAGTGCTGATGGCAATGACGGCTGCTATGCCGATGATGATGCCCAGCATGGTCAGGAAGGAGCGCATCTTGTTGGACTTCAGGCTGGTGAGGGCAAGTTTTATATTATCTATGATGTGCATGCACTATCTCCCTCTTGTGATTCACCTTCGCAGAGCTTCGCTGCTCTGCTCCCCTCAGCTCACGCTCCCGAGCACACTCTTCGCGTTCGCTGAGGGGGCGTGCCATGAATTCATCTCCATTGGCAAATAAAATTTGCCATGGCAGATGAATTATGGCGCTGGTGAATCACATCCCGGCTCCCGATCCCATAATAGACAGGATGTCATCGACGCTCTCACCTGTGTCGCTCTTCGGAACGATGACCTCATCCCCCTCCTTCAGGGTATCGGAGGTGAGTTCAATATAATAGGTGCCTTCCAGCCCCTTCGTGACGGAAACCTTCTTTTCCTTCATCGTCTTCTTTCCGCGGCTGTCTTCGACATACTCCGGGACTTCCACGTAATTGTTCCCGTCCGCATCCTCCTGCACCGCGTCATAAGGCACCGTAAGCGCATTCTCCGCTTCTTCCGTAACAATGGATGCCCTGGCATTCATGCCGAGGCGAAGGCGGTCGTTCGTATCATCCAGGGCAATCCGCACCTTATATGATGCTGACGAAGAAGCGCCGGTCAGAGACGAAATGTCAAGGGAGCTGCCGCCGGACAGAAGCCCGGAAAGACCGGAAAGGCCACTGGAGGAACCGCTTTCCGGCTTCGGCGCCACATAAGTGACATGACCGGAGAGTTCCTCATCCCGCGTCGCATCTGTCTTTACAACAACGCGCATGCCGACAGCGACATCCGGAATGTCGTACTCTCCGACTTCTGCCTCCACCATCAGGGAATTGTCCAGTTCCACGAGGGCCAGGGTGCCACCGGTGTAGGTTTCTCCCGCCTTGGCATCGACTTCCGTGACAAGCCCCGCCGCCGGCGCCGTCACCACGGCGCCGGCAATCCGCGCGTCAATGGCAGCCACCGAATCCTTCAGGGTGGAAATCATCGCATCCATGGTTGCATTGTAGGTATCCAGGAGGATGCCTGTGGAAGAAGACGGATTCTGCAGGGAGGTGAGCTGGTCGGACAGGCTGTCTACTGTCGTCTGGGCAGCCGTAACAGCCGCATTCCTGCCGGAGAGAACCGCCTTCAGAACCGCTGCAGCAGCATCGTTTTCTCCGCCGCCCCCTGCAATATAGGCGTCATACTGGCTCTGGGCATCCGCTGCGTCCTGCTTTGCCTGATCAAGGGCATTCCCTGCGGCCAGCAGGGATTCCTGAACGGACGCAATTGAAGCCTGCCTGTCGCTTTCGGACTTGGCCGCATCTGCCTCCGCCTGCGCAGCTCTGGCCGCCTTGTCCTGCTCAGTTTTCGCAATCTGGCCGTTCAGACTCTCCTTCTGGCTCTCCAGAGAGGAAGTATCGAATATGCAGATGGTATCGCCCTCATTCACCCGGTCACCGGGCACAACCGCCACTGAAAGCACCTTCTGCGCCAGCATGCCGGAAGCCGTCACCTCGTGGCTTTCCGTGGAGACAATCGTTCCGTTTGCAGAAACGCTATTCACGACGGTGCGCCGCTCCACCTTGGCGATATCGGATTCATCTGCGGCCGTGTCCTTCAGGCGGCTGCGAAAGGAAAAAAAGCCGAAAAGGGCCAGGGCAGCAGCTATCAGAATCAGAATAACCGCTATCTTTCTGCCTTTCTTTTTCTTCTTCTCAGTCTTTTCGTTTTCCATGGTCGCCCGTCATTTTCCGCCGTTCTCTGTAAAGCTGTCATTCTCCCGGCTGCGCCGGTCTGCCGCTCATTTGTGCCGCGCTTTAAACACAGGCAGTGTTGCCTTGTAGATCCGATTGCCCAGCTCCTGATCCTTGAAGGCCCGGATGAGTCCGGTATTGTACGCCTGCTTGTCCGGCGTCTTTTCAAATGTCCTGTAAATCTTTGTATAATCCGTCGGCTTCAGAGAAAGCTCCTTCACTGCTGCACGGACATCCCGCTTCTCAGCCGAAGAAATTGTAACGGGAACAAATTCAGCCGCCGCATCCTGCGTCTGCCGTACATCTGCAGAAAGACCATCTGTCTTGTCTCCTTTTGCGCCTGCCTTCTTCTGTAAAGATGTATCCGCCTTCGTTCCGCCAGCCGCTCCGGTTTTTGAAACCGTCTTTTTGGACGTACCGCGCTTCTTTCCGGATTTCCCGGCAGATGTATTCCCTTGCTCTGCCTTCGTACTCTTTTTCCCCTCCGCTTTTTGGGGGGCCGTTTCCCCGGATTTCACGCCGGTCTGTTTTGCCGCCTTCTTTTCATCTGCATTCGCATTTCCCTTCTCTGCAGATCCTGCTGCCTGCTTTTCCGTCTCGGAAACCGGATCGGCTTTGGCGGCTCTCCGTCCCCGCCGCTTTCTGGTTTTCACAGGGATATTCCCGCCAATGGAGTCCTGCCGGCGGAAGGTCAGCGTCCGGCCAACGAAGTCCTGATTGTTCCACAGATCGAGAACCGAGTCAAAGCCGGTATCCCTGCTGATTACAACGAAGTCCGTCTGATCTGTCGTTCCGACGAGATAGCCGGACAGGGCGGAAAGCTGGAAGTCCAGATAGTTCTTCCCGGTCCGCTCGATACGGATATACTGCATCCGGGCACCCGATTTCTGCACATCGATGTGCAGGTTCATCGGGATCGTCGATGCGGCATTGCTATAGAAGATCACTACCTCATCCGCAGGCGTCAGATTACCGACGCCCTCAAGCCCGGAGAAATTCACGTTTTCATAATCAATCAGATATACGCTCATATGATGTCCTTAATGTAACGAATAGAAATGCTGTCGGAGTCAACTGCCCACAGCCTGTTGCTATTTGCAGCTTTCGTGCAGGCGGTACCCCTCGTCCGTTTGGGTTCTTGACTGCTAATTATAACAGGCGTTCCCGCAAATGGCAAAAAGCGGAAGCGGACAATGCACGTCTCTTGTCGTTTTTGAAGTATCCTCATGCATGGAACATACTTGCCGCCTGCCTTCCCGTACTCCTGGCCGTGCTTTCACTTTCCTTTGTATAGAGCGAGATAGGTCATAACGCCGGCCACTGTCTTCCCGTCCTGAATGGAGAATTCCGTAATCATGCGGACAAGCTCCTCCGGCTCAAAGGCTTTCATGGAGATGGCTTCGGCAGGATCCAGTTCCTGGCCGCCTGTCTTTCGCACACCCCGTGCCAGATAGACATCCACGAGCTCATTGCAGAAAGCCACGGTCGTCTTCAGGGAAAGGAGTTTCGTGACGTTGTCGGATTCGCATCCTGTCTCCTCTTTGAGTTCCCGGATTGCCGTAACGCGGGTATCCTCCTCCGGCGTATCCCTGCAGCCGGCCGGCAGTTCCCAGGTATAGCGTTCAAGAGCCGGCCGGTACTGGCGCACCAAAAGAATCCGTCCGTCCGGCAGAACCGGAACGACGGCCGCCGCCCCCTTGCGGTGGGACACAAAATCCCAGTGCTCCGTGCTTCCGTCCGGAAGCAGCATCTCGTCATCGTAAATATCGAGGATGGAACCCGCCCGTACAAGGGTGCGGCTGATACGTTCCACATGTTTTTCTTCCATTGCGTACCTCCTGAAAAAAGGTTTCCAAAAATACCCGTCTTCACGGCCGGCGCTTTTTACGTCTTTTGTATCTGTCCATTCCGGGTTCCGCAAAAGCGCCCTGTACCTGCAGCAAAGGAGGGGGATATAGAAAATGCTCCGCAGATGATTTCCATCTGCGGAGCACATGAGCTCAGCTTATTTTGCGTAATCCGTAACTCTGGATTCTCTGATGACATTGACTTTGATCTGACCGGGATACTGGAGCTCGTCCTCGATACGTTTGGAAATATCGCGGGCGAGAATCACCATATCGGCATCAGATACCTGCTCAGGAACTACCATGACACGAACTTCGCGGCCTGCCTGAATGGCATAGGATTTCTCAACACCTTTGAATTCATTTGTAATCTCTTCAAGCTGGGAAAGTCTCTGGGTATAGGCATCCAGCGTCTCTCTGCGGGCACCGGGCCGGGCAGCACTGATGGTATCTGCTGCCTGCACCAGAACGGCAATCAGGGACTCGGGGTCCGTGTCACCATGGTGGGCGGCTACCGCATTGACAATGACGGGATTTTCCTTGTACTTCTTGCAGATCTCCACACCGAGCTGGACGTGGGAACCCTCCCGCTCGTGATCCACAGCTTTTCCGATATCATGAAGCAGCCCTGCGCGCTTTGCCACGCGGACATTCTCTCCAACCTCTCCTGCGAGAAGGCCGGACAGCCAGGCCACTTCCATAGAATGCTTGAGGGCGTTCTGCCCGTAGGAAGTCCGGTACTTCATCCGACCCAGAAGTTTCACCTCTTCCGGATCAAGGCCCTGCACGCCTACCTCAAGGGTGGCGGCTTCACCGGCCTCACGGATGGAATTGTCTACTTCCCGTTTTGCTTTTTCGACCATCTCTTCGATGCGGGCCGGATGAATCCGGCCATCCACGATGAGCTTCTCAAGGGCCACCCGGGCCACTTCTCTTCTCACGGGATCGAAGGCGGAAAGGACGACGGCTTCCGGTGTATCGTCAATGATGAGCTCCACACCGGTGAGGTTCTCGAGGGTGCGGATATTGCGGCCCTCTCGACCGATAATCCGGCCCTTCATGTCATCGCTGGGCAGCTGAACCACGGAAATCGTGGATTCTGCCACATGGTCGGCAGCACATCTCTGAATTGCCGATACCACGATGTCCTTGGCCTTCTTGTCCGCCTCTTCCTTCGCCCTTGCAATGGACTCCTTGATAATCTTCGCGGAATCCTGCTTGGCATCTTCTTCAACGGTCTTGAGTAAGAAATCCTTTGCCTGTTCGGAGGTCAAACCGGAAATTCGTTCCAGTTCCTGTACACGCTGCTTGCTGAGCTCGTCCACTTCGGTTTTCTGCTTCTTCAGCTGTCCTTCACGAGCGGTAAGTCCCTGTTCCCTGCGTTCCACAGCATCGAGCTTCTTGTCCAGGTTTTCTTCCTTCTGGGCAACCCGATTCTCGGATTTGGCAACTTCCGCCCTGCGCTCGCGAATCTCCTTGTCGAGATCGTTCTTCGCCTTGATCGACTCTTCCTTGACCTCCAGCATCGCTTCCCGCTTCTTCTCCTCGGCTTCTTTCACAGCTTTGTCGATGATCTGGCGGGCCTGCTCTGCTGCTGTGTCTTTCTTCTTCTCATCCTCTTTTGCGCGGATGGAACCCGAAACGGCAAGAGTGACCGGAACAGCTATCACCAGAGTAACCACAATGGCGATAATGATTCCTAGCACAGGAGCACCTCCTTTATTCAATTGTATGAATCCTATTGTAATATATGAAAAAACGTGAAACGGTCATAATTACAACAGGTCAATTGTAACGTTTTGTGCAAAAAAATGCAACGAAAAGTACAATAGAAATAAAAGAAATATAAGGCTCCTGTATAGAAGTACCCGCGGAAAAAGCAAGACAGGCGGAACGACGGACAGGCAAGGCAGAAAAAAATATATTCTGACATGAAAAAGGGACAGGAATATACGGACTCAGAGGAAGGCCGAAAAGCTGTCGTAGGAAAATCCCTTTCCCATGAGGAAGCGCGCCGTTTTCTCCCGCTCCTTCCGGTCGGCCGTCTCCGGGTTGTAGTGGCGCTTTTCAAGCAGGCTGCGGATCAGGTCCTCTTCGGAGCCCGTATAGGCCTCCTCACAGGCCTGTCGGATGGTCTCCTTCGAAAGTCCTTTTTCCATGAGTTTCTGTGCAATCACCTTCAGGGATTTCGTATCTCCGTAGGTACGGAAATAGGCCTTCGCGTATTCCAGGTCATCGACGTAATGATACTCCCGCATGAAGGCCATCGTGTCATCGATGATATCTTCCGGGTAACCTCCCTCCGTGAGCTTCTGCCGCACATCGCTCTCGGTCCGGTCCACCTTTGAAATCAAATGCAGGGCCCGCGTCCGGCAGCGGGGGCGAATCGTGTCCTCAATGATGCTGTCGTAGACGGAATCGTCAACCGCCCCTTCTTTCAGGTCGTATTTTTTCACTTCCGACTTGTACAGAAAAAGGGTTGTCCCGTTTCCGAAGACAACCCTGATTTTTCCATTTCTGCCGGAAGGTTCAACAGAAAGAACTTCCATCGTCTCTTCCACCTATAGAATATATCCGCAACCGCAAACGCCTGTAAGCAACTGCCCGCCTGCAAGTAGCTGCCCGCCTGCAAGCAGCTGCCCGCCTGCCATCATTTCTTTGCCTTGTCGCCGGCAGCCTTGGCTTCCTCTGCATCCGCAGGAGCAGCAGCTTTCTCATCCTTCGCCCCGGCAGCTTTCTTCCCGGCTTCCTTTGCGGCAGCCTCACTCGCCGGATCGGCAGGAAGACCATAGTGGTCACGGATCTGGGCATCAAGGGTCATCATCAGGTCCGGGTGCTCTGCCAGATACGCCTTGGCGTTTTCGCGTCCCTGGCCGATCTTTTCCCCATTGTAGGCAAACCAGGCACCGGATTTCTGAATCAGGTCAAGGTTTGCCGCAACGTCTAGAATGTCGCCTTCGCGGGAAATGCCCTTGCCGAACATGATGTCGAACTCGGCTTCCTTGAAGGGCGGCGCAATTTTGTTTTTCACAACTTTGATTCGCGTCCGGTTTCCGATGACCTCTCCCTGGGACTTGATGGACTCAATGCGGCGGACATCCAGACGGACGGAGGAATAGAACTTCAGCGCCCGGCCGCCGGTCGTCGTCTCGGGATTTCCAAACATGACGCCAACCTTCTCACGGAGCTGGTTGATGAAAATCACGATGCAGTTCGACTTCGAAATAACGGCAGTCAGTTTCCGCAGGGCCTTTGACATGAGGCGGGCCTGCAGGCCGACCTGTACGTCACCCATCTCCCCGTCAATTTCGGCCTTGGGAACGAGGGCAGCAACGGAATCAATGATGATGATGTCAACAGCGCCGGACCGGACCATGGTCTCTGCGATTTCGAGCGCCTGCTCGCCATTGTCCGGCTGGGAAATGTAAAGATTGTCAATATCTACGCCAATATGCTTGGCATAGACGGGATCCAGGGCATGCTCTGCATCAATGAAACCGGCGATGCCGCCCCGCTTCTGCACCTCTGCAACTGCATGCAGGGCAACCGTCGTCTTTCCGGAAGACTCAGGGCCGTAGATCTCTATAATACGCCCCTTGGGCAAGCCGCCCTGGCCTAAGGCAATATCCAGGCTGATGGAGCCGGTCGGGGAAGTCTCGACCTTCATCCGGGAACCCTCGTCACCGAGCTTCATGACGGAACCCTGTCCGTACTGCTTCTCTATCTGTGAAATCGCGGCGTCCAGCGCCTTGAGTTTTTCCGCCTTGTCAACTGTAGCTGCCAAAATGAGCTCCTTTCTTCTCGAACTATTGTTCGGAACTGATTGTATGATAATCCTCCTGTTCTCTCCTGTCAAGAACAAAATCGAATTTTCTAGAAAATCTGTTCGTATTCCTTGGAAATCCGTCCGGATTGGGAAAGAAAAGCAAGAACAAAAGAATTGCCAATAGAAATCCCATCTGCCACGGATAGTATATGAAAGGAACCTGCATTTGTCAATGAAATAATTAAGAAAATATTACGTTTTTCGTCCTGGTAAAAATATCACTTGACAAATTCGAACTTTTGTTCTATTGTCATGTGTATCAAATCCTCATGCTTTCCCGGAGCTTCCGGCTTCCGTGATGACCTGCGCGACCGGCATGTCGTGCGCATCCATCGGGCATTGGGGAAGCCGCTGGGCTTCGAAGGCGACGAGCACGGTGTCCGCTTGAGGCGTCCTCTTGAGATAGCGGTCATAGTAGCCGGCGCCATGTCCCAGCCGCCCGCCACCCGCGTCGAAGCCGACACAGGGAAGGATGATGAGGTCGATCTCTTCCGGGTTGACCTTCTCCGACCTGGAAACGATCGGAGACCATATACCGAACGGCCCCTGTTCGATTGCGTCAGGGTTCTCAGGCACATAGGCATCCATGATGCGCTTGCCTTTCAGGCTCTTGCAGTGCTCACGAATCGGGCTCTCCTCTTCAGCCGGTTTACTATCGTTGCCTGAGGCCGCATCTTTCACCTTTTTGCCATCGCTGCCCGGAGCCGCCTCCTGCACCGTTTTGCTGTCATTGTCTGAAAGTGCCTCCTCCACGCTGCAGACCGGATAGCAGACCTTCTTTCCCTGTGCCGCCGCCCAGGCGTTGAATTCACGCAGGTCGACTTCATCCGGGGCAGCCAGATAGGAAAAGACACAGGAGGCTTTTTTCACGGTATCAAGGGCTTCCAATGTCATACAGATTTCGTGGCTCTTCTCTGCAAGTTCCGACGGAAGCAGATCCCGACGGGCTTCCACGCACCGCTTTCTGAGGTGCTTCTTCAGGGCTGCCGGGAAAGCCTGCCGGATATAGCCTGCCAGATAGAGAGAACCAAAGGCGACGACAGGATCGTCCGTCCCCAGGGCGAGACCGATTCCGGAGGCAATGTCTCCGCAGGCGACAGCGCTCTTCCCGGTCTCCTCCCGGATTTCTGCAGCAAGCTCCTCTGCGGGCATGGCCCGTGAATTCTCCGGCGTCAGGCAGACGAAGGACACGGCATAGGGAGCGATTGTATTGATGATGGCCTTCCGATCCTTGTCCCGGAGCAGACCGATCAGAAAGACGACCTGTTCTCCCGGCAGATACGCCTGCAGCATATCGGCGAGTACCTGCGCGCACTGGGGATTGTGACCGCCGTCGAGAAGGAAGAAGGGTTCTTCCGAAAGAAGTTCTCCCCGGGCAGGCCAGGAAGCTGCTGCAAGCCCTGCGCGGACGGCATCGTCAGATACTGCAAAGCCCCGCTCCCTCAGTGTTTCCATGATTTCCAGGACGACGGCTGCATTTCGGAGCTGATGCGCACCGGGAAGGGGAATGAAGTACTCTTTTCCTTTATAGGAAAATTTCTGACCTTTGAAGGAGGCGGATATGGGAGAAAGGCTTTCGAAATCAGCAATCCGGAGCGGTACATTATTCCGATGACATACGTCCTCTATGACCTGCAAAGCCTCGGGATCGCCCGCATAGGACACGCAGCTGCAGCCGGGCTTGATGATGCCGGCCTTCTCCCCTGCGATTTTTGCCAAGGTATCTCCCAGGTATTCCGTATGCTCGAGACCGATGTTCATGATGGCCGCCACTTCCGGCGCGTCAATGACATTCGTCGAATCGAGGCGGCCGCCCATGCCGACTTCAAGGACGACGATATCGCAGGCCTTTGCCTGAAAATAGAGCATGGCGATTGCCGTTGAAATTTCAAACTGGGAAGGGTGATCGGCCATCGCATCGGCTTCGGCCGCCACCCGTTCTGTCATTCCGGCCAGTTCCGAATGGCTGATTCGTTTCCCGTTCACGGAAATCCGCTCGCAGAAGTCCACGAGCTGGGGGGAGATATAGAGCCCGGTCACAAAGCCTGCTGCCTGCAGGACAGACGCCGTGAAGCAGCAACACGAGCCCTTGCCGTTCGAACCGGCGACATGGACGAATTTCAGTTTCCTCTGGGGATCACCCAGCCGTCTTAAGAGTTCCCGTGTGCGTTCCAGTCCGAGCCTGGTTTTCGACCAGCCCTGTGTTTCGATATAGGCGATTGCTTCTTCGTAAGTCACGAAAAACCCCTTTCCCATCTTGTCAGCAGGCAGCAAATGAGCGCCTCTCTGTATCCTCCCGGAGGATGAAAGGCAGCCGCAAAGGATCACCGTGCCCTCAGAAAACGCGCTGCCGCTTTCTGGACATTGTACCCTTCCTCAATTATAATCTCCATAGCATTTTTCCCGGAAGATGCCGGACAGGGAGGACATCATGAAAAAATTCTACAGCGGCTTTGACATCCTGCGGACACTGTTCTGCGCGCTGATTGTCATCCACCACTTTTTCTCCATCATGGGATGGAACCTGATCGGTCCCGATTCCGCCCTCTGGCCCCTTGTCCTTCACGGCGGCGTCATGGGCGTCAGCTTCTTCTTTGTCCTGTCCGGTTTCTGCCTGGCTTCGGGCTACCGGAAACGGATTCCGGCAGGAGAAGTTCGTTTCTTTGACTTCTTCAAAAAGCATTATATCCGCTTTTTCGTCTTCTCCGCCATCACCCTCCTGCCGACGGTTCTGAAGCAGTACCTCGTATGGAAGGCCGGCATGGATGAGATGCCCACCTGGCGGAATATCCTGCTGGACCTTTTCTGCATCCGCACAGGATACGGCTTTGACTATGCCTTTCCCTACAACTCCGCCCTCTGGTACATCGATATCCTGCTGCAGATGTACATCGTCTATTTCGTCTTCGCCTTTTTCCTGGGAAATTTTTCCCGGATTGTGACTGTTCTCGCTTCCGCCCTTCTGTCCGGAGCCGGCCTCTTCATCGTCCTGCGCGAAGGAACTGAATTCTGGGGAACCATCAATGTCAACGGCCGCGGCCTATACTGCTTCTTCGCCGGTGTTCTGCTGGCTGAAATCTTCACCTGGCTGGAGGAGCATCCCCGCCTGAAAAAAGTCTTCGTCGCCATTGCCATAGGCGCCATGATCTGGACCGTCTGCATGATCCGCACCCCCTTGATGACTGCCCGCTTCAATGAAATCTTCACCTACAGTCTGTGGCTTCCGCTCATTTATGTCATGACCTTTGCAGACATCTCAAAGGTTCCCTATATCGGCAGATTCTTCCATTACACCGGGAAGCTCTCAAACTCTGTCTATATCTGGCATCACCCGATCATCTACATCGTCTATCCCCTGGCATCGCTCGGGAAGATTTCCGTAGATTGGAATTCCATTCCCTTCACGATCGGAATGATGATTCTGATTCTGGCAGTTTCCGTCTTTTCCATGGAGGTCCTCGAAAAGTACCTGTTTGGCAGGATCTTCGCAGAGAAAAAAGCAGCCGCAGATTGACCTGCTTTGCAGTCCCGACGGTACCCGTGAACTATCATCTTCCGTCTCCTGTATATACCGAAAAGCCGATGGACTGTCCGTTGAAAACGGATGTGAAGAAGTTTATAATTTATTTACTTGTATGTTCATTTGCCCGTTCGATCCATTCGGCCGGATTTTTTGAATATCCGGGAGTGGATCCCCGAAGGGCAGCATATATTTTTTAGGAGGAACTCATGGACCACATCGCCGTCCTGATACCATGCTACAACGAGGCCGTGACTATCGAAAAAGTCGTCAAGGACTTCCGTGCCGCGCTTCCTGACTCAACCATCTACGTTTACGACAACAATTCCACGGACGGTACGGCTGAAATTGCCGAGAAGGCCGGCGCCATCGTCCGCCACGAATACATGCAGGGCAAGGGAAATGTCATCCGCCGCATGTTCCGGGACATTGATGCCGAGTGCTACATCATGACCGACGGAGACGATACCTACCCCGCTGACGCAGCGCCGCAGATGGTGGCTCCCATCCTTGAGCATGGCGCAGACATGGTGGTCGGCGACCGCCTGTCCTCCACCTATTTCGAAGAAAACAAGCGTCCCTTCCACAATGTCGGGAACTCCTTCGTCCGTCGGTCCATCAATTCCCTCTTCCAGGTAAACATCCGGGACATCATGACCGGCTACCGGGCCTTTTCCTACAACTTCGTCAAGACCTTCCCCGTGCTTTCCAAGGGCTTCGAAATCGAGACGGAAATGTCCATTCACGCAGCGGACAAGAATATGGCGATTGAAAACGTCGTCATCGAGTACCGCGACCGCCCGGCCGGCTCTGTTTCCAAGCTGAACACGGTATCCGACGGCATGAAGGTCATCGGCACCATTCTCCGCCTCTTCCGGACCTATCGTCCCATGCGCTACTTCGGCTGGCTGTCCCTGATCCTGGCTGTCCTCGGCGTCGGCTTCATGATTCCCGTCCTTGCTGACTACTTCCGGACCGGACTCGTCTCCCGCTTCCCTACGCTGATTGTCTGCGGACTGACCATCATCGCTGCCCTCCTCTCTCTCTTTGCCGGCCTCATTCTGCAGACCATTACCTGGAAGAACCGGCAGGATTTCGAAATGCAGCTGATCAACGCCAGAAATATGAAGGACTTCAGAGAACTGCAGGGTGAGAAAAACTGAATCCGGTTTTCCTTTTGCCAGCTCATCAACGCCAGAAATATGAAGGACTTCCGCGGACAATACAATGACAAAAATTAAAGAACTTTTCCAAAAATATCGGGAAGTGATTATGTACCTCCTCTTCGGCGGTCTGTCCTTCTTCCTGAACATGGGGCTCTTCTGGCTCATTGTCACGAAGCTCGGCATGAACGCCCTGATCGGGAATGTCATCTGCTGGATCATCGTCGTCATGTTCCAGTTCATCACGAACCGCCTGTGGGTGTTTGACGGAAAGACGGATTCCTTCGGCGCATTTCTGAAACAGATGGGGGCTTTCTACGGCGGCCGCCTCCTGACGCTGGCCATTGAGGAAGGAATCATCTTCATTTTCATTACCCTGATGAAGCTGCCGGATATGCCGGTGAAGCTCGCTGCCCAGGTCATCGTCATCGTCCTGAACTATGTGATTTCAAAGCTTCTCGTCTTCCGGAAAAAGGACGGGGAGTAGGAGCGCTACTGGCACGCAGCTTCCGCATCTGAAAAGAGGCTGGCCCGTTCCAAGAAGAAAACACAGACATTGCAAAAGCAGACCGGGCGCCCCTCACGAGGAGGAGCGCCCGGTTTTTTGTGCCGCGCAAAAGCAGCGGCCGCCGCAAAAAAAACAGATCAAACAGACCGCCGGTCAGGAAAAGCAAGGCAACCATGAGTTCCCCTGCAGTTTCTCACAAAAAGCCTCAATACTGCAGACTGTAGACATGATATCCGTCGCCGGAGAACAGTTCGAGGAAAGAGGCCACGGAATCCGAATACTTCGAGAGATCCTCGCGGGAAAGCACATAGGAGACGCCCAGCGTCTCAAGGTCCTCCGTCGTCATGTTCACATTGAAATTGTCCGGGGCGGCCAGGGAAAACTTCTCCTTTCCTGCCCCCTCCGCTTCATCCACGATGTCCACCGTCACATGGGCATAGCGGTTGTAGACGTCGAGATACTTCTCGTCCGGATCGATCTTTTCCCACAGGTCGATATTCGGATAGGTGTTCGTACTGTTCAGTGTCGGAGCCCCCATCATGATGGCATAATTCGTGAGGGGATAGGCGGTTCCGTCTGCCACTACCCAGTCCCCGTCGGGATCGGCTTCCGTGATGGAAAGCATCTCCTGTGCCAGGTCCGTCTCATAGAGATCGCCGAAGCCATGCTGGAGCGGATTCACAGGAAGGCCGCAAAGCAGGGCGCAGCCGGCTGCGACAAGGCCCAGGGCAGGTGTCGAAAGCCGTTTCTTTCGCGCGTCAAAGGCATAGAGCAGGAAAAGAAGAAAGGCCAGAAAAAGGAAAGCCGCCAGTACGAGTACTTTTCTCTTCGAGAAATAGACCGGCCCATAGAAAATCCTTGCGCCGAAAACCATCACAAAGGAAAGGACCGCAGAAAGCAGGCAGGACAAGGGAAGAAAATACTTGGGCAGCGGCTCCGCATCCGCTTCCTGCCGCATTGCCCGGATGGCCGCCACGGACCGGAGCAGGAGGACCAGGTCAATGAAGGACAGAGCCACCGGCGTCCGGATAGCCTGGGACATGGAAAGCAGCGTAATCTTTGCAAGAAAAGCAGGCAGCCCGACACAGCTATACAGCGCCAGAAGGCCATATACGACAAAGAGCAGGATTGTCAGGACGTCCTTTCCTTTCTTCCGGATCAACTGATAGACAGACAGGATCAGCCCCAGCGGCGCGAAGGAATAGAACATGGCGTCTTCGCAGACATTCAGTGGAATGCCGTCCGCATGCGTCCAGGCAAAGAAGATGTTTCCGGGATAGAAGAAGAAACGGATGGCCTGCCCGCCGCCCGTATCTGTCCGCTTTCCGGGATAGGCCGTATTCAGAACGAGTTCAATCGTTTCGCGGGAATTCCAGGCAATGCCAAAAAGGCAGGCCGCCAGGACAAAAAGCGCCCCGATCCCGGTCAGTGCGTCCTTCGCCTTCAGGACAAAACCCTTGTGGTTTTTCACGATCACCCAGATGAAAAAGGCAAGGAAGACATAGGCGAAGGGGATCATCCAGGCCGGATACATGGTCAGGGCATAGCAGCCGGCACTCCAGATGATGACTGCCGTATAGAGGAGCCGTTTCCAGTACTTCTCCTCCCTCATCAGGGCATCCGTGCAGAGGATGATGAGCTGGCCGAAGATCAGCATCTCCACGAAACCGTTGATGGCAAACCACCACTGCAAGACGGGAGCGAAGGCAATGGAAATGGCGCCCAAAAATGAGAGAAGAATATTATTCTCAGTGAGGAGGCGCAGAAAATCAAAGGTGACCAGGAGGAGGACGATGAGCCGCGCACACCAGAAGAAGGAAAGCCCCCGCTCCGAGCCGAACAGCAGATAGCCTATGTGGAAGGGATGAAAGACGACCGCCGGCTCCGCCACCGGCAGGGCATAGACCATGAAGACGTCCGTATCCCCGCCGCGCACGATATCGGAAATCTGCGAATAGGGATGGTCCCCGTAGGCCTGGGACAGCGTCATCGGCGTGAGGCAGCCCCACTCGTCCGTCCGGATCATCCGGGCCCGGCCGGCCAGCAGTCCCGTGTCCTCCTCGTGCACCGCGATGTCGCTCCAAAGGGACAGGGAGGAACCGTTCAGATTGAAGACAACGCCCAGAGCAATCAGGGCCGCCGCAATCAGAAATCGATAGCGAATTAATTTTTCAACAAGCTTCATAAATATTCCTCTTTTCGAATGCGAAACGCACCCGATTCCGGTCGATACAGCCGCATCCAACGCAGGCTCCTCTCATGCCTTCTCCGCAGCCCGCACGACGTGCTCGCAAAGCACGGCCGTCGTCACGGATCCAACGCCCCCGGGAACGGGCGTGATTGCTGCCACCACAGGCTCGGCCGCCTCAAAGTCACAGTCCCCGCACATATTCCCGGCCGCATCCACATTGATGCCGACGTCAACCACGACCTGACCCTTCGCAAAAAACTCCTTTGTCAGCAGCTTCGCCTTTCCGATGGCCGCCACGACGATGTCCGCCCGCCGGCACTCTCCGGCCAGGTCCTCCGTCCGGCTGTGGCAGACGGTCACTGTCGCATTTTCCCTGAGAAGGAGCATGGACACCGGTTTCCCGATGACAAGACTGCGCCCGGCCACCGTCACCCTTCGGCCGGAAATGGGGATATCATAATAATGTAAAAGCCGGACGACCGCTTCCGCCGTGCATGGAGGGTAGCCCACCCCGCTCCCCGAAAATACGGAAGCGAGAGAACCGGATGTCATACAGTCCACGTCCTTTTCCGGAAGAAGCAGGCGGGAAGCCGCTTCCTCCACAGCCTTGTCCGGAAATGGCCGGAACATGAGGCAGCCGTGGATGTCCGCATCCATATTGATCGCGCGGACGGCAGACAGGACTTCCTCCCTTGAAACGTCTGACCGAAGGAGAAATTTCTTCACGGAAATGCCGATTTTTTCACACCGCTTCACGGCCGCATTTTCATAGGCGATGTCGTCTCCCCGCTCCCCGATGCGAAGCAGGGCCAGGCAGGGGGTGACGTCTTTCTGCTTCAGCGTCACCGTCCGCCCGATGAGTTCTTCCGTCAGGGCTTTCGCGCAGGGCCCACCCTTCAAAATGTCCGCCATAGCAAAAAACACTCCTTGCATAGAAATGCCGGATATTGCCCCATTGACAATATCCGGTAAAAAAATTTCAAATTCATCCGCATCTGATAGCTGCTATGAAAAATCCCCTCAGCCGCCGTCACCGGAAGGCCGGCCCTGGATCCGCTCCTGCACCGCCTGTCCCACGGCTTCCGCCCGCGGAACGAATTCTGCCAGAACAGCTTCAACCTGGCTTTCCGTCTCCTCAGCAAAAGCGCGGTCCTTGAGGCTCTTTGTATTGATGAAGACATTCTTTGCAGCGGCTTTCATGGCAGCGGCAAGGAGGTCCGCCCCGCAGCCGACGTCGGAAATCATGAGGACAGAACACTTCTCCGCCATTTCTTCCGTCAGATTGACCGCATCGGAAAGAATAGAAAGCATCTTCGAGGGCGCAGCGATCGCATCCTTCGTTGCCTGCTCGAGGACAGCCTCCCGCGTCGGATCCTCCTTCGGAATCGCATAGGCCTTCGACAGGGGCTCGAAGGCTGCGGCATCCTCGTCCACGAGGGAGAGAAGGCCGTGCGCCATCCAGTTGCCATCGGAGATCATGCGGCGGATGTCATCCTCAAACTCCGCGTATTTCTTCTTTCCCAGGGTGAACTGGCCGGCCATCAGGACGAGGGCGATGCCGTTCGCCCCTGTAAGAGCGGCGGCTCCGCCGCCGCCCGGCACGGCATATTTCCCCGCCAGGCGGTCCGTGAAGGCAGAAACTGTAAGGTCTGTAAGCTTAGAAGAGGCCACTGATGACTCCGTTCTCATCGACGTCGATTTTCTCCGCTGCCGGTACCTTGGGAAGGCCCGGCATAGTCATGATGTCGCCGGTCAGGACAACGATGAAGCCGGCACCGGCATTGACCTTGGCATTTTTGACCGTGATGCGGAAGCCGGTCGGCGCCCCCTTGAGGGAAGGATCGTCACTGAAAGAGTACTGCGTCTTTGCCATGCAGACAGGGAGGTTCCGGTAGCCGTTCTCCTCGATCTCTGCAATCTGCTTCTTCGCCTTCGTCGTGAAGTCGACGCCGTCAGCGTGGTAGATCTTTGTTGCAATGTCATTGATCTTTGCCTCGATGGGCTGGTCGAGCTCATAGGAATACGTGAAGTCATTCGGCTCATCGCAGAGACGGACGACTTCTTCGGCGAGGGCCTTGCCGCCTTCGCCGCCCTTGGCCCAGACCTCGGAGAGGACGGCGTTGACGCCGAGCTCATTGCACTTCTTCTGCACGAGATCAAGCTCTGCCGCAGTGTCCGTCGGGAAAGCATTGATGGCAACGACGCAGGGCAGGTGGTAGACGTTTTTGATATTTCCGACATGCTGCAGGAGGTTGGGAAGCCCCTTCTCGAGGGCCTCGAGATTCTCCTCATTGAGATCCGCCTTCGCCACGCCGCCGTGGTACTTGAGGGCGCGGACCGTTGCGACCATGACGACGGCAGCAGGATGCAGGCCGGCAATCCGGCATTTGATGTCAAGGAACTTCTCGGCGCCAAGGTCCGCAGCAAAGCCGGCCTCCGTGACAGTGTAGTCGGAAAGCTTCAGCGCCATCCGCGTCGCTGTAATGGAGTTGCAGCCGTGGGCGATATTGGCGAAGGGACCGCCGTGAATGAAGGCCGGCGTGCCTTCGAGCGTCTGCACGAGATTCGGTTTCAGGGCGTCCTTCAGGAGGGCCGCCATGGCGCCTTCCGCATGGAGATCGTGGGCCGTCACGGGCTTTCCTTCATAGGTATAGCCGACAACGATGGAAGCGAGGCGCTTCTTCAGGTCAGGGATATCCGCAGACAGGCAGAGAACCGCCATGACCTCGGAAGCCACCGTGATGTCGAAGCCGTCTTCCCGGGGCACCCCGTTCGGCCGGCCGCCGAGGCCGTCAACGATGTTCCGAAGCTGCCGGTCGTTCATGTCGACGGCC
Organism: uncultured Lachnospiraceae bacterium; assembly: GCA_900314085.1. Classification (GTDB taxonomy): domain Bacteria; phylum Bacillota; class Clostridia; order Lachnospirales; family Lachnospiraceae; genus RUG306. The sequence continues at coordinate 3,946 of OMTX01000178.1, read as the reverse complement.
CGCTTCCAGGTGATCCGCTTGGGATCGATGCCAAGGGCATTGCCCTGCTGAATATGGTTGTCGAGCATAGCTGCGAGAAGGTTGTTCGCCGCGCCGATGGCGTGGAAGTCGCCGGTGAAGTGGAGATTGATGTCCTCCATGGGAACGACCTGGGCATAGCCGCCGCCGGCCGCCCCGCCCTTGATGCCGAAGACAGGGCCGAGCGAGGGCTCCCTGAGGGCTGCAATCGACTTCTTCCCGATCTTCCGGAGCCCGTCCGCGAGGCCGACAGACGTCGTCGTCTTGCCTTCGCCCGCAGGCGTCGGCGTGATGGCTGTCACGAGAATGAGCTTCCCGTCAGGCTTTCCTTCGAAGTCCTTCAGCATCCGGTAGTCGACCTTGGCCTTGTAATTGCCATACTGCTCGAGGTACTTTTCTTCAACGCCTGCGGTCTTCGCAATCTCCGTGATGTGCTTCATCTCACACGCCTGCGCGATCTCGATGTCTGTCATTCCTTCTCCTCCATTCGCTTGATATTATGACTAATTATGGATTATTTATTTTTCCTGTCTGCTTCCTCAATCGCCTTCTCGCAGGCCGAGATCACGATCTTCAGGGCCTTGATGCGGGCGTAGTGCTTGTCGTTTGATTCAAGGACGTGCCAGGGAGCGAAGGCCGTATTCGTCTTCTTCAGCATTTCGTTCACGGCGTCCTCGTAGAGGTTCCACTTCTCGCGGTTCCGCCAGTCCTCGTCCGTGATCTTCCACTGTTTCTCCGGCGTATTCTGCCGCTCCGTGAAGCGCTCGAGCTGGGTATCCTTGTCGATCTGCACCCAGAACTTGATGACGACGGCGCCCCAATCCGTGAGTTCCTTCTCGAACTCATTGATCTCATTATATGCCCGCTGCCAGTCGTTCTCGGAGCAAAAGCCCTCGAGCCGCTCCACCATGACGCGGCCATACCACGTGCGGTCGAAGATCGTGAAATGGCCGGACCGCGGCAGCCGCGTCCAGAAGCGCCAGAGGAAATGGCGGTTCTTCTCGTGGGGTTCCGGGGAGGCGATGGGCTCAACGACGAAACCGCGGGGATCCAGGGCTGCAGCGATCCGCTTGATGTTTCCGCCTTTGCCTGCCGCGTCCCAGCCCTCGTAGGCGATGATGACGGGAATCCGCCGCCGGTACAGCTTGTAGTGAAGCTCACGGAGCTTCTTCTGAAGCTTCTTCAGTTCCTCCTTGTAATCCTCGTCGGAAATCGTCTTGTCGAGCGGGATGTCTGCGAGGTCAGGAGTGGGCAGGAGCTGGTAGACATTCTGCCGGATGGGGGCTGCCTTGCCGTGGTTTTTCAGCGCCGTGTCGATGCCGGAATTGATGAAAGTCAGCACCTGCAGCAGGGCCCACTTCTTGTCGTCCGTGTCGATGATGCACCAGGGCGCCTGTCCGTTCGTGTCCTCGAGATAGCGGTCGTAAACGTCCAGATACTCGTCGTAGTGCTTGTTCTGGAACCAGTCGGCATCGTTGACGCGCCACTCGGTGTCGGCGTCCTCGTCGAGCGCCTTCAGCCGCTTCTTCTGCTCCTTCTTCGAAATCTGGAAGAAGAATTTCAGCACCAGGTAGCCGTTGTCCATGAGGGAACGCTCGGCATTGTTGATGGAGCGGACGCGCGCCCGGTAGTCCTCCTGCTTGAGGTCCCCGCGGACGAAGCCATCTGTCACTTCCTCCATCCAGAAGCTGTCATAGAAGGCAAACTTGCCGCCCTCCGGGATGACTTTCATGTAGCGGTAGAGGAAGGGAAAACGGCGGTCGTCCTCCGTGATCTTTGACATATTGGTCACGCGGAAAAATCTGGGATCGATGTCCTTGATGACGCGGCCGATGATACTCCCCTTGCCTGCGGCCCCCCAGCCTTCGAACATGACCATCACGGGAAGGCCTGCCTCCTTGATGGCCATCTGGTTTTTGAAGAGCCGGTCCTGCTGCTCTTCTATCTTTGCAGATAGATCGAGGCCTTCCGGGACCTCGGGACTTGCAAAATCCTTCAGCATAGTACATTCCCCCTTTTATGAATAATAAAAAAACGTACCGCCTACATTATAATGAAAAAAGCCCCACGCGACAATACGCGTGAGGCAAAGTGGAGACATCTAAGGGGAGACAGGCCCCTTTCTCGCTTCGCTCGCTGTGGGAGCCAGGCCCCCTCACGAACGTTGCTGCGCCTGTGAACCATTAGTTCTGCGCGAATTCGGATAGTACCAGACCGGGGTTTCTCTCCTCCGTCATGCGGATGGACCACTCGTTGGCCCAGAGCAGGAGCGGCCGGTCCTTCAGGTCCTTGACCTTCTTCATGTCGGACGTGCCGGAGATCTCGTCCATGTCGATTTCCTCGTTTTCCACCCAGCGGATGTACTCGTAGGGCAGATTCTCAAGGATAATGTCGACATTGTACTCGTGCTCGAGCCGGTACTTTAAGACATCGAACTGCAGGACGCCGACAACGCCGACAATGATTTCCTCCATGCCGGTATTGTACTCCTGAAAGATCTGGATGGCGCCCTCCTGGGCGATCTGACTGATGCCCTTGATGAACTGCTTCCGCTTCATCGTATCGACCTGGCGGACGCGGGCAAAGTGCTCGGGAGCGAAGGTCGGGATGCCTTCGAATTTGAAGTGATCCTTCGCAGCAGTCAGGGTGTCGCCGATGGAGTAGATGCCCGGATCAAAGAGGCCGATGATGTCGCCGGCATATGCGGTATCGACGACCTTCCGCTCCTCCGCCATCATGGCCTGGGGCTGCGTCAGACGGACGTCTTTGCCGCCCTGCACGTGAAAAACGGACATACCGGACTCGAACTTGCCGGAGACAATGCGCAGGAAGGCGATGCGGTCGCGGTGGGCCTTGTTCATATTCGCCTGGATCTTGAAGATGAAGCCGGAAAAATCAGGGCTTGTGGGCTCGATGACGCCTGCATCGCTTTTCCGCGCCAGGGGAGGCGTCGTCATCTTCAGAAAATAATGTAAAAATGTCTCGACGCCGAAATTTAAAAGTGCGGATCCGAAGAAGACGGGGGAAAGCTGACCGGCGGAAACGGCCTCCTGGTCAAACTCCGCGCCTGCCCCGTCAAGGAGTTCGAGCTGGTTTAAAAGTTCTTCCTTTTCATCCTCATCGACATACTTTGCGAGTTCGGGATCATCGATGTCGAGGTCTGTCTCCGTTCCCTCCTTCGTGCCCTTCTGGGTATCCGAGAAAATCTCGACCTTTTTCGTGTTCCGGTCGTAGATGCCGCGGAAGCCCTTGCCGGAGCCGATGGGGACAGAGACGGGACAGCAGGCAATGCCGAGGTTGGATTCGATATCGTCAAGGAGCTCGAACGTGTCCTTGGCGTCCCGGTCCATTTTATTAATAAAAGTAAAAACGGGAATGCCCCGCATGGAGACGACCTTGAACAGCTTTTTCGTCTGGGCCTCGACGCCCTTTGACGCATCGATGACCATCACGGCAGAGTCCGCCGCCATCAGCGTCCGGTAGGTATCCTCCGAGAAGTCCTGGTGGCCGGGGGTGTCGAGAATATTGATGCAGTAGTCGTCGTATTCAAACTGGAGAACGGAGGAGGTGACGGAAATACCACGTTCCTTCTCAATTTCCATCCAGTCCGAAACGGCGTGCTTCGCCGTCGCCTTGCCCTTGACACTTCCTGCCGTATTGATCTGCCCGCCGTAGAGGAGGAACTTCTCCGTCAGCGTCGTCTTTCCGGCATCCGGGTGGGATATGATGGCAAAGGTCCGCCGTCTCTTGATTTCGTCATTTGTAGTCATGATATCGTATTCTTCTGTCCCAAAACCGCGCATAGCGGCAGATTAACACAAGTAGAGCCGCAACTCGCGTTGCGGCCCTACGGAATCTCTTCTATGAAGGATTACTTGAACTTTCTCTTACGAGCAGCTTCAGACTTCTTCTTTCTTCTGACGCTGGG
>OMTX01000099.1 GCA_900314085.1 uncultured Lachnospiraceae bacterium | reverse complement strand
TCTACCTGAACGGCTCAAATGCTTTCCTGCTGTCAAGTGATCTGACCACGTTATTTGGCGGACGTGTATTTGAGATCAGCCTGTATCCGTTTTCCTTTCGTGAATATCTGCAGTATTATCCTTCAGAACAGGTGGATGACGCATTTGACATTTATGTGAAAAAAGGCGGCATGTCCGGTTCCTATATTTATCCAACCGAACAGACCTCCACGGAGTATATCAGTAGCCTCTATCGGGCGACCATCACTCGCGATATCGTCACGAAGTTTAAGGTGGAAAACGAAGACCTGCTTTTATTGATTGGAAATTTTCTGATGGACAATGTCGGGAATCAGACATCCATCCGAAATGTTGCAGCCAAGCTTACTTCAGGTACCTATAAAACAAACGATAAAACTGTAGGCGCCTATATCCGTTATTTCTGCCAAGCCTTTCTCTTTTATCCTATCCAGCGATACGATATCAAAGGAAAGCGTTATCTGGAATCCGACAAAAAATACTATCTCGCGGACTTATCATTCCGTTTTGCCGAACTCGGCTCTAAGAGACCTGACTATGGCCATCTCTATGAAAATCTGGTTGCTCTGGAACTGCTTCGCCGAGGATATGAAGTTTATGTTGGGAAGCTCTATCAGAAAGAGATCGATTTTGTTGCAATAAAAAACGGGCTTACCACTTATATTCAGGTTTCGGATGATATCTCCAGTGAAGAAACTTTTACGCGAGAAACAGAGCCACTTCTCAGCATCCGGGATGCTTTTCCTAAAGTACTGATTGCTCGTACAAGGCATGAAGAAAGCCAGTATCAGGGTATTGCGGTCATCGATATTGCCCGATGGCTATCTAATTCGCAAAATGAGAAAACTTTATAAAATGCGAAACGCTATTGCACGGAGATTCTATGTTTGATGTAAAGACGATTTCCCGGACGGCGGAAGACCTCCGGATGGATATTATAAATCTGTTTGCCGGGCTTGCTATGAAGGCGCCGCTCGATCCGATCCTGCTGGAGACTTATCAGGATGAGCACCTTAATGCTTATCACCTTATTGCCCGGGGAGAATTCAATGAAGAGGACGGGCACCAGGGGATTATTTTTGCCATTACCCTGCAGGCGGATGCCCTTAATCTGGATGAAACGGTCGGAATCCTTAAGCAGGATTTTCTCTATACTGCTGTTGATGCGGATGAGGTCTATGACTGTTTCCAGAAGGCAATCGCAAAGCAGCGGGAGACGATCAATGAGGACGCGGAAGGGTTCGACTGGAGCCTGCCGGAGTAAGGATGTAGCTATGAACCCGATTGACGAATATATAGAGGCGCAGGCGCCGGAAGTGCAGCCAATCCTGAAAAAGACGCGGGAAACGATTTCGCAGGCACTGCCGGATTGTACGGAAAAGATTTCCTATGCCATGCCCACCTATTGGAAAGGGCACAACATTATCCATTTTGCAGCCATGAAACACCACCTGGGGATTTATCCTGGTGCTGAGGCTGTGGAAGAATTTACTGAAAAGCTACGAGACTATAAAACAAGCAAGGGGGCTATTCAGTTTCCGTACGACAAGCCAATTCCGTATGAACTTATCGCAGAAATTGCCAAGTGGGCGGAGGAGCATTACAGCCCTGCGGAGTTCTATGAGGTGTAAATGACTGAGAAGAATTTTGCGATCATCGATACAGAAACCAACTGGGACAACGAAGTTATGTCCGTCGGGGTGGTCGTTGCGTCGACTACATTCAAGGTTCTTGGAAGACGCTACTATGTCCTCACACCTGAAGTGGAAGTCGGGGGGATGTTTTCAAATGCGATCAGCCTGCCGGGACAACAGCATTATCTTTGCAGCAGAGACGTTATGGCTGAAGATGTTCACGACTTTCTGGCAAAGTTCAGGGTGAGGAGCATTTTTGCCTACAACGCCAAGTTTGACTACGGGATGCTGCCTGAGCTCAGCGCTTACGACTGGTACGACATCATGCGGCTGGCGGCATACAGGCAGTACAATGAGGCGATCCCGCACGCTTGTGAATGCTATGTAACAGGACGGATGAAGTCCGGGTACGGGGTGGAGAGCATTTTCCAAATGCTTTCCGGAAATCTACATTATTATGAGAAGCACAATGCACTCCAGGATGCCGAAGACGAGCTCGAGATCATGATGATGCTGGGGCACACGGTAGAAGAGTACGATGTGGCACTTATTAATTGAGGATCTGAAAGAGGGAGGCCGTCAATGGACGAAGTCATCAAAGAAAAGGGAAACATCTTGCTGCTCGGCAATTCAGGCGTCGGGAAATCCACGCTGATCAACGCTGTACTGGGTTCTGAAGTCGCTGAAACCAGCTATGGGACGGAAGGGACGACTAAGAAGCTCAAGGTTTATGAAGATGAGTCCTATCCGTTTACCCTGATCGACACTGCCGGCTTTGAGCCAAACATCTTTAAGAAGATGAAGACAATCAACGAAATCCGACAATGGTCAAAAGACAATATTGAACAGGAAACCCGAAAGGAAATACACGAGATCTGGTTCTGCGTGGATGGGACCTCCAGCAAGCTGTTTAAAGAGACCATAGATGCATTATCCTGGGCAACTTCCATATGGAGGACCGTGCCGATTATTGTTGTCATCACGAAGTCCTATTCTGAACCTGAACGTGAAAAGAATGTTCAGATGGTCAACGATGCTCTGAACAACAAAAAACAGCTGAAGGACCGCGTTAAAGCTATCATTCCGGTCGTTGCATCAGCTTTTCCTATATCTTCCAAGCTTTATGTAGAGCCGGAAGGGATCCTCGAACTGATCGAGAAGTCCAATACCATTCTTCCTTTTGGTGTGCAGGCTGCAGCACACGACATCGATGAATACAAATTGGCCAGAAGAAGGATTTTATCACAGTCTGTTGTTGGTCTTGCCGTAGCCGGAGCCGCTGTCGTTGGCGCAGTACAGATTCCATTCTCTGATGCAGCATTGCTCGGGCCCATTGAAATTGCAGAAGTCAACGGGATTGCAAGTGTGTATGGCTCTGCACAAAACGATAAAGAAAAGCAATTTGTAAATTCAATCGTAAGTACCGGCACTGTCAGCCTGGCTGCCAAGGCAGCAATCGGCGCCCTGAAGGCAGTCCCCGGTATCAATGTCGGTGCCAGTGTATTAAACGCAGCTATTGCTGCAGGCATTGCGGCAGCCATCGGAGAAAGTTCCGTCCATGCCTTCGAGCAGATTTATCTGGGGAACAAATCTTACGATGACGTCGACTGGGTACAGAAACTGGTCGGTGACAGTCTGGGCAAAGGATTCAACAAGATGATCCTGGATGTCCTGAACGGGCTCAACAGCAAGTCATCAGCAAAAGACATTGCAATTATTATCAGCAAATATTTCCAGCAGCAGATGGGGAAATAACAATAACTGCTACCGGTAACAGTGAAAAGGAGGCAATATGGACGCTTGGAACAACGACGCAGCAAAGGGATATGCACTTCAGGCCATGCAGAATGCAGGGTTAAATGAAGATACCATTCTGCAGGTTCTTCATGGATGGGATACTTCTCTCACCGTTGAGGAAGCGGCGAAAAAGTATCAAAAGGCCTATCAGAGCGGGAATTATACGGATTAATGCCAGCGGTGACAGGGATACATGAGATTATTACTGATACGACACGGGGATCCAGATTATGAGCACGATTCACTGACGCCTGCCGGAGAGCGGGAGGCTCAGCTGCTCGCGGAACTACTCAAGCAGGAATCTATCGATCATATCTATATGTCCCCACTTGGCCGGGCGCAGAAGACTGCTTCTTATACAGAAGAGGCTCTGGGTTTGCAGGGAGAGACAGTGGATTGGCTACAGGAATTCCCGGGGACTCTGGATGTTAACGGGTATCCGGATCTGCAGGCTATGTATCCGGATACGCAGAAGCGACCGGATGGGACATATGAAAACAGGATTTTCTGGGACATGCTGCCGCAGTATCTGTCGATGGATCCACATTATCTGGACAACTCCGACTGGGACAAATCACCGGAAGGTGTCCGCTGCAGGCTGAGAGACGAATACGATAAGGTTGCAAACGGGCTGGATCAGCTGCTCTCGGATTATGGATACGTGAGGGCAGGACAGCATTATTCTGTGGGAAAAGAATCCACGGAAACGATTGCATTCTTCTGCCACTTCGGAGTGAGCTGCGTTCTTTTATCCCATCTCTGGAACTGCACCCCCTACCTGCTCTGGCACAGCCTGTGCATGCTGCCGTCCTCAGTGACGGAACTTGTCACGGAAGAACGGGAGAGGGGGATTGCCTCTTTCCGGGCGCTGCGGATCGGGGATACACAGCATTTAACCCGGGCGGGCGTAGAGCCGTCGTTTTCGGCGAGGTTCTGCGAAGTGTATTCAAAGATGGAACAAAGGCATTGAAACGGACTCCTGGGAGGAGGAAACCTTGGGCAGGAAATCACATCCAATACTAAATGGCATCTTCTGGGTACTCAATATTGCCGGGCCATATTACATTATACTGTATGCAATATATGTGGCGCCGCACATTGCAGGCGCTGCAGGTGGAGTTTTTCAGCCCAAATCCGATTGGCGGGTGCCTGCCGTCATCCTGACTTATCTTGGCTCCCTTGGTATTCCGATTATTGCTGCAGTTGTCGGAACCTTAGGACTCACTGTACTGAATGCATTGAATCTTAAGACGCCGTATATACCTGCTATGGTGACACGTTTGGTTCTGGCACCAGCGGCGGTCTTTCTGATTCTACTGACCGGAGGCATGTTTAACCCCTGGTTCCTGTGGGCCAGTTGGGTTCCGCCGCTGTTGGCATTCTATATTGTTTGTGAAAGTGCAATTCCACTTATCGGCACCTGTATCTGCTCTGTGAGAAAACGGGAATCAGGCCTGATTTCCGCCATTGCCTTTGGACTTCTTGCTTTTGTACCGGGAATAGGCTTTTTCACGACATTGGGCTTTACCATCCGCGGAATTGTTCGGAGAAAAAGAGAAACTAACGGAATCCGGTGGTAGATAAACGATTTTTTAACTGCGTGCAGTGAGTATTTTAT
>OMTX01000100.1 GCA_900314085.1 uncultured Lachnospiraceae bacterium | reverse complement strand
TCCGGCAGGCAATTTGACCGCATGGAATAAGACTTCATCCCGCTCAAGACTTTTGTAGGATAGAAAGAAAACCCATTAATAGTCTGAAGTCTGCCATCCCTATTCAACCCGATTTTTTCCAAAGCCTTTGTTTGAATTTCAGGACATGCAAATGTTCTGATTTTTCTGTTTGGATAATCAAACGAAATAGAATCATATTCATCCCGAAGATACTTGATAATATCATTTTCCGCTACGGCCCCAAAGCCAAGCCCAGTGTCAATGATTCTGTTGAAACCGTAATCAAATCCCATATAGCCCTTTTGATAGAGAAGGTCATCTAAAGATCTGACAAGTTCCACATCTGTATCCAGATAGATTCCGCCTTCCCGATAAATAATATCCAATCGGGCATAATCAGACACAAAAGCCCATTTCCCCGTTTCGTATGCAGCTTCCATAAATGGATGCTTTTTTATATCATAATTACTTTCGTCCCAACGAACAATTTCATAATCAGGGCAATATTTTTCCCATGAAGCAATGCATATCTCGTTTATTTCTGAAAGAGTACCCCCCCCAAACCAACAAAAATGTATTTTCTTTGGTATTAACGGAGCCTCTGTAAGGTGAAAATCTATTGGAAAGACATCGTTCAACGCGGAAATCTCCGTAAATGCAGCCAAAACATCCTGCATGGATAGAATTATTAAACGAGGATCTTCCTTTTCAAGTAAAGCAGCGATTTCGCCATTATCTTTACATGTGACAAGAATAATGCCCGGATGATCAGGATGCTGTTCAAGCCACTCCAACGGAAAAATTGCTTTACCTAACACTTGTGTCCCCTGAAGTTCAGGATTCCGGTCCAGCACGCCAAAACAGTTTTCCCATATCCGTGTATCCTGATATAATTCAGTGAAGTAGCGAAACCACTGTCCTGCACCATAGCACAAAAAAGGAGCAACTTGGAGCTGATTTTCAATAGAGTGAAGCCACTTTTCAAAGTCATCTATAGTATGTCGATTATTTTCAACTGGCATGTAACTTACCCCGAGAAATTTCACCCCTTAACCAACGCAATAGATAGATCATCCCCAATCGGTATCGAGTTGATGTGATTCTCCTCCGTAAACCGAATGACCGCCTTCTTCAGATTTGGAAATGTCCCGGTTTCATCGAAGTAATCGTGAATCAGTATCACCCCCCCCATCGACCATCCGGGGCCAAAACCATTTCAAGGCAGCAAGGGTCGGTTGGTAGAGATCCATATCCAGGTTGACGAAGCAGAACTGTTCTTCCACTCCTTCAAATGTTTCAGGGACATACCCCTGTTTGATAATTACTTTTTCCGGATGCACCATCTTCGACATTACGAGATCTACAGAAGTCTGTTTGAAATGCTCACCACGCTCCGGATCCTGCTCGTAGCCATCCTCTGCCTCAATATCACGTTCATCAAATCCAGTAAAAGTGTCAAAGAGATATAAGTTTTTCTCCGGGAAATAACGATTGATCAGCTTCGCAAAGTCTCCCTGAAAAACACCGGCTTCTGCTACTGCTCCGGAAAGATTTTTTCTATGTAATTCATCCGCCTCCCTTTTCAAAAATACGTCTCTTGCCTGAGCAGCCACTTCTATGTAGGATGATGAAATTCTGCTGACAGGTATTCCGATTTCCAAAAGTTTTTCCCGTATTGGTTCTGCTGCTACAGATGCAATGATAATTGAATCATAGTCATAGGACAATAAATCTTCCGGAGAGAGAATCGGCAAATCAAAAAGTGTGCCTGTTTTAAAGTTGTCAGCAAAGGCCACAATTTCTACATTAGAGTCGCTGTTCTTGTACCGTTCAAACAATTTTTTCCCTGAACCACCTGCGCCAAAAATCACAACACGTTCCTTCATTTTTGAGTCCTTTCTCGAATCAGATGATCAATAATATCCCTTACCGCCGCATCTCCGGCCCTTCGCGGACTGACATAGTCGCAAACCGCTTTCACTTCATCCACTGCATCCACAGGACAGGCCCTAAAGCCGCACCGTTTCATACATTGCAAATCCAGAATGTCATCACCGACGTAAGCTGCATTTACATATTCACAATGGTACTTTTGCAGCAGCCCTTCCAGAATCGGAAGTTTTTCGTGATATCCCTGATACAGTTCTGCAATACCAAGTTCAGCAGCCCTGTTCTTTACAATATCCGACGTCCGTCCTGTGATGATTACCGGAACGATTCCGTGCGCAGGAAGGATTTCATGGATTCCGTATCCATCCTTGATGTCAAAGGCCTTCATGATTTCGCCGGACGGGCCCATATAGATTTTCCCGTCCGTCAGCGTTCCGTCGACATCCATGCAGAAAAGTTTGATTTCATTCATTCCCGGTCACCTGCAGCAATGCGAAGTCTGCCTATTTTTTCCTGATAGGTTCCATTCGAATTGAATAGAGCAGCTGTACCGAGTACATAGCCATCGACGTACTTTTTCCTATTATTCCTGATTCTCTCTTCCGAGCAGGCCCCGTCCATATAAATTCGAATCTGAAATTCATCCTTCATTTGCGAAAGCTTATCAATTTTCCGGTCGACATAGGGCAGATAGAGCTGCCCTGCCTGTCCGGGATTCACACCCATGACCATCACATATTTCACAATGTGAAGAAGTTCAGATACACTTTCAACGGAAACACCGGGGCTTAAAACGATACCCGGTTCCACGCCTTCATTCTTGATTTTTGCAATAACAGTTGTCGGGTGATAAGTAGACTCAGGGTGAAAATAGATGATCTGCACTCCGGTTGATGCAAAAAGATGAATATAATTTTCCGGATGGACAATCATGAGATGCACTTCTGAAGGAATCTGAGCCAGACGACAAACAGCTGCCACATCGGAAACTCCAAGTGCGAAGTTCGGCACGAACACCCCGTCCATTACATCCAGATGAAAGCGGTCGGCGCCGGCCTCCTCCAGGCTGTGAATTTCAGTCTGCAGATTTCCAATGTCCGAACACATCATGGAAGGAAGAAATTCAGCCATCTCATACACCCCATTCTAATTGAGAAACAAAAGCCAGCTGTACATCCCGACAGTCAACTTCTTCACCAGGAAAGAGCAGAGCCGTCATTCCATGATTCAGTGCAATGCCGTCACAAAACGTTTTTCCATCAATCAAGGTAAAGCAGGAAACCGTCCGGCTTTCATTAACATATCCCCCTCGATTCTGAACGATTTCCGTACTATATGTCTTCTCATGAATAATATTGTTCGAAGGGTATTTTCGAACCACCGATTTCAGGTCCGGTTTCAGGCACTGCAGTGCCTTTTCCGTATGCAGTTCCCTCAGTTTTCCCTCACCGTCTCTGCGATTGAAGTCGTAGAAACGATAGGTGAAATCCGCGCCTTCTTCAATTTCGTAAACAAGACTGCCTGCAGAAATGGAATGCAGCGTTCCCGGTTCCACAAAGACATAATCGCCGACGTCTACCGGAAGATAATCCATGATGTCGTCATAGGCATTCCGTTTTACAGCCTCATGAATTTTTGCAATATCTCTCTCACGGCATCCGTTGATTATTGTACCAGTCTTCGGCGCTTTTAAGAAGTACCAGGATTCTCTCTTTCCACGTGACAAATGCTCAAGTTCGGAAGCCATTTCGTCATTCGGATGCACCTGAATGGAAAGATTATCCTCTGCGTTAGTGAGGGCCAGCGTAAGTGGAAAGTACAGATATTTCTCCATCTGGAAATCCGTCTTCCAATCCGGAAAAACGTCATTCAATGACTTGCCCCTCTGTTTTCCATTCAGGATCCGATTGGAAATTCCTTTCCTGCAGAAAACAGAATAGAGGTGCCCACCCCAAAGTCGCTTGTCCGTAATTGTTTCAAGTACCAGCATTATTCGTCCTTATATTTTTCTGTAACTGCCCGAAGTTCCATCAGTTCATCCAGCAGACGTTCCAGATGATCCAACCGAAGCATACAGCTGCCATCACAAAGGGCCTTTTCCGGTTCGTCATGTACTTCCATGAAAATACCATTAAGAACACCTGTGGCCATAGCGGCCTTTGCCAGATAGGGAACATATTCGCTCTTTCCGCTGTTCCCATAACGGAAGCCTCCGCCGCTGATCTGTACACTGTGGGTCGTATCGAAAATCACAGGATAGCCCAATTTGGAGAGACGAGCCAGTCCGGTCATATCCACAATGAGATTGTTATAACCGAAACAGGTTCCCCGCTCACAGAGCATAAAATTCCGATTCCCGAAGTACTCCATTTTTTCAATGACGCCTGTCATCTCTTCCGGACTCATGAACTGGGCTTTTTTGATATTAATCTTTT
>OMTX01000186.1 GCA_900314085.1 uncultured Lachnospiraceae bacterium | reverse complement strand
AAGTGAAACCGCCATTCTTGCAGGAAGAGCTGCTGGGCGGGGGACAAATGCAAAATATTCCGGAATAGTTCCAGGTACTTTTTTTGGAAGGTACGCATTGCGTACACTTGTGCTTTTACTTTTTTCCTTTGTAGGGGACAAATGCAAAAATCCTGCCTATATTTCCAAGTGAAACCGCCATTCTTGCAGGAAGAGCGGCTGGACAGGGGACAAATGCAAAAATGGTCCGTATGGTTCCAAATGATACAGCCGGCGAGGCGAGCTGCAGCGTAGGAGACAAATGGAAAATTTTCTTATATAGTTCCAAACGTTGTCTTCAAGCGGCTATGCGGATTTGGTAAAAAGTGTCCGATATATGAAATACGGGGAAAAGGATTTCCGCGAGAATGAAAACCGGGCCTGCACAACGGAAGACTGGCGCAGGCACTGAGAAAATCGTGCGATGGCGCCGCTGAATGCCGGCGCTGGCCGCGCAAGCAGATCGGAGATCCTGCCATGAAAATCACAATTCAATCGGAGTCGTCCTACTATGAGGCGACAATCAAACAGAACTATAGCGCGCCGGCGCAGACGGAGATGGAGGCGTCGGACGATTTTGCTTCCGTGCTGGCCGGACAGATGAATGACCTGTCTGCGGCTGGCGCTACAAGCGGTTCTGCTTCCGTCGATGCGATGAACCGGATGGAGACTGCCGTGACTCAGGCAGCAGCAGCCGTTTCGTCCGGGGATGCAGAGGCAGCAGTTAATGCTGCGGCAGATCTGATGGAGACGTTTTCACAGGTCACATCCATTCCTTCTGTCGTCACAAACCAGGTTCCCGCGTCCATCCTCGGCGGCGTCAATCCGACGGCTTATGCGGCGGGGACGATTCTGAATGTCGCCCGTGACGGCTACGGCTATGTCTCTTCACCGGCTGAAAGCGCCGGGCAGGGGGCTTCTTCACAGAACGGGAATACTGCATCTTCAACTGCAGCGCAAGCGGCCGGCACAATATCTTCTTCGGCAGCAGGCGCAGTGAAGGCCGGGAATGCTTCTTCTGCAGGAGCTTCGGCGGCAGCGGCTTCTTCTGCGAACCTTGACGACATCTTCACTGAGGCAGCTGAAAAATACGGCGTGGACAAGCGCCTCCTATTGGCAGTCGCAAAAACGGAGTCGAATTTCCATACAGACGCGACAAGTTCGGCCGGCGCCATGGGCGTGATGCAGCTCATGCCGCAGACGGCGGCAGGAATCGGCGTGACGAATGCCTATGATCCTTACCAGAACATCATGGGCGGCGCCCGGCTGCTTTCGGATCATCTGAGCCAGTACGACGGAAACCTGGATCTGGCGCTGGCGGCCTACAATGCAGGAGCCGGAACGGTGAAGAAATACGGAGGCGTGCCGCCCTTTACGGAGAAGTATATCGCAAAGGTGAAAGAGTATATGGCAGATCCGACGCTCGCGGCGCCGGGGGTGTGATGCAGTGGCGCATGGAAAGTTCGCAACATGTGCGAAGCGACGCTTCGCTGCTGCACGTCTTTCTCGGGACTGCTTCGCGGCCCTCGCGGTACCCGTGAACTGTAACATTTTTTTCATAAGGATATCGTATTTTTAGAATAATATTGAAATAGAACATATGTTTGTGCTATACTATGCACGGGGAGAAATCTCCGTGCATTTTCTTTTGTTGGGGCATTGCGGCAGAAGCCTGTTCGGCGGCGGGCGAAAAGCGGCATTTACAGGACGTTTTCAGAGGGAGGTTTTCATGCGCTTCTTTCATATTTCCGATCTGCATATCGGTCTGAAGCTGATCAACCGGGACCTTTATGAGGATCAGCAGTATATCCTGGGCGAGATCGTCCGGCTGGCGGGGGGAAAGCAGCCGGATGCCGTTGTCGTAGCCGGGGATATCTATGACCGGGCGGTTCCGTCCGCGGAAGCCGTAGCCCTGTTTGACGATTTCGTGGGGCAGTTGAGGGAGGCCGTTCCGGACGCCTGTATCATGATGATCAGCGGGAACCACGACAGCGCCACGCGTATTGACTGCTACCGCAGCGTCCTTTCGCGGCAGAAACTCTATATGGCAGGAAATCCGCCCATGCAGGAGGACGAGCATGTGGAATGCGTGGAGCTTTCCGATGAATACGGTCCGGTCCGTTTCTACCTCCTGCCCTTCATCAAGCCCTCCATGGTGAAGGCCATTACAGGAGTAGATGACGACGGGAACAATCTTTCCTATGACGCTGCCGTCCGTTTCATGATTGAACGGGAGGCCGTTGACACATCGGTCCGGAATGTCCTTGTCAGCCACCAGTTCTACCTGCCTGTCGGGAAAGGGGCGGATGCGGTTGAACGGATGGAGTCGGAGATCGTGACGGTAGGAAATATCGACCAGGTCGGAGCAGATGTGCTGTCCCCCTTTGATTATGCCGCCCTCGGCCATATTCACAAACCCATGAAGGTGGGCAGTGAAGTTTACCGCTACTGCGGGACGCCGCTCCAGTGCTCGGTCAGCGAGGCCGGCCAGCAGAAGGGGATTATCCTCGTGGACATGAAAGAGAAGGGATGTGTCACGACGGAGGTCCTGCCTCTCACGCCCCTGCATCAGGTGAAGGTTGTGAAAGGGACGCTGGAGGAAGTCCTTTTGCAGAAGTGCGGCGACTACGTGACGGTTGTCCTGACGGATACGGCAGACCACAATGCCGTTGATATGCAGGACCGTCTCCGCACGGCATTCCCCCGCCTTCTCGAGGTCCGCAGGGAAAATATCCGAAAGGCGGATACGGCGCATGCTGTGACTGAGGAGGCCGCGGCGAATCCTTATGAGCTGTGCAGGAGCTTCCTGGGAACGGAACTTTCGGAGGAAGAAGACGCCCTGCTTTCTGATGTCATCAATACCGTTCTGGAGGGAGGAACTGCCGAATGAAACCGCTGTCCATTGATATTCAGGCCTTTGGTTCCTATGGGAAAAAGACGACGATTGACTTTTCGAAACCGCGGCAGAATCTTTTCCTGATTACCGGAGATACCGGCGCCGGGAAGACGACGATTTTTGATGCCATTGTCTTTGCCCTTTACGGGGAGGCCAGCTCAGAAACGAACAAAAAAGACGGGAAGGAGCTGCAGAGCGAATTTGTATCCTATGACGTAGAACCCTTTGTCACGCTGAAATTCACGAATGGCGACGGGGGAGATATTTTTACCGTCACGCGGAAGCCCCGCCATTATCGGATCAACAAGCGGAAAGCGGGCGGGGTGGTCGAGGAAAAGGAAACGGTTTCCCTGACGCTGCCGGATGGCACCGAGTACACCCAGAAAGAGGCAGATGACAGAATTATCGAAATCGTCGGCCTGACGAAAGACCAGTTCATGCAGACGGTCATGATTGCCCAGGGGGAATTCATGACAATGCTCCGCGACAATTCGGACGCCAAAAAAGAGGTCTTCCGAAAGCTCTTCAATACCGAGCCCTATCAGCGCATCGTTCAGGAACTCGATTCCCGGAGGAAAAGCGGCGAAAGCGAAATGAAAGCGATCGGAGCTGCCTGCCGGATGTATATGAACCAGGCGGTTCTCGGCCCGGAGGAGGCAGAACTGCTTGCGATGAGGACAGACATTTCAAAGGCGAAGGAGTTTTCCATTTCGGATACGGAAGCCTTTGCGGATGGCCTTGCCGCCCTGACAGAGAAACAGAAGAGCCTTTCGAAGGAAGCGGAAGAGAAAAAGAAAGCAGCGTCCAGGAAACGGGACACTGCCCGGGATGCTTATACGAATGCGGAGAATCTGCAGCAGCATTTTCAAAAAAAAGCAGCCGCAGAGCAGGATTTGAAGGATTGCGCTGCCGGGGAAGCTGCGATGAAAGAAGCGGCCGTCCTGATTCGGAACATTGAAAAATCCTACGAAGCGAAGGTCCTTTGCGATGCAGCGGCAGAAGCGGAGGAAAATTATCGCGCCACGCAGGAAGCCCTTCAGCAAAAGGAAAAGGAACTTCCCGGACTTGTCGATGCCTCTGAAGCGGCTGCAAAGGCGGAAAAGGAAGCGGGAACCGTACGCGATGAGGCAGCGAATGAGTACTCTGTCTGCAAGGACCGTGTGGATCAGGCCCTGCAGGTATTGAAGGCAATTGCTGAGGCGGAAAAGGAAGCCAAGGCGGACAGTGCGGCGGAAGAAAAGGCGAAGACGGACAGAATTACAGCAGACAAGGCACTTTCTGACTTCGATGCGCAGGCCGCATCCTGGCGTTCCCTGGAGGAGAGCCTGAAGGGGGCTGACGTGACCTGGTCCGAATGCGTCCGGAAAAGGAAGGATGCGGACGATATCTCTGCGCAGCTTGCTGATTTGGAACAGGGACTGGCTGGGCAGAAGAAAAAAAAGACTGTCATTGACCGCATGCGGCTGGCGCAGAGCGAAGCAGAGGAGGCTTTCCGAAAAAAGCATGCAGAGTATGTGCAGAAACAGGATCTTTTCTTTGATTCCCAGGCGGGAATACTTGCTTCGGAGTTCCTGAAGGAAGGTGAGCCCTGCCCGGTCTGCGGCTCCACATCCCATCCTCATCCGGCGGTGAAAGCGGAAGGGGCGGAAAACCTGACGGCGGATATCATCAATGCCCTGCGGGAGGCCAGTGACGCCCTGCAGAAGGAGGCAAACGCACAGACAGAAGCATGCAGCCGGGAGATTGCAGCGTACAGTGAACGGAAGAAGACGCTTGAAGAGAGTCAGAAAAATCTGCTGGGAGCATTTTCATCCAAGTCGGGAAAAACGCCTGCCGGTGTGGACGACCTGAAAGAGGAACTGTCTGTCTGGCAGCAGGCGCTTGAACGCGAAGAAGCGGATGCCCTGAAGAAGAAAACAGACCTGGATGAGGCGCGAAAGAATCTTGCGGGCGCAGACGCAAAGAGAAAGGCTCTTTCTGACGCGAAAGATCTGGCTGTCAGCACGGAAAAGAAGGCGGCTGAGACGCTGGCGCAGAGCAGGACCACACTAGTGAACCTGAAGGAAAACAAGGCTTTTGAAACGGCTGAGGACGCGAAAGCGGCCCTGGCGGAGAAGACGTCTGTTCTGAATGCTGCTGAGGCAGCCTACGAAGCGCGCAGAAATGAGAAGGCTTCCGCGGAGGGAGCCAAGATCAATGCGGAAACGTTGATTGCCCAGTACCGGAAGGATCTTCCCGGCCTTTCGGAAAAGAATACACAGGCGAAAGAAGCCTATGAGGAAAAACTGCGCGTGGACAATCTTTCAGAGGACGAGTGGAAGGACATCGTAGAGCACCACGTCAAGGAAGAAAAGGACACCCTTCAAAAGCAGATTGTAGCTTATGAGGCAAAGAAGGCGGCAGCGGAGAGATCCCTGAAAGAGGCGGAAGAAGGCATTGCCGGCAGGGAGGAGCCGAACGTAGACGCGCTCAGAGAGCAGGCGGGAAAAGCGGGAGAAGAGCTCCAGGAAGCAGAGCAGGCATATACTGCGATTCAGAAAGCGCATGATGCCAACGCATCAGCTCTGAAAGGTCTGCAGGACCAGCTGAAGGAACGGACGGATGCCGCGAAAAAGCAGGATGTGATCGCCCGGCTCTATCGGCTGCTTTCCGGCAAGGAAACAGGCTCCCGGATGGATATCGAAACCTACGTACAGAGGTACTATCTGGAACGGATCCTCGATGCGGCAAACAGCCGCTTCTTCGACATGTCTGCCGGCCAGTACCAGCTGGCCATGGTCGATGAAGACAAGGCGGGAGAAGGGAAGAATCGCGGACTCGACCTCATGGTCTATTCCACGGTGACCGGGAAAGTGCGGGAAGTACGGACGCTTTCCGGCGGCGAATCCTTTATGGCAGCGCTTTCGCTGGCTCTCGGTATGGCGGACCAGATCGGCGCGACATCTTCCGCCATTGACCTTGACATCATGTTCATCGATGAAGGCTTCGGCTCCCTCGACGACCACTCGCGCGAAGAGGCCGTGAAGGTCCTCAAAAATATGGCCGGTACGAAGAAACTCATCGGCATCATCTCCCACGTCACGGAACTCAAGCAGGAAATCGACGACCAGCTGATCGTGACGAAGGGCGACGACGGCAGCCACGTCCGGTGGCAGCTCAGCTGATTTAATGCAACGAGAAGCAGACACGTAAGGCGCGGCAGTCGCCGCGGGGGTATAACGCAACGAGAAGCAACACTCAAAGGTTCCGCCGCAAGCGTCGGAACCTTTTTCGTCGCGGCAGTCGCCGCGACTACGGAAAAAGAGCCTTATGGCACTCGGAAAATAAATTTTCCTCCTGCCATAAGGCTCTTTTTCCTGTGTTGCTTCTCGTTGCTTACGCGCAAGCTGGTGACCGGACTCGGACCGGTGACCTCCTCACTACCAATGAGGTGCGCTACCACCTGTGCCACACCAGCTTCTATATAGGTGCCGCCGTTCGGGCGACTTGATAAATATACTATAGGGCATATCTTAAGTCAAGAAATTTTTTCATACAATTTTTGTCAAACTTTTTGCCAAATCTTCTGCGCCTGCAAATGATACAAAAAGGCGGCATTGCAGGGCGGAATGTTCACCCTTGTTTTCACCCGGCTCTAACATTCTTGAGATTCCCGGGCTTCTGCCTTATGAAAGATGCACAAAAATTTATACTTTATTTATTTTTCTCTTGCTAAAAGTAATCATATATGATAACTTTTACATCGTGTTCGGGGTGGTGCCCGAGCACACGACAGGACGTGCAGATGTTTGGCAAAAGCGGAAGCGGAAGCAGAAGCAAAAGCGGAAGCAGAAGCAAAAGCGGAAGCGGAAGCGGAAGCAGAAGCGGAAGCGGAAGCAGATGCAGATGCGGAAGTACAGAACATTATGCAATTGCCTGTCGGTATGGTGTGTGATGCATGGGTGGCGGCGGCCGGCCCGAAAACGGCCCCTTTTTATGAAAAAACGGTTTGAGGGCGAAGTCCCCGCCGCGTCAGTTTCTGTGCGATCGGCCGTCGCTGAGGAACTGAAGTCCGCACGGAAGCAGCGGCAGATGACGCAGCAGGAGCTCGCCGATCTATCGGGGACGCAGAAGTCCAATATCTCCCGTCTCGAAAGCGGGAACTACAATCCCACCCTCGACTTCCTCGTGAAGGTCGCCGGTTCCCTGGGCCGGCAGGTCCGGGTGGATCTGGTGGGAGGAGAAGACGGGATATGATCCGGGGCTCGGCCGGCAAGTCCGGGTGGATCTGGTGGGAGGAGAAGACGGGATATGATCCGGGGCACGGCCGGCAGGTCCTGGTAGATTTCGTCGGCGGGGAACAGCAGGGAAGCTGATTTTGGCATGGATGCCTGAAATTCTGAGCGAAGGAATATTCAGGAAGAAGGACGGACTTGAAAAAGAAAAAACTTACGTACGACCGGAAAAATATGGCAAATGACGTCGTCCTCTGCACGACGCCGAACCGGCACATCAGCCGCTGCACGACAGACTTTCTGATGGCGCATGCCGTCTTCGTCTCGCGGGACGAGAAGAAGAATTCTCTTCTTGAACGCCTGCGGAGCGGATATGATTCGCTTTTCGTCATCTCGGTGAACAGGAACGAATACGGGCAGGCGCGCCGCGTGCTTGATGGTCTTGAGCCGCGCTACAGGAAGCGGCTGACAATGAACATTATGTGAGGCAGACGCTTTGACGCGAAAGCCGGCTCATTGAATCAGATAGGAAAAACTTCTCCATAGATTCATAGAGGGAGAATCAGTTGTCCTGTGGAACGGGACAGTATTATAAGAACCGTTTTCCGGAACTCCCGGGGAACGGATTTTTTTACGTCCCAATGGGTTCGGAAAGAAGATAATTCCGATCGTTTCTCCGGGAAAAGATTATTCTCAGACTTTTACAATTCTCTCAACTGCCCCCGCCCGGCGGTGAAAAACATTCAAGGCGAAAGCCCTTCTGCAGGCGCTTCCTGCCTTGAATATCTTTTTTTTATCGCCTAAAATGGCAAGGATGCTTTGATAGCAACGTTTCCATATGGGGCAGCGGGTGAGGGGCATTTCCTGGCTGTCCTATCCATTCAGAAATTCCTTTTTCATGAAAGGCAGGGAAAAGAGAATATGGGTGCAAAGATCGGAGTCATCAAAGGCGACGGCATCGGTCCCGAGGTAGTGAATGAGGCGCTGAAGGTTCTCGACAGGGCGGGAGAGATATACGGATTTTCCTGCGATTATACGGACATCCTGATGGGCGGCTGTTCCATCGATGCGACGGGGGTACCGCTTACGGATGAAGCGATTGAAACGGCGAAGGCTCAGGATGCGGTTCTGATGGGATCCATAGGAGGCAATACGCAGACGTCTCCCTGGTACAAGCTCCCTCCGGACAGGCGGCCGGAAGCGGGACTCCTGAAGCTCCGCAAGTCTCTCGGTCTCTTTGCCAACCTGCGTCCCGCGCGGCTTTACGACGAACTCCGCGAGGCCTGTCCTCTGAAAGAAAAGACGGCGACTGCAGGCTTTGACCTCGTAATGGTCCGGGAACTGACCGGTGGCCTCTATTTCGGCCACCGCGAGACGAAGGTTGTTGAGGGAAAAAGGACAGCCATCGATACACTGACCTACAATGAAGACGAGATCCGCCGCGTAGCGATTAAGGCTTTTGACATCGCAATGAAGCGGAAGAAGTCAGTCATCTGCGTCGACAAGGCAAATGTCCTCGATTCTTCCCGCCTCTGGCGCGAGGTGGTTTCCGAAGTCGCAAAGGATTACCCGGATGTCACATTATCCTTCATGCTTGTTGACAACTGCGCTATGCAGCTTGTGAAGTGCCCGTCGCAGTTCGACGTCGTCCTGACCGAGAACATGTTCGGCGACATCCTTTCCGACGAAGCCTCTATGATTTCCGGCTCCCTCGGAATGCTTTCGTCGGCTTCCCTCAATGAAACGAAGTTCGGCCTCTACGAGCCCTCCGGCGGCTCCGCTCCGGATATCGCGGGGAAGGGCATTGCAAATCCCATTGCAACCATTCTTTCTGCAGCAATGCTGCTGCGCTACAGCCTGGACAAAGACGCAGCAGCCGATGCCATTGAAGCTGCCGTCCAGGAAGCCCTGAAGAGCGGCGCCCGCACGGCAGACCTGATTCCGGACGAGAAGCGGCGCACGGCAAATATCCGCTGTCTGAATACAAGCGAAATGGGCGACCTCATTGCGTCTCTGATCAAGTGAAGCGGCGCGACAGGGGACAGAAGTCCATTCCCGCAAAGTAATACCCACCGGAAGCGACGCGAGGGGGGACAGAAGTCCATTCCCGCAAAGTAATACCCACCGGAAGCGACGCGAGGGGGGACAAAAGTTCCTCCCCGCGCAGGAATACCTACCGGGTACCCTGCGACGGGGGGACGGAATCCAAAAGTGCTTCAAAAAAGCAGGTGCTTTATATTATTCATAGGAGAAAAAGATGAGAAGTGACAATGTAAAAGCCGGTATGCAGCAGGCGCCCGCCCGCAGCCTCTTTCACGCCCTCGGATTCACGCCGGAGGAGATGAAGAAGCCGCTCGTCGGCATCGTTTCGTCTTTCAATGAAATCGTCCCGGGCCATATGAACATCGACAAGATCACGGAGGCCGTCAAAATGGGCGTTGCGGAAGCCGGCGGCATGCCGGTCGTTTTCCCTGCCATTGCGGTCTGCGACGGCATCGCCATGGGGCACATCGGAATGAAGTACAGCCTCGTTTCCCGCGACCTCATCGCCGACTCGACGGAGTGCATGGCGCTGGCCCACCAGTTTGACGCCCTCGTCATGATTCCCAACTGCGACAAGAACGTTCCCGGCCTCCTGATGGCGGCAGCGCGGCTGAATATCCCGACGGTCTTTGTTTCCGGCGGCCCCATGCTGGCCGGCCACGTTGACAAGCGGAAACGGTCGCTTTCATCCATGTTTGAAGCCGTCGGAAGCTATGCGGCCGGCACGATGACGGAGGACGACGTCGAGAACTACGAAGAGCACGTCTGCCCGACCTGCGGCTCGTGCTCCGGCATGTATACGGCAAATTCCATGAACTGCCTGACGGAGGCCATCGGCATGGGACTTCGCGGCAACGGCACGATTCCCGCGGTTTACAGCAACCGCCTCGCCCTTGCCAAGCGCGCCGGCTACACCGTCATGGAGTGTCTCAAGAATAATATTCGTCCCCGGGACATCATCACGAAGGAGTCCATCATCAACGCCCTCACGGTGGACATGGCCCTCGGCTGCAGCACAAACACCATGCTGCATCTGCCCGCCATCGCCCATGAGATCGGCTTTGACTTTGATATTTCCTATGCAAATCCGATTTCCGAGAAGACGCCGAACCTCTGCCACCTGGCCCCTGCAGGCGCTGCCTATATGGAAGACTTAAACGAAGCCGGCGGTGTCTACGCCGTCATGAAGGAGCTCGATGACCTCGGCCTCATCAACCGTGACTGCATGACGGTTACGGGAAAGACCGTTGGCGAGTGCATCAAAAATGCCGTCAATATGGACGAAGAAATCATCCGCCCTGTTGACAAGGCGTACTCGAAGACGGGCGGCCTTGCCGTACTGAAAGGAAACCTTGCTCCCGATGGCTCCGTTGTGAAGCGGTCGGCTGTAGCCCCTGAGATGCTGGTTCACGACGGGCCGGCTCGCGTCTATGACTGCGAAGAGGATGCCATCGCTGCCATCAAGGGCGGCGATATCCACGAGGGCGATGTCGTCGTCATCCGCTACGAGGGCCCCAAGGGCGGGCCCGGCATGCGCGAGATGCTGAACCCCACATCTGCGATTGTCGGCATGGGACTGGGCTCTACGGTCGCCCTCATCACGGACGGGCGCTTCAGCGGCGCCTCCCGTGGCGCCGCGATCGGGCATGTGTCGCCGGAAGCTGCTGTCGGCGGCCCCATTGCCCTCGTTCATGAAGGCGACATGATCCATATCGACATCCCGAAGATGGAGCTGACGCTGCAGGTTCCCGACGAGGAGCTGGAAAAGCGGCGGGCTGAGTGGAAGCCGCGGGTTCCTTCCGTCAATACCGGCTATCTCAAACGCTACTGTGCCCTTGTTACCTCCGGCGCCCGCGGGGCGGTGCTGGCGCTGCCGGAAGAGCAGAGGTAGATTTGGGCACAAAGGGCAGGGATTTTTGCATTTGTCCCCTGCCCGAATTTCGGAAGGTTTTTGACTTGGGCACGAAAGGCAGGAATTTTGCATTTATCCCCTGCCCGAATTTCGGAAGGTTTTTGACTTGGGCACGAAAGGCAGGAATTTTGCATTTGTCCCCTGCCCGAATTTCAGAAGGGTTTTGACTTGGGCACGAAAGGCAGGAATTTTGCATTTGTCCCCTGCTTGAATTTCAATCGGATTTTGGGATTGGAAATAAATCAAGATATTTTGCAATAGCCCCCTATATAAAGTTTGCCGGAATTTTTGCTCTGGAAATAAATCAAGATATTTTGCAAAAAGCCACTATTTGAATCCCGGCGAGATTTTGGCTTGCGTACAAAAGACTGGAATTTTGCATTTGTCCCCCGTTTTCCACGGACGGCAGAAGATTATTACAGGAAAGAAGAAATCTACATGCAGTTAACCGGTGCAGAAATCGTTGTGGAGTGCCTGAAAGAGCAGGGCGTTGATACGGTATTCGGCTACCCCGGCGGGGCAATCCTCAATGTCTACGATGCCCTCTACAAACACAGGGATGAGATCCGCCATATCAGGACCTCCCACGAACAGGGGGCAGCCCACGCAGCTGACGGCTACGCGCGGGCGTCCGGGAAAGTCGGCGTCTGCCTGGCGACGTCCGGCCCCGGGGCGACAAACCTCGTGACGGGCATTGCAACAGCGCAGATGGATTCCGTTCCTCTCGTTGCCATCACCTGCAATGTCACCCTGCCCCTTCTCGGTAAGGATTCCTTCCAGGAGGTGGATATCGCCGGCGTGACAATGCCGATTACGAAGCACAACTTCATCGTGAAAGATGTCTGTGACCTGGCCCCGACACTGCGCAGAGCCTTTCGCATCGCGAGAAAAGGCCGCCCGGGGCCTGTTCTTGTCGATATCCCGAAGGATGTGACAGGGGCGAAAACAGAGTATGTGCGGGAAAGCATTGAACTCCCTGCCCCGCAGACAGCCACCATCACGGATGAAGACCTCGCCGCTGCGGTTTCACTCATCAAAAAGGCGAAGCGCCCCTATATCTTTGTCGGCGGCGGCTGTGTGATTTCGGGCGCCTCTGCTGAGCTGAAGGAATTTGCCAATCTCATTGATGCCCCTGTCTGCGACTCCCTGATGGGGAAAGGCGCTTATGATGAAACGGATTCCCGCTTCACCGGAATGCTCGGCATGCACGGGACCAAGGTTTCCAACTTCGGCGTCTCGGAGTGCGACCTCCTGATTGCGGTCGGAACGCGCTTTTCCGACCGTGTCCTTGGCAATCCCAAGACATTTGCCGCCAAGGCGAAGAAGCTGCAGTTCGATGTCGATCCTGCAGAGATCAACAAAAATGTCGTTGTCGACGCTGCCGTCATCGGGGATGCGAAGGAAATATTGTCGCGCGTCAACCTGCTTCTGAAACAGGAGCTCTCCAAAGGTGCTTCAAGGGGCTTAGAGGAAAAGAAAGCAGACGAACAAGCACTTTCCGGCGGAATGCAAGCGGAAGGCGGTGCATGCGGGCAGGCTGCAGCAAAGAATGCCTGCAAGCGCGTTGCAGGAATACAGGGTTCGGCAGCAGGTACGGTAGAAAGTCTCCACTTCGACCACACCGACTGGATGAAGCACATCGGCGATCTCAAGCGCTGGTATCCGACCACGGTGCCGGAGGGGGGACTGAACGGCCCCTACATCGTTCATGAAATATATGAAAAGACGCATGGGAACGCGGTGATGGTGACGGAGGTCGGCCAGCACCAGATGTGGGCAGCGCAGTACTACTCCTACTCGAAGCCGCGGACACTTCTCACGTCCGGCGGGCTCGGCACCATGGGCTACGGGCTCGGGGCTTCGCTCGGCGCAAAAGCGGCGCGTCCGGACGCAACCGTCATCAATATCGCCGGTGACGGCTGCTTCCGCATGAACATGAACGAGCTCATTACGGCGGAGCACAACAATCTTCCCATCATTGAAATCATCATGAACAATCATGTCCTCGGCATGGTGCGCCAGTGGCAGGACCTCTTCTATGAGGAACGCTACAGCGCGACGGTTCTTGACGACGGCGCCGACTATGTGAAGCTCGCGGAAGCTATGGGCTGCATCGGCCTCCGGGCGAAGACGCGGGCGGAGTTTGACAGCGCCTTTGAGAAGGCGCTTGCGGCGAAGAAGCCTGTCGTCATTGACTGCATCATCGGGATGGACGACAAGGTCTGGCCCATGGTCGCGCCCGGCAAGCCCATTTCCGACTGCTTTGACGAAAGCGACCTCGAGCAGGGGCAGGGGTGAAAACAGGGGATTTTCTGCAAATGGCATCCCTTTCGGGGTACCGCGGGGGCAAAAGCCGGAGGCATCCTGCAAATGACATCCCTTTCGGGGCACCGCGGGGGCAAAAACCGGAGGCATCCTGCAAATGACATCCCTTTCGGGGCACCGCGGGGCAAAAACCGGAAGCATACCGCAAATGACACCCCTTTCGAGGCACCGCGGGGGCAAACGAAAGAGGATTTCCGCAAATGACACCCTTCCAAAACAGGCGCAAAGTACTATAATGGGAACAATGTTTCTGCACAGAATGGCATAGATGTCATGAAAGTATAGGAGAGGAGAAAGAAATGTCCAGAGTCTACAACTTTTCAGCCGGGCCGGCGGTGCTGCCGGAGGAAGTCTTAAAGACCGCAGCGTCTGAAATGCTTGATTACCACGGCTGCGGAATGAGCGTTATGGAGATGTCCCACCGGTCGAAGATGTTTGATGACATCATCAAGACCGCGGAGGCGGACCTCCGGGAGCTTCTCTCCATTCCGGATGACTACAGCGTCATCTTCCTGCAGGGCGGCGCCCACCTGCTTTTCGGCGGCATCCCCATGAACTTCCTGCACAAAAAGGCCGGCTACATCATCACCGGTCAGTGGGCGAAGAAGGCATACAAGGAAGCGGCGAAACAGGGCGAGGCTGTCGTCCTTGCGTCTTCCGAGGATGAGACGTTCTCCTACATCCCGGACTGCAGCGACCTTCCCATCACGGATGACATGGATTATGTCTACATCTGCGAGAACAATACC
Organism: uncultured Lachnospiraceae bacterium; assembly: GCA_900314085.1. GTDB lineage: Bacteria > Bacillota > Clostridia > Lachnospirales > Lachnospiraceae > RUG306. The sequence continues at coordinate 3,032 of OMTX01000186.1, read as the reverse complement.
ATCTACGGAACGAAGTATCACACCCTGCCGAATACCAAGGGGCGGCCCCTTGTTTCCGACGTTTCGTCCTGCTTCCTGTCGGAGCCTATGGACGTCACGAAGTACGACTTCCTCTATGCCGGCGTGCAGAAGAACGTCGGCCCGGCGGGCGTGCAGATCGTCATCGCAAAGAAGGACTTCCTGACGGATGATGTCAAGCCCTACACCCCCGACATCATGAATTACAAGCTGATGGCGGAAAAGGAGTCCCTGCTGAACACCCCGCCCTGCTATGGCATCTACATCTGCGGCCTCGTCTTCAAGTGGCTGAAGGAAATGGGCGGCCTTGAGGAGATGGGGCGCCGCAATGCGGAGAAGGCAAAGCTCCTCTATGACTTCCTCGATCAGAGCAAGCTCTTCAAAGGCACGGTAAGGAAGGAAGACCGGTCCATCATGAACGTACCCTTCGTCACCGGCGACAAGGACCTCGATGCGAAGTTCGTTGCGGAGTCCAAGGAAGCAGGAATGGAAAATCTGAAGGGGCACCGGACGGTCGGCGGCATGCGGGCTTCTATCTACAATGCGATGCCGCGCGCAGGCGTCGAGAAGCTCGTTGAATTCATGGAAGCCTTCGAGAAAGCGAATTCATGACTAATGTAAAGCGCGAACCGGGTACTGATTTCTGATGAAGGGCGGGAGACGAAGGCAGGATGCCGTTGTTTTCCGCAATAGGGAGGGTTCATGAAAAAATTTCTGAAGCGGGTGATGGCCTGCGTCCTGGGAACAGTCCTGCTGGCGGGTTCCATTGCCGTCAACCGGCCGGCGATGGCTGTTGCCGGCGACGACCTGTCGCGCGTCTATGACGAGAGCTTCTATCTCTATTACAATCCCGATGTGGCGGCGGCAGCCCAGGCGTATGGCAGGGTGTCCGACTTTGCCCGCTGCCACTTCCTCGCCTACGGGATGAAGGAGGGACGGCAGGCGACGCCCGGTTTCAACGTCTACTCCTATGCTTCCCGCTATCCGGACCTCGCAGCGGCTTTCGGGGGCGACCTCGAAAAATATTATATTCACTATATGGCCTTCGGCGCGGACGAAGGCAGGGATGCGACAGGAGAGGATACAGCGGAAGCGCTTCCCGTTCCTGCAAACCCGGTCGATGCGCAGAAAGCAGGCCATCAGATGATCGGCTGCCTGACGGATCTCCTGCGGGCAGAAGAGGAAGCACAGGCAGCAGCTCAGGAAGCGGCCCGGCAGGAAGAGGCGCGGAAGGCAGAGGAAGCGGAAAAAGCGGCCCGGGCAGAAGCCATGGCGCCGACGGCCAACGCCGCCTCGTCGAAGACGGATTACGTAGTCGTCGTTGACCGGGGCGCAAACTATGTCGGCGTCTTCGCGGGACCTTACGGCGGCCGGCAGGCGGTGCGCGTGATGCAATGCGATACGGGGGCGAACGGAGCGACTCCTGCAGGTCGATATACAATCGGCGTCAGGGGAACCCACTTCAGCAAGAACAATTACACGTGCTACTACTACACGGCATTTAAGGGCAGCAAGTACCTCTTTCATTCCGTCCTCTACAAGCGGGGAACGGATGAGGTCCTCGACGGCCGCCTGGGCGAGAGCATTTCCCACGGCTGCGTCCGCCTCTCTATAGAGGATGCGAAGTGGATTTATGACAATGTTCCGCGGGGAACGCGAGTGGTAATCTACTGAAGCACAGTCGAAGCAGGGCCCGTTTGCAGGATAATTGCAGGAAGCAACGGCCAGCCCCTGCTGATTTTTCGGCGGCGGTGCCGCGAAGCCCTATGCAGCGTACTTTTCAGGAAGGAAGAATAATATGTTTCTCTACAATTGCCTCAACAATATCAGTGACGACGGCCTCGACCTCTTCACGGACAGCTACCGGGAGACGGACAGCGTTGACGACGCGGATGTGATTCTCGTGCGGTCCGCAAAGATGCACGATATGGCCTTTTCAGACAAGCTCATTGCGATCGCCCGGGCCGGCGCCGGCACGAACAATATTCCCCTGGATGAATGCGCGGATAAGGGCATCGTCGTCTTCAACACGCCCGGCGCCAATGCCAATGCCGTGAAAGAGCTTGTCTTCGCGGGAATGCTCCTTGCGAGCCGCGACATCATCGGAGGCAACAAGTGGGTGGCTGAAAATGCCGTCGATCCGGACATTGCAAAGACGATGGAGAAGGCGAAGAAGAACTTCGCCGGAAACGAGATTGCCGGGAAGAAGCTCGGAGTCATCGGTCTGGGCGCCATCGGCATTCGCGTCGCAAATGCCGCCCTGGCTATGGGAATGGATGTCTACGGCTATGATCCCTACCTTTCCGTAGGAGCAGCGTGGGACCTCTCCCGTGACGTCCACCACGTCGTAAGCGCGGACGACATCTACAAGACCTGCGATTTCATCACGGTTCACGTTCCCCTGCTCGATTCCACGAAGGGCATGATCGGGGCGGACGCCATTGCGAAGATGAAAAAGGGCGTATGTCTCCTGAACTTCGCCCGCGACCTGCTCGTAGATGAGCCGGCAGTCCTCAAGGCAATCGACGATGGCATTGTAAAGCACTATGTGACGGACTTCCCGAATCCCACGACCGCCTCTCACAAGGGCGTCATCGCAACCCCCCACCTCGGCGCATCGACGGCGGAAGCTGAAGACAACTGCGCAAAGATGGCCGTGCAGGAGCTGATGGACTTCGTGGAGAACGGAAACATCCGGCATTCCGTGAACTACCCTGACTGCGACCTGGGCGTCTGCAGCACGGTTTCCCGCGTCGCCATCCTTCACAGCAATGAAAAGGGCGTCATCACCCAGTACACCCGCGTTTTCGGCGATGAAAATATCAATGTCGCCGACATGGCGAACAAGACAAAAGGCAAATACGCCTATGCCCTTCTCGATCTCGACTCCCCCATCACGCCGGAGGCGGTTGAGAAGCTTTCCGCCATTCCCGAGGTCATCCGTGTGCGGGTGGTGAAGTGAAAATAATAGAATACCCTGCGATGGGGATGTCCGTGAGCGGCGGAGGCGAAGG
>OMTX01000101.1 GCA_900314085.1 uncultured Lachnospiraceae bacterium | reverse complement strand
CAAAAACGTCCTGCAGGCCTAACGCCAGGTCACTGATTGGTGGATGTTTGTTTCGAACACACCATGCAGGCCCGGTGCCCCGCCGCTGATTGGTGGAAGTTTGCAGCCGACTCTGCAATCCGGCCCAATGCCCTGCCCGGTTTTGGTGGATGTTTGCAACAGACAACATAATTTTCAACAGGCTGCAAAACAGGCGGACACGCATTGCGTGTCCGCCTGTTTTTTTAGCATTCAACATCCGGTAATGGCGAGATTTTGTCATACACTCCGCCAAGCAGTCAAAGACAGCCTTACTTTCCAGGATACTTGATGACGGATCCGACGTCGTACCCCTTCAGCCGCTCACGTCCCTTCAGTCCTTCGAGTTCCATCAGAAAGATCATCTTCACGACCTTGCCGCCAAGCTTTTCCGTCAGATGGGCCGCTGCCTCAATCGTACCGCCTGTCGCAATGAGATCGTCTACGAGGACGACCTTCTGTCCGGGCTGCACGGCGTCCTTGTGCATCTCGATTGTCGCCGTCCCGTACTCGAGATCGTAAGTCTCTTCTACGGTCTCTGCCGGAAGTTTGCCCTTCTTGCGGATCAGGACGAAGGGCTTGTGGGCAAGGTATGCGATGGCCGCCCCGAAAATGAAGCCACGGGACTCGGCGCCTGCGACGACGTCATAGTCAACGCCGTCAAGCAGCTCCATCATGGAATCGATGGCGAGCTTCAGCCCGTCCGGATCCTTCAGAACCGTTGTGATATCCCGGAACATGATGCCGGGTTCCGGAAAGTCCGGTATCGTGCGGACATAGTCTTCGAGTTTCTTTGCCATTCTATAATCTCCCTTCGCATATGAATTCTGCAGCCGGTGCATGCCCGGCAGTACGCCTGCACCCCGGGCTGCAGTTTCGTTTCTGCACGACGGATAGATTATAGCATTATTGCCGCCTTGTGGGAAAGATGAATTAAATATATAATACTCTTACTGTGTCGCGCAGTTACAGTTCACGGGTACCACAGGGGTTGTGAAACAGTCTTTGGAGAATAGAACTGCAGTGCTTCGCATTTGTTGCGAACTTCCAATGCGCCACGGCACGCGGCAAAAGAAAAAGCCCCCGAACCAGGGGCAGACGAACAGGAAAAATATGACTACACTTATTGTTCAGATTATTATTCTCATCCTTCTTCTCGCCCTCTCCTTTTTCTTCTCATCGGCGGAAACGTCTCTCACAACGGTAAACCGTATCCGCGTGATGACGATTGCGGAGGACGACGAAAGCGACCTGCAGGATGAAGCCCAGGCTCTGCTCAAGGTCCTGAAGGATCCGTCAAAGATGCTGACGGCCATCCTGATCGGGAACAATATCGTAAACCTCTCGGCTTCCTCTCTGGCAACGACCGTCGCCATCGGCCTTGTCGGCTCTGTCGGCGCCGGCATTGCCACCGGAATCCTGACCTTCCTGATCCTGATTTTCGGCGAGATCACCCCGAAAAACCTCGCAACCATCCGCGCCTTCCCTCTGGCCATCCGCTATGCGAAGCCCGTCTGGGCCCTGATGGTCGTCCTGACTCCCTTCATATTTTTCTTCCGGAAGATTTCTGAATGGGTGCTCCGCCTCTTCGGCGTGAAGCCGGACGAAAAGCCGGGTGCCGTGACAGAGGACGAGATCAAGACCATCGTCGACGTCGGACACAAGAGCGGAACCATTGAAGAGGACGAGAAGGATTATATCCACAATATTTTTGACTTCTCGGAATCCGAGGCAAAGGAAATCATGATTCCCCGCATCGACATGACGGCCGTCAACGCGAACTGGTCCTATGACAAGCTCATGGATGTCTTCGAAGAGCACATGTACACGCGCTACCCTGTTTACGAAGGCGATATCGACCACATCATCGGCGTCATCAATATGAAGGACCTCCTGACCATCGACCGGTCAAAGCCCTTCTCCATCAGGCGCTGCCTCAGGGAGCCCTACTTCACCTTCGACCACAAGTCCTGTGCCGAGCTTTTCGAGGAGATGCGGACAAACTCCATCAGCATGGCCATTGTCAAGGACGAATACGGCGCCGTTGCCGGTATGATCACCCTGGAAGACCTGCTCGAAGAGCTGGTTGGCGAGATCCGCGATGAATACGACACATACGAAGAGGACGACATCGTACAGACGGGTGAGAATGAGTACGACGTCCTCGGCACGACAAATCTCGAGGATCTCTGCGACGAGCTGAACCTCAACTTCACGTCCGAAGACTATGACACGATTGGCGGCTACTTAACCGGCCTCTTCGACCACTTCCCGGAAACCGGCGAAACCTATGTCACAAAGGAGGGCATCCTCCTGCGCGTCAAGGAAACAGGCAGGAAGCGCGTCACAAAGGTCAGCATCCGTCTTCCCGAGGGCTGGGAAGATATGAAAGAATCTCCGACCGATACGGATTCTCACTCGTGAGATAGGCAGAATAATAATTCTCGTAAAACTTCTTCAAATTCTGCTGAGACAGAGCAGGCACGGCTTCCCTCGCAAGCTTTGCCTGCTCTTTTCTGAGGGAAAGCACCCGGTAGCTCGTCATGCGGGTGGAAACGCCGGACGGATAGATTTCCTCCAGCGTCTCCAGGCAGACGGCACAGAGCATACAAGGGTACTCCGGCACCCGCCCGTAGTGAAAGCAGCCGCCGTCCGTGAAGATGGCATGGGGCCGGTAGCCGACCATTCCCGGCCGGTTGACGCCCTCTACGTCGGACTTGCTCGAAACGAAAACCGCGGAAATTGTCGGCGTATGACCGCAGACGACGACGGGAATTTCATCGGGATGCAGTGATTCAAATTTTCCGAGCTCGAAGTCCGAGATGCCGTCGCATGACCGCCCGTAGAGGTTGATCCAGCGCTGGCGTTCCGCGTCCTTCTCCTCCGACACCGAGTACCAGGCGTGAGCCAGATAGTAGTGGATTTTTTTCTTCCCCGTAGCGGGGTTTGCGTCGATGATGAGTTCATCAGAATAATGTAAACCGTGAAAAAAGTCCGCAATCCGGTCGAGAAGCTCATCCGTCACGTCGCACTCTCTGGTGAGGCGCTGGTAGAAGTCATACTTGGACTCCGGCGGAAACAGGGTGTGTACGGACTCGCTCTGCCATTCCAGGTACTTGCGGTACCAGAGCAGAACCTCCTCCTCATGATTGCCCCGGAGGCAGCGGATTTCCCCGTCCTCTGTGACATGGTCCATCGCCCACATCAGAGTTTCTGCCATCTTCGGGCCCTGATCGATGATGTCCCCCATGAGATAGATGATGGGATGGTCGTCCCGCGCCCGTATCTTTTCTATGATCGTCAGCAGCTCATCAAGACAGCTGTGGACGTCGCCTATGCAGTAGTGCATGAATAATCTCCTTCAATCCAGGACCGAATGTCAGGAAATATCATATCACAACTGCCCTTATACGGAAAACGTCACGAGATATTTCTTCTCCTGCAGCCTGAACAGTGCCTCCGCCAAAGCCGCCGCATAGTCTGATTTCTTTCGCCAGATGCTTTTTGTTGAAAGACCGCCGGAAGGCGCTTCCCTGTGGACGCTTGCGAGGTCGATCGAACGGATATAGTCGTCCGCTGCTGCCAGGTCCCCCCAACCGAAACGATTCATGCCGGAGAGCCGTCCCGTCGTGCGCGTTACCTCAAAAGTCGTATAGGAGACGTTGCCGGCGCTATCTTCCGCCTTCAGCGTTGCCGTTACGGACCGCATCTCATTTCCGGAATAGAAAGCATTGCGGTCGAAAGAAAAAACGGTTACCCTCACTCCACCGGGATAGCTGTCCTCCCTGTCCTGTACCTCCGCCCGATTGAGAAGAGCCTGCTGAAGGTTCAGGCCGAAAAGCAGCTCCATGTCCGTTACCGAAAGGTCTCTGGCCGCGATGACAGGCGGCTCGTCAAAGACCGGATAGGGCTCCCCTTCAGCCGTCTCAGCCCAGCCGAGAAAGCGGTCGTAGACCGTCACCATCTCCGTCCCGCTGCCGTCGGAAAGCGGCTTCTCCACAATCCGTCTGCTCACGGGAATTTCGTCCGGCACTGCCGTAACGGCCCAGTGGCTGCCGGGGATCCACCCAAACGGCGTTTTCTCTGCCTCAATCCCCGAGTGGTCCGCCTCATCTGACCGGCCGGTTTCCTCTGAAGGTCCCGTATCCTCCGACACGTTCTCTTCCGCCCCGTTTTCCCTCGTTCCCGGCAGACGCTCTTCTGCCGCAGTTTCCGCCTTTTCCGGCGCCTCCGCCGCATGGGCCGTCACGGCAAAATACGTACAGACGGCCATCGCAATGAGGGCAATGCCTGTGAAGATGCGTTCTTTCATGTTTCCTCCCTCATATCCTGCAATTTTTCCGGCAGAGCGATTCGACCACAAAAATTAGTCATAAAAAACTACGCCACGGCCATGAAGACGCAGCCGTCAAAATAGTCGCTGACGAGCATGGACTTCAATGTCTCCGTGCTATAGCGCCTGTGGTCGACGGAAGCCACCCAGCCGTTGATTCCGTAAGCCGAACCCGAAGGCACCGAAAAGGGCTCTCCTGCTGCCGTCCGGTAGCCGGCAATCAGGGCCGGAATATCCTGGTCATCCGCTGCACCCTTCGGAAGCTCAAAGGTATAGAGGATCAGGCGCTCCGTAGCCTCCCGTTCAAAGACGCAGGTCTTCTCGAAAGACGTATGACCTGTTTTCCCCAAGGGTGTCGTAAACGTTCCCTCAAAGCGGGCAGACAGGATTCCCTTCACAGGATCACAGGCCGCAAGGGAGACGGTGATTCCGTAATTCGGATCATCCTGGTGAGGGCTTTCCCTGTCAGAAAGTGCCTTCTTCAGCGCCGTCGCCATGCCAAGGGAAGAAACCTGTCCCGGCGTCTCCTCTGCCTTCGCCATCGCCTCCTTCATGGCGCTGTCTGCGGCATTCTCCAGATCCGCTTCATAGATGCCTCTGTTGGCGATCGTAAGGAAAAGAAGGATGGAGAAGAAGACGATGACGCCGCAGACGCTTCCATATATGACCTGCTTCATCGTTTATGAAAGCAGAGGGCCTGCAGGCTCAATGGCATAGTACATGGTTCCGTTCATGTAGGCTCCCGCCGCATCGGTGATCACCATGGAAACCCTGTAGGCGCCGCTCTTCGGAAAGCAGACGCTTTCCCCGCCATCTGCAAGAGCGGAAGAAGTCATGTCTTTTCCCGCATCGGCTCCGGAGCAGAGTTCCACCTTCCTGATGCGGACAGAATAGGATTTCCCGGACAGGGACTTGACGAGGGAATTGGCAGCAATTTCCTCATTGCAGACCAGATGAACCGCAGATACGATGTCACCGGCATCGATATCCATCCGGCTGCGTACCGCTTCCGTGGAGCCGTCGCTTGCCGCCCCCAAGCCTGCTGCCTTCTCCTGCATAGCATACGAATGAAACATCCCTGCCACCCTGCCCCGGAAGAGAGCGCCTGAAAAGATCAGTCCCAGAACAGCAGCCGCCGTAAAGGCCGCCACAATGGCCGCCCCGTAGTTTTTGATTACTTCCTTCATATCTTCCTCCTCTTCTGAAAATTACTATCGCCTCTTTCGGCTGTAATAATGCCGGGAATCACTGCTCCCTACCAGTGCAGAAAAGTCCGTATGGCTGTTCCAAAGGCCCCGTCCGTGCAGAAGGCCAGGAACATGCCGCACATGAAGGTCGCCCCGACGATTCCGCTGATGACGTCCCCGTATTCCTCAATAATTTCCTGCATTTGTCATGTCTCCCTTCAAACGCTTTATCCGTGATAAAAATATCTGTCCGGCAGAATTTTCACTTCCTCCTGCAGCGCGATGGAGATCCTATACGGAAAGCGCCGTAATGGCCCCGATGAACAGTCCCGCCGCAAGCGTCCCGTATATGACATACAGGATGCTCTCCCCATATTCTTCTATAAGCTTTTTCATGACATCCCATCTTTCCGGTCGAATGCGGTCTTCTCGCCGCTATGCACTTCAACAGGCTCTCAATCCGCGCTAACTCAGATCCATGCTGACGACTTCGGTATAGTCTTCCGCCGTCTCCACGGCGTCTTGTCTCCCGTTCCCGAAGAACGTGACCGGGGCATTGTAATAGAGCTCCAGCACCCCGTACTTTCGCCCATCTGCCGCGCGTCCCGTGACAGCCACCTCCAGAAGATAGCCCTTCGTCTCCGCTTCCGCTGCGCATTCCCGGATGACGTCCTCTGCGAGGTGGGCGGCCTCTATGCGGCTCTTGCACGTTGACGCATACCGGTCGGCCGCCCGCGAGGCCGCAGCGGAGGACGACAGGGAAAGGCCCTGGGCCGTCAGCATCAGGAGAAAAAAGAGACCGGTAAAGGATTTGACGATGGTATCCATAGAGACCTCCGGACAGGCAGAAATGCGGTGACCGTGGAAATGAAAAACCGGCAGCAGAGCCGGCGTCCTGCATTAGTCATAGAATCAGAATGTCCCGGCCCTCCCCATGTAGGAGGCGAAGAGCAATATCATGTCGCACAGGAGCTTCAGCCCGCCCGTCAGCTGCGGAGCGAGAAAAAGGGCGTACATACCCGAAAGCCGGTCCTGCTGCCGCGCCCGTTCCGCCTTGTCCGAAAGAATCTGGTTCCGCCGGATGATGTCCGCGATCTGCGTCGCCGCATCGCCGCCGCTGCCAACGGAAAGGGAATAGAGCATCTTCATCGTCGATCGGACCTCCGGCAGATTGTAATCGGAAAGAAAGTCGAGATAGGGACGAATGGAGTCCGGCTCCTTTTTCATTTCGATAATGAACTGCCGAAGCGGATAGCGGAGAACAGCAGGTGCATATTCGTAGGACCTGATCACGGTAACAGGCACATTCTCCGTCTGCAGGAGCAGGGAGACCTGCATCAGCCACTGGGGAAAGTCCTTCTCCACCTGCTTCGTGATGATCTTTGCCGCTGTCCTCCCGTTCAGGCGCTCAAGAGCAGTCCCCGTCTCCCGAAGTTCTGCCCGATGGTAGCGTGCCGTCCAGTCCTCATCTGTCTCCCCCTCCTCCTGCTCCTCTTCCGAGGAAAGAACCGTATCCGCCTTATAAAAGATGGCAAGATCGAGAAGGAGGACCGCCGTCGTCACTGCCAGGGAAAAGGGGTTCTTCGAAAAGTCCATATTCAGGCGCTTCGCCAGGAAAAAGACGGCCGAACAGAGAGCCATGGAAACTGCGATGGAAAGAAAAATATCCCGCCGATTCTTCTTTTTTTCCTGCATCAGCTCATAGGCCCGGTCCGCCCACATGCGGCGAAAGTTCAGAAGGAGGTTGATGGAGTTTTCGCAATCCCCGCCCAGACGCTCCGCCTCCAGGGCAAAGGTATGAACCATGCGCACTTCCGCAGACGGATACGCCTCTTCGATCAAGGCCAGGCCGCCGGCTGTCGTATCCTCCTCGCTATAGGTATGGAGAATGTGGTCTATGGCGGCCCCGATTGTCTGCTTCATCTCCCCCTCCCCGAAGAGATTCCGCACATCGGACAGCGTAGTCAGAATTTTTTTCGACCGGCGAAAGGAGTAGAGAAACTGCTCAATATAAGCGTTTTCATCGGAAAAGCGCTGCTGGTTGTAGCGGTTTTTCATAGAGTTTCGGATGAAGAAGGGGAGCATAATGGTACACGCTCCTGCCAGGATAGCCCGGCAGACGAGGTTGAGTCCGAAAATAACGCCAAGCGCCATTGTGAAAAGGACAACGCCTGTATAGACGGCCACACTCTTTTTCCTTGAAAAGACGTAGCCGTATTTCGTCATCTCATCCGACAAGCGAAGTTCTTCCAAGACAGGTCCTCCCATTCCTGTTCAGGCGGATCAGCTCCTCGATGATCTCATCCATGCGCTGCTGCTGCGCCACCTCGTCATTTCCGCGCTGCTCAAGCGTCCCCACGGATATGCGGTCGGAGGCAAAGCGCAGGGGCTCGGCGTCCCCGTCAGCTTCTGCTGAATCTTGCCCGCCTTCTTCGCCCGTGCCGGCCATGATGCCTGCCTCTGCACCTGCGCCGGCCGGGCCTGTCCCCTCTTTGCCTTCCTCATCGGTTTGTTTCCCGTCTTTTGTCGCGGCACGCACTGCGTATTTTTCATTTTGAAGAGCAGTGGCGATATTTTCATAGCCTTCGATTCCTGCCCGGCGGAAGTCAGCTGCAATCTCCTCCGGCAGTGTCCTTCCCGTCGCCTCCCCGTCCTCTACCACAAGGGTGCAGGTATTCCGCCCGCCCTCCCGCGTGAAGAAGCCGACCTCTTCAATGGAACGTATTGTCCGATAGCGGCCGTCTGCACAGCGGATTTCCTTGCGGCGAATCAGGAGACCGACATCGACAAAGGAGTAGATATTGTTGAGGAAACGTGCCTCGGAGGGAAGCTCGCCGGCCATATTGACCATCCGGTCCGGAATCTTTGCGACGGCATCCGTGTGGATGGTGGTCATACCTTTGACTCCAGTTGAAAGACAGGTCAACAAGTCTTTCACTTCTACTGACCGCGCCTCGGAAAGCATGATCCACGTGGGGTTTAACCTCATGCAGGTCTTGATGGCCTTTGTGTAATCCACCTGCGGTCCGACTTTCAGCTCCACCGTGTCGTGATCCGGGCAGATAGCGGCATAATGCCACTCGGGATTGTCCTCGATTGTTATGACGCGCTCGCTGTTCGGAATGAAGGTCGAGAGAAATTTCGCACACTCTGTTTTGCCGCTTCCCGGTTCGCCACAGATACATAAGTTCAGCCGTGCCCTCACGCAATCCTTTAATAGCTGCAGAGTTTCGGCAGAGCAGTAACCGCTCGTTACAATATTATCCTCATCCATGCGGACCGCCGGCAGGGACTTGCGGATGGATACCGCCGTTCCTGTCACCGCAGCCGACGCGTGGACGACCGTGATGCGCAGGGTTTCCGTCTCCGCCTCCAGCACCGGCGTTTCCTTGTTGAAGGCCTTGCTTACACTGTTTGCAACGCGGTGGGCAAAGATGTCAGCAAAGCCGTCCGGCAGGACCGTCTCCTCAGCCCGCATCCGTTCATTTTTGCAGTTCGTGACAAACACCTTCCCGGCCGAGACGTCTACGTCCGTCACCTCGTCGTCAACGATGAATTTGTAGAGGGGACCGAAGTAGTTCTCCCAGTCCTCCCGCTGTATGGACAGATCCTCCGCCATAGCTTCCTCCTTTTCTCACGCCCGGCGCCCCTCCCCGGCCGCCATAGCTGTCAGCGCCAGCGCACCGTTTTCCTCATTGCCTTTCAGTTGCCGATGGTGCCTGCCGCCGCATTCATGGTCTCCTCCGCCGCCTGAGCTGCAGCTGTCGCCGCATTGGGATCCGCTGCCGGGTTCGCCGCCTGAAAGAAGTTCTGAATCAGCCCGGCAAAGGCCTGGCCGACAACGGAATTCTCGTCATTTCCGACAAGGACGACGACGAGGCCGATCAGGGCAATGACCGCCACAAATGTGATAATGGCCGGGCCATATTCACGCAGAATATCCTGCATTCTTCTCACCTCCTTTCCGGAAAGAAAGCGCTTACACCTTGTGCATGCGCTGCAGCTCCGTCCGAATGCCACATACAAGGACACAGACCTGCGTCAGAGTGCTGCACGCAATGCGTATTCATGAATAATATAAAACATGGAGTTTGGGACGAATGCCGTGGAGCACAGAAAAAATGAAAAGAAATAGGAATCGATGATTTCGTCCCGTTTTTGATTGTGCAGAAACTATAGCAGGCGGCTGCCTCTTTTGCAAGAGGTCAGCCGCCTGTTTAATGAAACTTTAAGATTTGCCCCGTTTTTAAACGGAAAATTTTTAGAAAGTGTTTGATTTTGTTCGACTTGGCACGATTTCCAATGTCTGCTATATGCATTGAAAATCGTGCCGTTTCCTTGATTTGACACGATTTGGATGCGAGCAGGGGGGACGAAGTTGCATTTCTGCAGGTATTCACCCTCTGCCTGCCCTCAAACGGGGGACGAAAGTGCTTTTCTGCCGGGATTCTCCCTCTGCCCACCCCAAAACGGGGGACGAACTCCAAATTTTCAGATCTTCTCCAGCTTCTCTACCGCCTTTGCAAACGGTGCGCTGTCAAGGCTTTCGCAGTTTCCTGCATCACAGGCCGCCGCAAAGTCCGCCTTCATTGGAAGTTTTGCCAGGACATCAATACCGAGCTCTGCCGCCGTCTCATCGATATGGCTCTCGCCGAAGACGCTGATGTGCTCGCCGCAGTGGGGACACTCGACGTAGGAATAATTCTCCACAACGCCAAGGACGGGCACCTTCATCATCTCAGCCATATTGTAGGCCTTCTTCACAATCATGGAGACAAGCTCCTGGGGCGATGTCACAATGACGATGCCGTCAATGGGCAGGGACTGGAAGACCGTGAGCGGCACATCTCCTGTTCCGGGCGGCATATCGACAAGGAGGTAGTCGAGGTCTCCCCAAATGATGTCCGTCCAGAACTGCTTGACAGTGTTGGCAATGACCGGTCCCCTCCAGACGACGGGCTGGGTGTCGTCGTCGAGGAGGAGGTTGATGGACATGATCTTCATGCCCTCAGCGGATTCCACGGGATAGGCGCCCTCTTCCGTCGCATAGGAAGGGCCGTGCACCCCGTACATCTTCGGAATGGAAGGTCCCGTGATGTCCGCATCGAGGATGCCGACCGAATGCCCCTTCTTCCGCAGGGCATTCGCAAGGGCGCCTGTCACAAAGGACTTGCCGACGCCGCCCTTGCCGCTGACAACGCCGATTACATGCTTCACGTGGCTGCCAGGGTTCGGATCCGCCATGAAGGGGTGGTCCGGCGTCGCAGACTTGGAAACATGCGTGTCCTCGTCGTCTGCCTTGCCGGAGGCCTCACGGATGCGGGCGGCTGCTGCCAGGGCGTCCTTTTTCGCCTTCTCCTGTTCGGGCGTTAATTCTTCTGCCATAGTTTTTCTCCTAAACTAAATATGCCTTTCAGTTACAAGTCAAAGTGTATACAATCCTGCAGACTTCCTGTGTTGCACAGATCACTTTTTCATAATCTCCGCCAGGCTCTTCGAGTACGGGGGGTAGGCGATGCCCTTCTCCGTGATGATGCCGGCGATGAGCTCGTGGTCCGTGACGTCAAAGGCGGGGTTGTAGATGTGGATGTTTTCCGGCGCCATACGACGCGCATACCACATCTCCGTGACCTCGTCGGGATTGCGCTGCTCGATGGGGATGTCCTCTCCCGTGGGCGTTGCCATATCGATCGTCGATGTCGGCGCGCAGATATACATAGGGACGTTATAGAGGTGCGCTGCTGCTGCCACGAGAGACGTCCCGATCTTGTTCGCCGTATCCCCGTTCGCCGCAACGCGGTCGCACCCGGTAAAAATAATATTGATCTTCCCGGCCTTCATCAGGGATGCGGACATATTGTCGCACTGCAGCGTCGTGTCGATGCCGGCAGAGGACAGTTCAAATGCCGTGAGGCGCGCCCCCTGCAGGAGAGGCCGGGTCTCGTCACAGTAGACGTGAATATCCATGCCCTTCTCGTGGGCGAGATACATAGGCGCTGTAGCGGTCCCGTAGCGGACTGTTGCCAGCTGTCCCGCGTTGCAATGGGTGAGAATGCCGTCCCCTTCATGAAGGAGCGTGAGGCCGTTCTCCCCGATGCCCTTGCAGACAGCGACATCTTCGTTCCGGATGGTGACCGCCTCATCGTGCAGGGCTGAAACGATTGCCGGCACCGGTTCAGCCTTGTGTGCCTCTACTACTCCCCGCATCCGCTTTAAAGCCCAGCTGAGATTTACTGCCGTCGGGCGCGAGGAGTTGAGATGGTCAGACGCCCGCTCGTATTCTTTTAAAAAGCCTTCATAGGAGTCCTGCGGCATGGCTTTTGCAAGCAGGTAAATCCCCATGGCCGCAAAGACGCCGATTGCCGGGGCTCCACGGACGACGAGACGCTTGATGGCGTCGTACATCTCCTCCTCTTCCCGGATCTCAATGACCTTGATTTCCCCGGGAAGCAGAGTCTGATCGATGGCCCGGATGCAGCCGGCTTCATCATCCAAGGCAACTGTATCAATGTCCAAAATGTTTTCCATAATCCACCTGTGAAAATTTCCGCCATCTGCCATGCGGAATGTTCTATAAAATCGGGAGGCTCGACAACAGCACGCATTGCGTGCCTCCGTTTTCTCTCCACAAAAGAAAAGAGCGGGTGCTTATACGGGCACCCGCTCTCTATTATTCTTGAATCGACAGTGCCTGTCAAGCAGGACTTAGGCCGTCTTTGCTTTCTCCTCTTTGATGGCCTGAGTCAGCATGGGAACGATCTTGTTCAGGTCGCCGACGATGCCGTAGTCAGCTACATCAAAGATGGGTGCGGACTCGTCCTTGTTGATGGCGATGATGATGTCGGACTCCTCCATGCCGGCTACATGCTGGATGGCGCCGGAGATACCGATTGCGAAGTATACGTTCGGGCGAACGGTCTTGCCGGTCTGGCCGACCTGCAGGTCCTTGGGCTTCCAGCCTGCGTCGACAACGGCACGGGAGCAGGAAACAGTTCCGCCGATGGCGTCGGCAAGGTCGTCAAGAAGCTTGAAGTTCTCAGGGCTTCCGACTCCACGGCCGCCGGATACGAGAATCTTTGCAGACTGGATGTCGACCTTCTTGCCCATGTCCTTGACTACCTTGAGGATCTCAACGTACTTGTTGTTCTCCTCAAGAGTCGGATGGAACTCGATGACCTCAGCCTTGCGGCCCTTCTCGGGCGGGCACTTGACCATAACGCCGGGACGAACCGTAGCCATCTGGGGACGGTTGTTGGGGCAGGCGATGGTAGCGATGGTGTTGCCGCCGAAGGCAGGACGGGTCATGAGAAGCTGATTGTGCAGCTGCTCCTGGCCGGGCGTCGGGTTCAGAGGGAAGTCACCGA
>OMTX01000130.1 GCA_900314085.1 uncultured Lachnospiraceae bacterium | reverse complement strand
TATTTAATGACTTGCACTATATCGTGCAGGTCTTTTTTGTTATAATTGTCTCGGAAAGTGAGGCCGGCCATGGTTACCATCAGCTTGTGCATGATCGTGAAAAATGAAGAGGAGCGGCTGGGAAGGTGCCTTTCGAGTCTGCAGGGGCTGTGCGACGAGCTGCTGATTGCGGATACGGGTTCAACGGACCGGACGAAGGAAGTGGCGGAGAGCTTCGGGGCAAAGGTCTTTGATTTTCTCTGGTGTGATGACTTCGCAGCGGCAAGAAATTTCATTGCGGAAAAGGCAACCTGCGATTACATATATACTGCAGATGCTGACGAGGAAATAGATGAGGTCAACAGAAAACGCTTCCTGGATTTGAAAAGGGTTTTGGATGCCCAGGTAGATATCGTGCAGATGACCTATGTGAATGTGACGGGGGAGCGCACGGTATACAATACGGATCGGGAACTCCGGCCCAAGCTTTATAAGCGCCTGAGGACCTTTACCTGGATTTCTCCGATCCACGAGACCCTGCGGACAGAGCCCCTCGTTTTTGACAGCGATATCGAGATCATTCACCGGCCGACAGAAGGGCATGCAGCGCGTGATCTTTCGACCTTCCGCAAGGCAATCGGGAATGGCCTGAAGCCGGATGAACGCCTCTTTCTCATGTATGCGCGCGAACTGTATATGGCCGGGACTGTGCAGGATCTGGTGCTGTCAAAGCCCTATATGGAAACAATTGAGAATAATCCTGAAGCAACAGAGGATATGAAGAAGGCCGCTGTCATCATTCTCGCAAAGGCTGAGCGGGCGGCAGGCGACATTCCTGAATTCCTCTCAAATGCCCTTTATGACGTGGCCTGCGGGGGAACGGCGGAAATCTGCTGCGAGCTCGGGGACTATTACGAATCCATCGGGCAGTTCGAGAATGCCCGCGCCTGGTTCGACATCGCCTCCCAGGGAGCTTACAATATTCTCGACGCCACATGCTCCGGCGAGCGGGCCATTGACGGCGTGCGGCGGACATCCCTGAAGCTGGAGAACTCATAAGGAGGATATATGGAAGTATTCGGTCTGTCACAGATGGAGAGCCTGTGGCTGATACTGATGATCGTGATGCTGGCACTGGAGCTGGCTACCGTGGGGCTGACGTCCATCTGGTTTGCAGGCGGAGCGCTGATTGCCCTGGTTGCGGCAGCCTTCGGAGCGCCGGTTTTCCTGCAGATCATCCTGTTTTTCGCGGTTTCTATATTGCTCCTGGTATTTACACGGCCGTGGGCGTTGAAATACCTGAATTCCCGCAAGATGCGGACGAACTACGAGGCGACCATCGGCAAGCACGTCATCGTCCTCGAACGGGTCGACAATGTGCACGAGACCGGGAAGGCGCGGCTTGACGGCATGGAGTGGACGGCGCGGGCTGTTCGAGGGGAGCTGACATTTGAGCCGGACGAGGAAGCCGTCGTCGTCAACGTCGTTGGCGTCAAGTTAATCCTTGACAAGCTTCCACAGGCAGAAGGCCAGCCCGTCAATGAGTCAGCCGAAATCACAGCAGATGAGCCGGCTGCTGCCCCGGAAACAGGAACAACAGATCCTGTTGAATGAAAAACAGCAGCATTCGCACAGACTGAAAATGTGTGGAAACAGAAACCCGGATTCAGCAGGTACACATTGGCTGGAAATTCTGCCGCATAAGTCAATTTGAGGCGCTTTGTCAACCACAAGTTTTCAAAAAAACTTGTGATTGCGGTGCTTGTTGAAACATACTACAATCAAAAGGCAACATTTTTGAAGGAGCCTTTTGACACATGTTTATCGGCAGAAAAAAAGAACTGGATACGCTGCGGACATTCGCAGAGAAAGCACACGAAGGCCGGCGCCTGTTTGAGATTACCGGACGCAAGGGGATGGGAAAGACCTCCCTTGTCCGGGAAGCAGTCAAAGACAGGCCGTCGGCTTTTCTTACGGCCTATCCGACGACGGATACAGAGGAACTGCGCCTGCTTGCGGCAGAGCTCGGCATGGAGGAGGCGGGCAGCCTTTCCTCCGTTTTCGATGAAATCACGAGGCGCGCGGGAGACGCGGGCTTTATATTAGTAATAGATAATTTTCCCGCCTTTGTGAAGGCGGATGCGTCGTTCGCGGAGACCCTCTATAGGTATCTCGCCGACCGGTGGGCGGATACGGGGATTGCCGTTATTATTCTCGGCGATTCCTTCCTTGCCATGGAAAAGGCGCTCTCCGGGGACAAGCTGCGGTGGGGCAAGGTCCTCGCCGGCTCGCTGACGCTCGCCGCGCTCGGCTTCTACGAGACGTCCGGCTTTTTCCCTGATCTCGCGCCAACAGACCGCGCCTTCTGCTACGGAATCACCGGCGGAATACCGGCGCAGCTCGTCCGCCTGAAGGCGCGCCTGCATGGACAGGCGGGGGAAGAGCTTCTGCACGATGCGGTGGACGCCCTGTTTCTTGCTCCGGATGCGGTGGGAAATCTGCCGGAGGACGTGCTTTCAATCGACCTCCGCGAGATGTCGTATTACAACAGGATTCTGGCGACGCTTGCTTCCGGCAGAAGCCGTGTCAATGAAATATCGGCGGCTGTCGGCAAGCCCAAGGACGTTGTCGTGCCCTATATGAACAGCCTGATTTCCCTGGCCTTTGTGGCGAAGGAATATCCTGTGACGGAGCCCTTCAACCGGCGGAAGACGCGGTATGCGATTGTCAACACCCACGATATCTTCTATTACCGCTATATTGTCCCCCATATGGATCTGATCTATGCGGGGAAGACGGAAGAGCTGGTTAAAAATATTATTCTTCCTGATATGGGAGACTTCACGGAGCTCATTTTCAGCCGCCTGTGCCGGGAATTTGTTGCGGCCGGCGGGGTGGATCTGCCGGTGACGGTGGCGTCCGTCGGAACCTGGTGGGAGAACGACGACGAAAAGCACACGTCTGAGGGCTTTGACATGGCAGCGACGGCGCGGGCGGAAGAGGAGCGCGAGGCCCTGGTCTTCGGCCGCTGCTTCTTCGATTCGCACCCTGTCGACATGCAGCGTCTCAAGGGACTCATCGACCTGACGAAGCGGGTGAAGGAAAAGGCGGACGTCACCTACTATATCGCCTTTTCCAACAGCGGCTTCCACGAGACGGCGGTGACCGCGGCAAATGCCATCAAAAATATCAAGCTGATCTCCCTTGACGAGATTGTAGGTTTTCAGGGGTAGCACGCAGCGCGTATTTGATTGCCCGCGGGAGTCTGCCGGACAGCGGGAGATTTCAGTATAGAAAAAAG
>OMTX01000103.1 GCA_900314085.1 uncultured Lachnospiraceae bacterium | reverse complement strand
CGGCGCCCCGCCCGGCAGAAACAGACGTGCTTTATATTATTTTCATCCCCGGATCAGGTGCCAGAGGATGTTCGCGCCGGCGCCCCAGAGAACGGCAGCGCCGATGGCGTAGAAGACGGTCTTCGCGCGAAAGCCGAACATGTAGCCCGTGTAGATGCCGGTGAAAACGACAATGATGCTGCAGACGATGATGGTGATCAGCAGGAAGAGGGCCGGGAACTCGAGGAAGCCCGTGGCGCAGCCTGCAAAGAGGGTGTAGATGGTGGTCACCAGAATGATGCGGGCGTAGGTCGACTTCGAGATGGACTCCCGCCGCTCGTCCACGAATTCATGCCGCAGCGCCTTGACGAAAAGGCGGACGCCGAGAAGGGCGAAGACGCAGAAGGCGATGACTTCACCGAGCCATGCCGTGTTTGCGTTTGTGAAAGCTTCGCTGTGATTGACTGCCCGGCAGATGCCGTAGCCGCCGAAGAAGAAGCCCAGCTGCAGCCCCGTGATGAGGAGCGAGTTGATGAGCAGCGTCTTCCGCCTGATTTCGCCGAGCTTCGCCCCTTCGACCTCCATCGTTGCGAGAAGGTCCAGGCTGATGCCCGCCACGATAAGTATTCCCTGTAAATAATTCATTTCTTTCTTCCGGTTGGCCGCATCATAAGGCCGCTCTAAAAAAATCGCCACCTTCCGGCAAAACCTGCCGGACCGTACGAAAAGATAAGTATGCTGCTGTCCGGGCAGGCCGCCCTGCCCAAACGCAATTATTATAGATAATTCAGACCGCGGGGAAATATTCAACTCCGCCCCCGTGTCCGCTTTGTATACATTTCCCCGCAATTGTAAGGTTGACAGGTCACTCCCCCGGATTTACGAGCTCGAGCGTCGAGTGGTAGGACATGTAGATGAAGGTGTCGACCAGTTCTTCGATGGGAATCTTCATGCCGGTTTCAATCCAGGAGCAGACGGCATAGCAGACGGACGCGCTGATGAAGGAAGCTGCGACGGCCGGCGTGAGCCAGGCGTACGGCAAGCGCTTCTTGAAGGCGTCAACGTCGAAATAGGACACGATCAGGTCCTTCAGCGCATCGAAGAGGATTTCCTTGAAGGAATTCTGCCCGGTCAGCTTGTTGGCATTCGTATAGAAGGGCTTCTCGTCGAGCATGGCGGACAGGGCAGCGACAATGCTTTCGCGGAATCTCCCGTCGGCGATGCCCTCGGTGATCACATCCATGAGCTCGCGCCGGACGATCCATTCGAGCAGTTCGTATTTGTCCTGGAAATGGTTGTAGAATGTGGGCCGGATGACGCCCGCCTTGTCGGTAATCTCCTTGATGGTGATCTTCTCGATCGGCTTCGCCGAGGCAATCTCCTTGAAGGACTCCGAAAGGAGGGTGTCAATGGCGTTTTTTCCCTGATTCGTCATAGTATCCGTATATGAATAATATAAAGCGCCAGTGTTGCCCTCAAATTATAGCATATCAGCGGTCGTGAAAAAAGAAGCCCCGCAGGGCTTCCTTCTAGATCGCAAGCTTTGTGATGGTCAGGCGCAGGGCGTCGTGGTCGTGCAGGAGGTCGACGGTCTCGCCGGTCTCCGTGCAGTAGACAGTCGGCCGGAGAACGGCTCCGACGTGGTTCTCGACGACAATGGCCTTGCGGCCGTCGGAAAGCTCGATGTCGCAGCCGGCCGGGTAGACGCAGAGGGTTCGCGTCATGGTCTTCACGATGGTGGGATCAAACTCCATTCCGGACCGCCCCATAAAGTACTCCATCACTTCGCCGGGAAGGTAGGGCTCGTGATAGACTCGCCTGCCCGTCATGGCGTCGTAGACGTCCGCGCACTTTAAAAGCCGGGACAGGAAGGACAGGGCATTCCCGCCCTTCTTTGAAGGGTAGCCGCCGCCATTGTACCACTCGTGGTGCTCGTGGACAGCCCGCAGGACCTCGCCGTTGAAGGAGTAGTTCACCTTCAGGTAGTTGTAGCCCTTCTCGGGGTGCTCCATCATGGCGACGCGCTCTTCTTCCGTGAGCCGGCGCGGGGCATTGATGATGTCGGGATTGATGAAGACCTTTCCGATGTCGTGGAGGAAGCCCGCTTCGACGACATCCCGGACCTCGGTGTCCTTCAGATGGCACTTCTCGGCAAGGACACCGGCGAGAATGGCGACATCCGCGGAGTGGAAAAAGGTATATCCGTCGTAGGTCCGGACCTCGATGATCGTGTTCATGACCTGCTCGTCAGAGAGGACCTCGTCGACAACCTGCTCGACGGAGGCCTGGATATCAGCTTCCTCCGGGGCAATCTCTACACCGTACTTTTCCTTCGCCTCGTCGCCTAATGCGCGGTTAAAGAACTTCGATACGACGGAGACCGCATCGCGGCGGACGCGGGCATTGACGATGCCACCGCCCTTCACGTGGTCACCGGCCTCGTCCTTGATGTAGACGCCGAGGACACCGAGGAAGATGAGGTAGGAAATATTCTCCTCCGTGAGACTCGCCTCCGCCATGATGAGCGTCTTCCCGGCTGCGTCGTAGATTTCCTGGCCGAGGATCATGCCGGGCTTTAAATTGTCCACAGGGACATAATGCATTGAAATAAAGTCTTTCTATATCACAAAGTTTCAGTCAGAGTCCGGGAACTCCATGAGCACATAGAACCCGCGCTCCTTCTCCTCGACGGATTTCACGATGCCCTCCGCCTGCCCGCGCTCATCGCACTTGAGACGCTGCGTCACTTCGAAGTTCGCGCTCATGCCGATCGCGTGCTCAATTGTATAGTAGTAATAGACGGATACGCGGCTCTCCTGCACCTTCAGGCGCTCGCCCTCTTTCGTGAGCCCCGGCCGCTCCATCTTGAACTCCATCTCGCGCATCGTATCTCCCGAAAATGTATACCAAAGGAAAAAAGAACAGAAAAAAGACCGAGTCCAAAAAAGAATCTGATTCGCATCAAACGCTCTTGTACCCGGCCCTCATTGCCTGCATCTATCCCGGCGGAAAGCCTCCCGCGTGCGCAGCGGAAGTCGTGTCCCTTCAGTGGAAACCATTTTCGCCACAACAACTTTTAACTATACCCTTTCGCGGAAACGATTGGAAGAACGTATTGCAGAAAAGCCAATGCTTTAGCCTGCCAGCGTAAAAGCGCAAATCTCGAAATCGTTTTCGTTGATGGTTGAATATTAACACGATTCTGTAACAAATACAATTGCGATTTCGAGCAAGCCTACGAAAACTCCCGCCGGCAGGGATGTGCGGAACCGGTTACGCAAAAAAGCATTGTGCAGAATTTTCCGCAGAAAAAGGGAGCGCCGCGGCACATGGCCGCGGCGCTCCCGTCAATTTTCACTAAACGCGTTTCGTTGATCAGCGTTTGTTCGACTGGCGCCAGATCAGCTGCTTCTCGGCGTTTTTGATGAGCTCGTCGCGGAAGTCGGGGTGGGCGATACTGATGAGGGCCTCGGCCCGCTGCCAGGAACTCATGCCCTTCAGGTTTACCATGCCGTACTCGGTGACGACGTACATGGTGTTGGAGCGCGTGTCCGTGACGATGGAGCCGTTGTCGAGGGTGGGAAGAATCCGGGACTTTAACTGCCCGTCCTTCGTCTTGAAGGTCGAGGAAAGGCAGATGAAGGACTTTCCGCCGTGACTCAGGTATGCGCCGATTACGAAGTCGAGCTGGCCGCCCGCGCCGGAAATGGCCCGCGTGCCGGCGGATTCGGCGTTCACCTGACCGTAGAGGTCGATATTTACGGCATTATTGATAGAGATGAAGTTGTCGATCTTTGAAACCGTGGCGGCCGAGTTCGTATAATCAACGGGCGCTGCCATCATCGCGGGATTGTTGTCCGCGTAGTCATAGAGCTTCTGGGAGCCGCTGGCGAAGGCATATACCTGGCGAAAGCGGTCGATATTCTTCTTCGAGCCCGTGATCTTCCCGGCCTCTGCGAGGTCCACGAAGGCATCGACATACATCTCCGTGTGGACGCCGAGGTCTTTGAGGTCACTTTCCGCAATCATCTTCCCGACCGCGTTCGGCATGCCGCCGATTCCGAGCTGCAGGCAGGCGCCGTCCGGGATTTCCTTCACGATCTGCTCGGCGACCTTTCTGTCGACCTCTGAGGGCTCTCCTGCGGGCGCCAGCGTTCCGATCGGAGGGTTGTCGCCTTCGACGACGTAGGTCACGTCAGCGATATTGATATCGGTCTCAAAGCCCCCGAGACACCGGGGCATATTTTTGTTCACCTCGACGATGACCGTGTCCGCGCACTCCAGCATCGCCATCATATGGGAAGCGGAAATGCCGAGGTTGAAGTAGCCGTGGCTGTCCATCGGGGTAGCCTGGATCATGGCCACATCGAGGTGCTTTACATTATCCCTATAGTACCTCGGGAGCTCCGAGTACTTGATGGGCGCGTAGTAGGCGACGCCGCGATTGATCATATGGCGCTCGATGCCGGACATATGCCAGGAGTTCCAGGAGAAATGCTCGCCCGCGTCCTCACGCTCGAAAATCGCCGGCACGTGGTAGAGGATGCCGCCGCGGACCTTGACGTCAAAAAGCTCGTCCGTCCGCTTCGCGAGGGCCTTGTCGCAGGCCTCCGGCGTGTTGCAGCACCAGCCGTAGTCCACCCAGTCACCGCTCTTCACGCAGGCCACGGCCTCGTCGGCGCTGACCAGTTTCTTTCTGTACTCCGCCTGAAAATCCATTGCTTACCTCCTATTTTCTTACCGGGGAGACAGGTCCCTCACTCGCTTCGCTCGAAGAGGGAGCCAGTCCCCCTCCCTGCTTTGCCTAATATGCGCATACTCAGACTCCAAACATCTTCGCGATTTCTTCATCATGACTGTTGAAATCATCTGCTATCGTAAATTTGCCTTCCGCCGCGCCTATCCGTTTGCCGGGCGCCTTCTTTTTCGACGGCAGCACACTGAACAGGTCAATCAACTTTACCACATATTGATACTGCTCAAGTGAAAGGTTTTCCATTTTTTCTATTGTATAAGCCGGCACTGTCATTTCGCACCTCCTATGAAAAAAAGCACTTCCACAATTCTCTTCAAAGTATAACAGTTCTGAAGCGGAATTGGAAAGTGACTTTCTTCATTTATTGTCTGCTCTCAATTAGCGCATACAGCGCGCTTGCCGAGTTGAAGTTCTCCGGCGTGATGTCCTCGGGGGAGATTGTCACATCGAAGTTCTCCTGGACCTCGCTCACGATTGTGTCGATGTCGTCTTCGTCGAGGAGGCCGTCGTCGAGAAGGCTGTCCTCATTTTCATAATCTATGTCCGAATGCAGGTCCGTCAGAATCTCAAGAAGTTCATCCATTTGAAGGCTCCTTTGAAGTCAAAAGTATTGAAAACAAGGACAGTATACTCCTGAGAATGCAAGGAAACAAGCACCTAATTGTAGATACGGTTTTTCCATTTTTTTACGGGGACAGGCACACGCTCGTGCCCGCTGATGCGGGCTTCGCGGAGCCAGTCCCCTCACTACCAAGTTATCACAAATTTAATTTCTTTGAGCACCATAACCATTTGTATTGCTCGGGAGAGGTAACTATTCCCGCTTCAACAGGATTGTTGATAATATAATTAAGGCAGGTATAAAAATATGCCATATCCTCTACGGGAGAAGAGTAAAACCTTTTTTCAAAGACGTGTCCGGATCTGTCATACCTATTATTAAAATAGCATGCATATGGACAGCTCAGACGAAATGCAAAATCTCCAATAGTACCTTCTTTTATCCAGACCAGTATGTGCAGGTGATTGCTCATCAGGCAAGCTGCATATATATGGCACCCGGTTTTTTTCTGGACCTTCTGCAGTAAAGAAACGAAATATGTATAGTCTATGGAATCTGAAAATAAATTTTCCCTGTTATGTCCTCTCATTGTCACATGATAGATTCCTGTAGAAGACTTCGCTCTAGCTTTTCTTGGCATATATTTCCTCCATAAGGGGACTGGCTCCGCCCAAGCGTAAGCGCGAGGCGTGTGCCTGTCCCCGCCTTATATAGTGCCCCTATTATCATCAACTGTTGTGACGACGGGGACAGGCACACGCTCGTGCCCGCCTTATATAGTGCCCCTATTATCATCAACTGTTGTGACGACGGGGACAGGCACACGCTCGTGCCCGCCTTATATAGTGCCCCTATTATCATCAACTGTTGTGACGACGGGGACAGGCACACGCTCGTGCCCGCTGATGCGGGCTTCGCGGAGCCAGTCCCCTTTCCTTCATCCTACTCCCTCCCTCATCTCATATCAATAGTTTTGCATTTATTTTACAAATGTTTAATATTTTATATCTAGTTAGAAACACTAACTTTTGAATATGATAAATCCCGGCCTTCACCCAAAGGCCGGGATGATCCTCGCAAGTGAATTTTGAACAGCAGGCGCCTGTTTTGTATCCGGGCTCCGGTCAATCTCGAGCGCAGTCCGGATACAAAACATCCCGGAGCTCTTTCTAGGGAAGAGCTCCGGGATTTAATGCCCACATGCTTTGATGTGTTTTATTTCGGACTGTCTGGCCGAACCATAGCCTCTCAGTCCATCATGTCACATGAATTACTTTTCTTTCTCAGGTGTCTCTACCGCGAAGAATACGACACCGTCTTTGTGGTAGAAGTTCTTCTCAACAGCGTCCTTGATCTCCGCCTGAGCTGTGCTGTACAGATGGCCCTGGCCGATCGTGCTGAAGAGACGGGTTACAGGGTAGCCTGTCTCAGCGGAAACGCCGCAGAATGCAACGTTGCCCTCTGCCCACTCTGGATCAGCAAGCTTTGCAGCCTGTTCAGCAGGATCCGTAGAGAA
>OMTX01000104.1 GCA_900314085.1 uncultured Lachnospiraceae bacterium | reverse complement strand
TGCGCACGGGGACGGTTCTCTGATGGGGACGGTTCTCAGTTCCACGAAGTTTCACGGGATCGAAAATGGGGACAGCCGCGGCAGCGGCGTTTCTCTGATGGGGACGGTTCTCAGTTCCACGAAGTTTCACGGGATCGAAAACGGGGACAGCTGCGGCAGCGGCGTTTCTTCGGAAAGAACCGTCCCCGTATTACCACCCGGGAACCTCGTCTTCTCCTTCACCCTCTCCCCCGATGGTATCATTTCCCGCTTTGAGAAAAAGACGCCGGGGCTTGACGCCCGCCTTGCCGCCGTGAAAGCCGCACAGGAGGCGGGTTTCGCCGTCCGCCTCTGCTTCGACCCCATGATTCTGACCCCGGGCTGGCGGCAGATGTATACGGAATTTTTCGCACGGGTTCGTGAAGAAGTGGATTTTTCGCGGATCCGCGATGTCAGCATCGGGACCTTCCGCATACCGAAGGACTACCTCAAGGCGATGCGGAAGAATTACGGGGATTCGGAGATTTCCCTCTTTCCTTATACGCTTTCGGACGGGACGTACACCTATGGAGACGCAGAGGAGAAACTGCTGAAAACCGCGCTGGACGGGCTTTTGCCGGTTTTTCCGCGGGAGAGGATTTTCACGGATTGAAACTATTCAGAAGCCAGCACTCGGATTTCTTCGAAATCCTCGTTGCTTGGCTTCCGGGCGGCTTCGCCGCCAGGCCACACAAAAGAAGCAAATGCTTATGAATGTAAGCATTCAACGCATCTGCTTCTTTTGTGTGCTGAATAGTTTCAAAAATTTGCGAAAGTTTTTCTTGCATTCCGTGTTCGCTTGTTGTATAGTAGACAAGTCGCAAGGAAATAGCGGCGCAATTCAATAAACGCGCGATTAGCTCAGTTGGTAGAGCACCTGACTCTTAATCAGGGTGTCCAGGGTTCGAACCCCTGATCGCGCATGCGGAGTCTTAGCTTTGTGGGAATCCACGGAGTTAGGGCTTTTTTTCTACAGTCGTTAGGCTGTCGCAAGTGCGAAGCACGCCGCGAGAGCCTTACGAATGTTGATGCAGGGCGACTTGACGATTGGCAAGCGCCTCGAAGAGGTGCGTAGACAGAGTCTAGTCGCATCGCACTTTGTCTATAATTCTATTTCTAAATTCTAAAAGAGCCAGCTTTCCGTGCCGCCGGTCGGCAGCGGGGAGCAGGCCTTCTTTTTTCATGACGTCGAGGATGCGGCCGGCGTCAATTCCGGCATATTCCGTATATTTGAAGAGGTTTATAAGCTCGAGCCGCATAGCTTCGCTCGGGCAGAAAAGGTCAAGGCCCGCAGAATTTTCCGGAGAAATATTAGTCATAATAATAATAATAAAAACCGGAACGACAGAATCTCTGCGCGTTCCGGGAAAATTCAAGTATTTGTGTCTTCATCGGGGACGTCCATCCGGCGGGCGATGAGCTTGCAGATGGGGTGGCCCATGGCAGAGAACTTCGCCTCGTACTCGGTCTCCACGTTTCCGGCGTTCATGGACGGATCGTGGTGGAGGTCGCGCGTCTGGGCGACGACGTCAAAGGCCGGGTATTCGCCAATCTCCTCGAGGGAGAAGTCGAAGAGGCCGGTGTTGTCGGTTTTGAACTCGAGGAAATTTCCGGGCAGGAGGAGCTGCCGGTAGATGTCGAGGTGCTGAGACGACGTCAGGCGGCGCTTGGCGTGGCGGACCTTGGGCCAGGGGTCGGAGAAATTGAGATAGATTTTCTCTATCTCGCCGGGCTCGAAAAAGTCTGTGAGGTCCTCCGCGTCTGTGCAGATGAAGGAAATATTGGGCAGCGGATCGTCCTCAGCCTTCCGCACGGCCTTGATGAGGACGGATGCGTAGCGGTCGCAGCCGATGTAGAAGACGTCCGGGTGCAGGCGGGCCATCTCGTGGAGGAAGGCACCCTTGCCGCAGCCGATCTCTATGTGGACGGGGCGGCCGTCGGTGACGGAGTCGAGCCACTTGCCGCGGAAGGCCTCAGGGCTGTCGGTCGTGAATATGGAAGAGGCAACGGCTTCCGCCGCGCCGGGTATGTTTCGCAGTCGCAAAGTATATCCTTTCCAGATGGGAGCGGGCGAATGCAGCGCGCTTCCTGCCGGGTGATGTATGTCCCGGCGTCAATCTTTCGCATTATAGCATATATAGAACGTAAATTTACAACTATTCAGAACCACATACTCGGAATTCTTCGAATTCCTCGTTACTTGTGGTTCCGGGCGGCTTCGCCGCCAGGCCACAGGAAATATGAGAACGCTTATGAATGCAAGCACTCAACGCGTTCTCATATTTCCTGTGCTGAATAGTTGTAAAATTTTGCCACCCGTCGAAAAAGCAATTGCCAAAAAAAGCACGGTGCTCTATATTAGTATCTATGAAAAATAATATGAAAAAATTCATCCGGTCAGCAAGCGCCCTGCTGCTGGCCGTATTTGTGGCAGGAGGGGCGGCGCTCGCACCGGCTCGCGCCGCCGCCGAGCCCTACTGGCCTGCCAATATCGGCGTTTCAACTCCCGACGAATCCGCCATCGTGATGGAGGAGGAGACGGGGACGGTGCTCTACGAGCAGAACGCGGACGTGCAGCACTGCCCGGCCTCGATTACAAAGATCATGACGACGCTTCTCGCCATCGAAAACAGCAAGCCGGACGACATTGTCACGTATTCCGAAAATGCGGTCTTCGGCATTGACCGCGGCTCTTCGAATATCGCCCGCGACGTCGGCGAGCAGCTGACGATGGAGCAGTGCTGGTATGCGATGATGCTCGAGTCATGCAATTCCACCTGCATCGCAGTGGCGGAGCACGTGGCGGGATCCGTAGACGCCTTCGTGCAGATGATGAACGACCGGGCGGCAGCGCTCGGCTGCACGAATACCCACTTCGTCAACCCGAACGGCCTGCCGAACGACGAGCACCTGACGACAGCGCGCGACATGGCGCTGATCGCCCGCGAGGCCTTCAAAAACGAGACCTTCCGCAAGGTGACGGGGACGAAGTCCACCTCCATTCCGCCCACGAACAAGCACGACGTGGCGACGCCGCTCAACAATCACCACGCGATGCTGAATTATTACAAGACGTCGCGCTATCTCTATCCCTACTGCGTCGGTGGCAAGACCGGTTACACGAGCGTTGCGAAAAACACCCTCGTCACCTACGCGACGAAGGACGGGATGACGCTGGTCTGCGTCGTGATGTACTGCGACGGGAAGAACCACTATATCGACACGACGAACCTCTTCAACTACTGCTTCGACAACTTCACACTCCTGAACGTCGCCGAGCAGACGAAGCTCTTCGAAAAGTCCTCGAACTGGGACGCCGGCAGCCTGGGCGGCAACCGGTCGCCGGTCTCCATTGATCCCGCCGGCGTTGTCGTTCTGCCGAAAACGGCAGCCTTTTCCGAAGCGACAGCCAAACTTGTCCCCTCAGATGAAAAGGACAGCGATACCGCGGGCGAACTCGTCTATACCTACGCCGACCGGCAGGTGGGCTCTGCAGCGGTCACCTACGTCGAGCCGGACACGACGAATATCTACCCCTTCGCGGATACGGACCAGTCCGTTTCCACCGTGACCGGGAATACCATCAATATCAACCTTCTCTGGTTGCTTCCCGTTGCCCTGGTCATCGCCGGCATCGTCTTTCTCGTGCGGTCGGCGAAGAAGAACCCGTCCGTCAAGCGCCGTTTCAAAACCCACTACAAGCCGAAGCCGGACAAGGGCGCGGCGGCCTACACGAAGATCCGCCTCCGGTCCCCGAAGCGAGGCCACAAAAAAGGCATCGACCTCACATCCAGCAACCGCCACAGCGACAACTTCCTGGGGAAGTGAGAGGGAAAGACAAAAAGAAGACATATCAGTTGGCGAAAAAAGACATATTACGACAACTTTCGCCCTTATTTGATGAAAATAATAATAAAAAAGACACCTCGTTACGAGGCGCCTTTTTGCAGACTATATTTGGAATTGACCGCACTCAACGCGTGCAGCACGCAATGCGTCAGATAACTCTGTCGGGGAGGAGTTCCGCGATGAACTTGCGGAAGGCGCCGGGTTCCCGCGTCAGAACGACGATGCCGTTTGTGGCGGGAATCATGGTTTCGAACCTGCCCGCGAGCGTAGCGGAGCGAGCGAGCCGGGACGCGATGTAGGCGGTGTCCGCAGCGTTTTCCGTCTGCAGGGAGATGAAGATCATCTGCAGGGGATCCTCGATATTCGGGGCGTCCATGACGGCGCCGGCGTCCGCGAGAAGGGCAGCGAGCTCGCTGTCGTCCTTCGCCTGGGACTTCGTCTTGTGGACCATGTAGTAGCCGGAGTCGTCTTTCGGCAGGTCGAGGGACTTCAGCGCCCGCTGGACCTGTTTCCTGAGGCCGGGACCCGCCGGGTACAGGGCTTCGAAGTAGGGCATGAAGTCGGTCGAATTCTTGAAATGGCGGTTGGCCCCGTTCTCGAGCGTCTCTGTGATCAGGATCCGCCGGATGGCCTCCTCGCATTCGCTGCGCGAGGGACCGTGGGGTTTTTCCTTTTCGCCGGCTACGGCGTCGCTGGAAGATGCCGGAGAAACGGAAGAGGCTGCTGCCGTGCCAGCGGGAAAGCCGGAGGATGCGGCTGAAGTCCCGGCTGCGCCGGCGGCCGCCCTCCCATAGGCAGCGGCGGCACTGTTTGCCGGTTCATCCGGCACATGGATGTCTACAGAATAATCGGGCATGGTTTTTCCTTTCCTAATAGCATGATGTCAGCGCCGGTAGTTGGCGACTACGTCATAATATGTGCTCTAAATGGATTGTTTAAATAATAGACAAGAAAATATGTCTTTTTTCTAATATAATACATCGATTGCCGGAACGCAAGCAGGATGCTGCACTCGGGGACAACGCGAAAGATTTCAGGAAAATGAGCTGCAGCAGCGAAGTGCCGCATAGCCGGCAGTGAAAACAGGATGGATGACATGGCAGATACGACAGCAGAAAAAATTCCGATGGACCGGGAAGAGAAGCGGACCTACGACTTCGAGCGGATCGAGGATCTGATCGGAGAAGGAGGCGGCCTGGTACGGACGGGAGAAATATTATCCTTGGGAATCGACTACCGGCGCATCCTGCAGTTCGTCGACGAGGGGCTCCTGATCCGCGTCAAGAACGGCTACTACTCGCTGGGGGAGGGAAACTACACCGAAAGCCAGCTCATTGCGGCGATGTTTCCGGACGGGGTGCTGACGATGGAGTCCGCCCTCTACGCCCACGGGTACCTGAAGACACCGCCGGCTGTCTGGTCCATCGCCGTCAGCAAGAACACGAGTAAGTCGCGCTTCGGCATCGAGTACCCTGTCCTTCAGCCCTACTACAGCACGGATGAGGCGCTGGCGCTCGGCGTTTGCGAGGTGTCGTTCGACGGCGTCACGATGAAGGCCTACGACATTGACCGCCTGATCTGCGATGTCCTGAAATACGAGGACCGCATGGACCACGAGGACTTCCGGGCGGCGCTGCAGGCGTATATCCGCGACAAGGGCAAGAACGTCGAGCACCTGCTTGACTATGCCGCAGAGCGCAAAGTCAGCCGCAAGGTTCACGACATGATCGGGGTGTGGCTGTGAGGAGCAAAAGCTATGCATTCCGATGTTTGTGGGAATGCTGAATCCAATCTTTACACCATAGTACAAAAAAGACCGTGTTTTTTGTCTGTTTTTGCTATTTGAGACAGGAAAACCCGGATTTCAGATGGGAGTTTTGCGGAGAATGACCGCAGGGGATATCGCAAAAATCGTCCGCGAGAGCGGGCGCAAAACGGAGGACGTCCTGAGGACGGTCGTCGTGGAGGAGGTCATGGCGCGTCTGGCGGGCTCGAAATTCGGCCGCTGCCTATGGCTGGCGTCATATGTCCCGAAAGGCGGAAATGTACAGAAAAGGGTGTCATATTATTATAGAAAAGACATATCCGTGACGCGCGCGGACGGCTTCGTCCCCGGGCAGAGCCTGGGCGCTCCCGGCTTCGTTTCCGCCTTCCTCTCCTACATCGAGGTCCTGATGGCGCCGGATTTCCGCCTGGAGGAAAAGAGCATCGCCGCCCACCGCGGCGTCCTGTATGCAGAGTTTTCTGTTTCGATCGAAGCGATGCACACCCCCCTCGTCCTCTATTTCGTCGAAAACGATGAGGACCTTGCGCCGGAAAAAATTACCTTTGCGCCGCGCTACGGGGGCAGGGCCGTCGACCTCTTCACCTACCCCTTCGAAAACATCTGCGCGGACGATTATGGCATCCTGCTTTCCCGCCTCGAATTCGTCAACAATCTCGAGCCCTTCGCTGAGCTTTACGGTATTGTTTCGCAGAATGCCTGCGACGGCACCGCCTTTCAGGTGCGCCTCCGCGCGGTATGTCACGAGAATAATATTCCCTTCACGGTATCCCGCCTCGGAAAATTCGGCGGCCTCCGCGAGAACAAGTCCTTTGCGAAGAAGTGGGACAAGCGGCGGAAAAAGGCGCCCGATGCGGATATCCCGTGGAGCGATGTCATTGATACTCTCTATGCCTTTGCGGAGCCTGTGTGGAAGGCCTGCATGGAAGACACTGTTTTCTTCGGCGACTGGATGCCGGAGCTTTCGAGGTATCTCGATGGGTGATCTCAGAGAAAAAGAACAGGGTTTCCGGCGGGAAGCGCGGGCAGACAGGGATCCGAAAAAGTGTGCCGGCCGGCAGGGCTCACATGAAGGCGGGCAGCCGTCGGATGGTCTCGACCTGCGCCTGCGTGCTTATTCGGACAGTGATATATGTCCCATGCACATGCCGGGACACAAAAGAAAGACCATAGATGAGATTGAGGACATGCTGAAACGGGAGGCAGCAGGCGGAGAATGTGAGGCGGAGAGCGACGGGCTTGAGGCTGCTCCTGAAGAAAACTGTCGCGATTGGGGAGACTGGCACCCGAGCCATGCGCGAGGTGCCTGTTTCCCCCCTGAAAATGGGACAACAGGCAGTATCATTCCGCCCGAGCACTTGGATATCACGGAGATCGACGGCTTCGACAACCTCCACCGGACATCCGGCATCCTGCGGGATCTCGAAGCAGATCTGGCGGATCTCTACCGGGTTCCTGCCGCGAAGATCTCAGTCGGCGGTTCCACGGTCGGCCTTCTCGCTGCAATTACTGCGGTGACAGCGCCCGGTGACCGCGTCCTCATTGCAAGAAATTGCCACGCCGCCGTCTATCACGCAGCCCTGGTCCAGGGACTGGCCGTCGACTATCTCCTGCCGGAGGCGGATGGAAGCATTGCGCCGGCGGCTGTTTCTGATGCCTTTGAGAACAATGCCCTTGCCCGGATGATCCGCGAAATGGCGGAGGGCAAGCTGCCGGGGTTCAGAGCAGCAGAAGTTATGGCAGGGAAACGTTCGGCTGGCCAATCGGTCGGAAGTTCAGAAGAGAAAATGCGAAAGCCCGTTCCGGTCGAAGCTTCGGAGCCAAAACATTCAGGCACTGAATCTTACGGAAATAGGAAACAGTCCTCTGGTGGCAGGTCTCCGGCAGGCTCTTTGACAGACGACACGGTTATGACGGCGGCGCCTTATAAGGCGGTCATCCTCACCTGCCCGACATATGAAGGCATCATGAGCGACATCGCAGCGATTGCGAAGATCGTCCACTCATACGGGGCTGTCCTCATTGTCGACGCCGCCCACGGCGCCCACCTGTGGTTGTCCGACGAGCCGATTTTTCCGGAAAACCCCGTCCACTGCGGGGCGGACATTGTCATCGTTTCGCTCCACAAGACGCTTCCTGCGCTGACAATGACCGGAGCGATTCTCATTGCTCCACCTGCGGCAATTCGAGAACAGGCAGACACGGATCAGGCGCCATCTGTTGGAAGCCATGGGCATTCCGGGGGAAATCGCGGGCAGGCGGCAGAGGAACGGACACTGCCCGAAAGAAGCTGCGGGCAGGCAACAGAGGAACGGACCCTGTCCGAGGGAATCTACGGACAGGAAGTAGCAGGGCACGCGCCTTCTGTGGAAAATCGCGGGCAGATGGCAGCAAGGTACTCGCAGTCTGTGGAAGAACGGGCCTCGGCGCTGGCCTCAGCCCTCGACATCTACGAGTCCTCATCACCCTCTTACATCCTTCTGGCATCCATTGCCCGGATGGTCCGCTTCCTGCGGGAACACGGGGAAGAAGCCTTTCATCAGTACGCAAAGAAGCTGGCCGCCTTCTACCGGGCGGCGGAAGGGTTGGCGGATCCGGCGGTGCTCGGAAGCGGAGATGATTCGTATGCGCCTGGCAGGCGTGTCGTGACGGTGGACGGGAGACCGCAGGCGGTTGTCACAGATTCTACCGAGGATTCCGCAGGAAGGAATGACAAAAAATACTCCGGAAATGATGTCGGACCAAACGGCAAAGAGTTTTCAAAATATCAGTCCTATATCAGAAAAGATCCATCGAAAATTGTGATAATGTCAAAAAAAGACATCATCAACCGTCTTCGGACGAACTACCATATCGAGCTCGAGATGGCCTCGCTCTCGTATGCCCTTGCGATGACGTCCCTTGCTGACAGTCAGGAAAGTTTTGACAGGCTGCTTGCGGCGCTCAGGGATATGAATGCGAAGGGGCAGCAGGAGAGCGACACACCTGCCGAAGCCGGGGCACTTGCTCAAGCCGACGCTGC
The DNA here is from genome assembly GCA_900314085.1 of uncultured Lachnospiraceae bacterium. Lineage (GTDB taxonomy): Bacteria > Bacillota > Clostridia > Lachnospirales > Lachnospiraceae > RUG306. The sequence goes on along the minus strand of OMTX01000104.1, from coordinate 15,045 downwards.
GTGCTTCACCCTTGATCTGCCCTTTGCTGCAGAGGACTACAAGCTTCCGCAGCGTGTCTGCTCCATCCGAGACGCTTACTTTGCGCCTTCCGAGGCGGCCGCCGCGGGGGCGGCCGCCGGCCGGATCTCCGCGGCCTTCGTTTCGGTTTTTCCGCCGGAGATTCCCGTCCTTGTGCCGGGCGAGCGCATCGGCGAGCCCGAACTTGCCTTACTGGAAAGCGCAGCAGAGCGCGGATTTACCATCCACGGCCTTATTGATGGCAAGATCAGGGTTGTGAAATAGCGCAGACGGCAGTGAAATGGAACTATAGCCGCGATTTTTGCATTTGTCCCCCTACCTGGGCGGCCAAACAGCACGCAATGCGTGTTACAAGTTCCAGACGATGGAAATATTAGCGGGAATTTTGCATTTGTCCCCTGAGGAAGATGCTTCTCCGCTCCGCGGAGTTGGAAATTTGGAACTATAGCCGCAACTTTTGCATTAGTCCCCTACCTGGGCGGCCGAACAACACGCAATGCGTATCATCGACTCTAGGGGCTGGAAATATAAGCAGAAATTTTGCATTTGCCCCCTATGGGAGAAGCTTCTCCGCTCCGCGGGTGCGGGAATTTGGAAATATAAGCGGAAATCTTGCATTTGCCCCCTACCTGGGCAACCAAATAGCACGCAATGCGTGCCACAAGCTCCAGGCGATGGAAATATTAGCGGGAATTTTGCATTTGTCACCCATCCGGCCGCGCGCACCCCACGATTTTCTGCCGCACGCGTCCGGTGTTTGGACCTATAGCCGCGACTTTTGCATTAGCCCCCTATGAGAGGTGGAATATGCCGTATGACAGCTGACAGGAAAGAAAAAAAGACACAGATCTTCTGCCTGATGGGCAAGAGCGCTTGCGGGAAAGATACAATATACAAGCGCCTCGTACAAGACTTGGCGCTTGCCCTCTCCCCCATCATCACCTACACGACGCGCCCGATCCGCGAGGGCGAGCGTGAAGGCGCCGAGTACCACTTCACGGATGCGGCCGGGGAAGCCGCGCTGGAAGCGGCCGGAAAAGTGATCGAAAAGCGCACGTACCACACGGTTGCAGGCCCCTGGGATTACTTCACTGCAGACGACGGGCAGGTGGCAGCAGGCGGATCCTATATCGTCATTGCGACGCTGGAGTCCTATGTAAAACTCCGTGATTTCTACAGGGACTGCAAGGTTGTGCCGATATATATCTATGTAGAGGACGGCGCCCGTCTGGCCCGCGCGCTTGAGCGTGAGCGGCAGCAGGAGGTCCCGAAATATGCGGAGCTCTGCCGGCGCTTCCTCGCGGATGCAGAAGATTTCTCAGAAGAAAAGCTGGCAGCTGCGGGAATTACAGAGGCGGACCGTTACGAGAATGCAGACCTCGACGCGACGACAGCGGCTATTGCAGCCCGGATCCGGCAGACCGAATGCAGGTGATACTATGGATGTAAACAAGGTAAACAATGTCGACGCCGTACAGCAGACGGCAGCCCCCGACAAGGCGGAGAAGAAGGACGATACCTTCAAGTTCACCCTAGCGTCGAAGATCAGCGATACCGACTTCCGTGAAAAAGTCGATTCAATGATGAAGGAAATCGACGAGCAGGGGAACAAGATCGCTACCCACATGGATATCAGCGACATGAAGAAGTACCGGACCCTCGTCAAGGACTTCATAAACGAGGTCGTGAACCGGTCCCACTCCTTCTCCCGCGAGAACTTCCTCGACCGCCGCGGGCGCCACCGCGTCTACGGGATGATCCACCTTGTCGACAAAAATCTTGATGAACTCGCCCAGGAGCTCGTGAAGGACGAGAAGGATCATATGTCCATCCTCGGGCATGTAGACGAAATACGCGGTCTTCTTATCGATATATCGACATAATACCTGTCGATAATTCGTATCGGCGACATCTGAATCCGGAAAGCCCGGCACAGAGGATTCGCCCGGAATTACGATGGGGACGCTTCATAGCAGTGTCGCAATTGGCAAAAATCTGCGGAAGATTCGTCGCGCAGTGCCGCAGAGGACAATAATTCAAAGAAACTGTTCGCAAAAATATTATTCATATAATGTAAAAAAATGGACACAGCAAATCTTCCGCAGAGGCTCGTCTCGCGCCTGGCAGACGGCCTTTCTGCGGCTTTCGGCAGGAGGAAGGATTCCTTCCATATGAAATTTTCGGACATCATAGGACAGAACGCAGTGAAGACGCACCTGATGACGGCGGTCGAGCAGGGGAAGGTTTCCCAGGCCTACATCATCAGTGGCGAAAAGGGGTCGGGCAAGAAGATGATGGCAAACGCTTTCGCCGCCTACCTCCTCTGCAGCGACCGGCACGGAGACGCCTGCGGGCAGTGCCCGTCGTGTACGAAGCTCGCCCACGGCAACCACCCGGATGTCATCTACGTGACGCACGAAAAGACGGCGATTACGGTGGATGACATCCGCGAGCAGATTACGGGAACCGTCGACATCCGCCCCTACGAGAGCGAAAAAAAGGTCTACATCGTTGACGAAGCCGAAAAAATGAACCTCGAGGCGCAGAACGCGATCCTGAAAACCCTGGAGAACCCGCCTGAGTACGTAGTGATATTACTTTTGACGGAAAACGCCTGGGCCTTCCTGCCGACGATCCTCTCGCGCTGCGTCCGCCTCGACCTGAAACCCCTGCCGGAGAAGACGATCGAGGACTACCTGATGAAAAATCTGGGGCAGCCCGACTACATGGCTTCCCTCTATGCCCACTTCGCCCAGGGCAATCTCGGAAAGGCCGTCACTGCGGCCTCTGATGAGGACTTCCGCACGCGGCGCGGCGCCGTCGTTGACCTTGTGAAAAATATCTCCGGCCAGCCCTTCTATCAGTACGAGCGGGCGGCCGAGGAGCTGGCGACCGACAAGGGCGCCATTCCCGACTATCTCGATCTCATTTCGCTTTGGTACCGGGATGTGTTATTATATAAGGCGGCGCGCGCCGATGACCGCCTCTGCTACAGCGACGAGGCCTACGCCATCCGCGGAGCCGCTGAAAATCTGACTTACGACCGACTCAACCGCATCTTTGACGCTATTGAGACGAGCCGGGCGAAGGCCGCAGCAAATGTCCGCGCAGACGTCGTCCTGACGGATCTCTTCGCCCTGATGGCGGCGAAGTGAGGACGATGATCAGGAGCCGCTGCTTTTCCGGCGGATGCACGCGCATGATTCATGCGCATTCGCTTTTCCGACGAATATACGCAAACGGAAAATGCGGGCGTGAAATTTGGAAACACACGCATTGCGTGCGAAAGGAATTATTATTTTATGACTAATATAGAACCCGAAGATCTGAAGGAGGCGCTTGACGTCCTCGCTACCGCCGCTGAAGACGAAAGCACGGAAGAGCTGGCGGCCCTCGACGGAGCATCCGAAGAAGAGCTTGCGTCGGAAATCGTAGAAGAGATGGATGAACTTGTCCTTTCTGCCAGGGATAGACAAGAAAGAACGTCTTTTTCAGAAAATACAGATACAGAATCTTTCAATGATACGACCGTGTTTTCAGGTGCTGCAGAGACAGCTGTGGCAGAAGACGAAGGCACTGAAGATCTGACGGCTTTCGGCGGGGTACTTGCTGCAGATCCCGAAAATACTTCTGTCGAAGACGCCGAAATCGCTGTCCTGAATGACACCGCAGAGGCCGGGCCTGCTCCGGAGGAAACGCCGGAAGAAGAGGCGCAGGAGCTTGCCGCCCTCGACAGCGCAGATGAAGACGAAATCGGAACAGATGCCGTTGACGCAGATATGGAGGATGCGGCGGATGGAGCCGTTTCTGCAGGTGAAACAGAACATGTCCTGAATGGCCCAAAACGACAGAATATATATGGCGATGCTGCGCAAAACGACAATAGGGCAAGGGATTCTGCAGAGGAAGGAATTACTGCCGGAACAGACGGTCCGGAGGCAGAGACAGCTGCAGCAGGGGCAACTGCCCCGGAGGCAGCAGGAGATGGAAAGCCTTCTGCTCCGAAGACGGCTCTCCTCGTCAGCGTCGGCTTCCGCAATGCCGGAAAGAAGCTCTACTACCGGACCGGCGGCTACGACCTCCATATCGGAGACCGCGTCATCGTGGAAACCGTCCGCGGAATGGAGATGGGCAGCGTCGTGATGCCGCCCATGGAGATGGATCTCAAAAAGCTTCGCATCGATCCTGGCGCAATTGTCCGCCCGGCGAACGAGGTCGACATGAATCAGGAGGCGGAAAACAGGGCGCGCGAGCGGGAAGCCTACCATGTCTGCAAGCAGAAGATCGGCGAGCACGGGCTCGACATGAAGCTCGTCCAGGCGGAGTATACCTTTGACCGGAACAAGTTGATCTTCTATTTCACAGCCGACGGCCGCGTGGACTTCCGCCAGCTCTTAAAGGACCTGGCGTCGACCTTCCACACGAGAATCGAGCTCCGCCAGATCGGCGTCCGTGACGAAACGCGCGTTCTCGGCGGCATCGGTGTCTGCGGCCGCGAGGTCTGCTGCAAGACCTACCTCCGCACCTTCGCTCCCGTCTCCGTGAAGATGGCGAAGGAGCAGAATCTTTCCCTGAACCCGACGAAGATCTCCGGCCTCTGCGGCCGCCTTATGTGCTGCCTCAAGAACGAGGAGGAGACCTACGAATACTTAAACCGCGCCATGCCCCGCCTCGGCTCCAAGGTCCAGACGAAGGAGGGCGAGACCGGCGTTGTCAAAAATATCGACATCCTGAAGCAGAAGGCCTCTGTCCTTTTTGAGGAAAACGACGAGCGCGAGATGCGCGTCTACAATGTAAGCGACCTCGTTTTCCGTTCCTACCGGGGCAAGCGCGAGGAGGGGATGGAAATTCCTCCCGCCAATGCCGGGGAGGAAGGCATCCGGCCGGCTGACGGTGATGTGGAAATTGATATTTCCGTAGAGAGCGAGCTTCCTGCGAGCGAGTCAGAGGACGGAAACCACGGCGGTGACCGCAGAAACGGCGATCGCAGGGGACGCCGCAATGACCGCAGCGACCGCGGTGACCGGCGCGGCGGCGGCCGGCGGAATTACAAGGGCGACCGCGATGGCGCCTCCGGAGAGGGCAGCTCATCCGAGGGTTCCCGCGAGGGCGGCAGCCGCAATCGCAGGAATAATAATGAAAACAAGCGCTCCGGCGGCTACCGGAAGGGCGGAAACGGCGATGGCGAGTCGTCCGGCCGCGCAAACGGCGGCTACGACCGCGGCTACCGGCGGGATTCCGCAGAGGGAGCCGAAAGCGAAGGCGGCCGCGCAAACGGCGGCTATGACCGCGGCTACGGATCGGATTTCCACCGCGACGGTGACGGAAACAGCAGGAATGGCGGTGACCGGCGCCACGGAAACGGGAATCGGAACCGCAGGAATGACGGCCGAAAGTTCAGCAAAAATGACGGCGGAGGCCGGCGCGATGGAAGTGACGCTCAGGGAAACCGAGAGAATAGACGACCTGCAGAGGAACAATCTTAAGATCATCCAGAATCCGAGCAAGTTCTGCTTTGGTATGGACGCCGTTCTCCTGTCCGGCTTTGCTGATGTCCGCGCGGGCGAACGCGCCATCGATCTGGGGACGGGGACAGGAATCATCCCCCTCTTGCTGTCCGCGAAGACGGCCGGCGACCATTTCACCGGTCTCGAAATCCAGCCGGGCATGGCGGAGATGGCATCCCGCAGTGTCGAAATGAATAATCTTTCCGCCAAGGTCACCATCGATTGCGGCGATATCCGGGAGGCAACGCTGAAATACGGGGCCTCCTCTTTTGATGTCGTGACGTCGAATCCCCCCTACATGATCGGGGGCCACGGCCTGCAGAACCCTGAAAGTGCCAAGGCCATCGCCCGGCATGAAGTGAAGTGCACCCTGGACGACATCGTCCGGGAAACCGCGTCCCTCTTGGTTCCCCACGGGCGCTGCTACTTCGTTCACCGGCCTTTCCGTCTCGTGGACCTCTTTGCCTCCATGCGGAAGTACGGCGTTGAGCCCAAGCGCATGCGCCTGGTCTACCCTTACGCTGACCGCGAGCCCAATATGGTTCTGGTCGAGGGCGCTCGCAGCGGCAAGCCGCGGCTCGCCGTGGAGAAGCCCCTGGTCGTCTACAAGGACGACGGAACCTATACTGACGAGATTGTCAATATCTATAGCTTTTGAAACAAACCTTCCACCACAGCCGGCCGCGCGGTTGGGCGTAAGCGGCCGTTCTGCAGCAAACATCCACCAAAAGCAGCGACGCGGTTGGGCGTAAGCGGCCGTTCCGCAGCAAACATCCACCAAAAGCAGCGATGCGGTTGGAGCTGAAAGGCAAGTTCCGCAGCAAACATCCACCAAAAGCTGCGATACGGTTGGAGCTGAAAGGCAAGTTCACAACAAACCTCCACCATGATCAGCGGGCCCTGTCCCCGAAAGGAAAACATATGCCCGGAAAACTCTATCTCGTCGCAACTCCCATAGGAAACCTGGACGATATGTCGTACCGGGCAATTGAGACATTGAAGAATGTCTCTTTAATCGCTTGCGAGGATACGCGGACCAGCCGCAAGCTCCTTGATCATTTCGACATTCACGTTCCGACAACGGCATACCACGAGTTCAACAAATACGATAAGGCGGATGCTCTTGTGGAGAAGCTTCTTGCCGGAGAAGACATCGCCGAAATTACAGATGCAGGAACGCCGGGCATTTCTGATCCGGGCGAAATCCTGGTGCAGAAGTGCTACGAGGCCGGCATTGAAGTCTATTCTATCCCCGGCCCGGCGGCCTTTGTGAATGCGCTTGTTTCCTCCGGCCTTCCGACGCGCCGGGTTGCCTTCGAGGCCTTCCTGCCTCAGGAGAAGAAGGAGAAGGAACGAACCCTGTCCGAACTCAAAAATGAGACAAGAACTATTGTCTTTTATGAGGCTCCGCACCGCCTGAAGAAGACTCTTGCCGATCTGGCGGGCGCCCTCGGCGGCGCCCGCCGCCTCACCATCTGCCGCGAGCTTACGAAAAAATTCGAGGAAAAGGTGCAGACGACTCTGGACGAAGCACTTGCCTATTATGAAGCGAACGAACCGCGGGGCGAGTACGTCCTGGTCATCGCCGGCAAGGCCCCGGAAGAAATCGCCGCAGAGAAAGCCGCTTCCTGGGCGGATATGAGCATCGCAGAGCACGTTGCCTTTTACGAAAACGAGAAGGGACTTTCCCACAAGGACGCCATGAAAGCTGCTGCTGCCGACCGGGGCGTCTCCAAGCGGGATATCTATTCAGCCTTGCTTGCAGATAGTGGAGATGAATGAGGGCAAAACCAGGCCATTTCAGAAGTTTGACACCCCTCCAGCCCGCCGGTGAGGGCAAAAACAAGCCATTTTCAGAGAATGACACCCCTCCAGCCCGCCGGCGAGGGCAAAACCAGGCCGTTTTCAGATTTTGACACCCCTCCAGTCCGCCGCGGAGGGCAAGAACAAGCTCTTTTCAGATTTCGTCCCCCACGCGCCTCCCCGGCGCCTGCAAAAAACAAATTTTGAACAATCTGTGAAAACTTTAACAAATACACAAAAAGTGCCCGTTTTACGGGCTTTTGTCGGTGCAAAGTGCACTTGTAGATACAAAAGTTTTGTTGTAAACTAGTGCCCGAATGCGGATGCAGCAGCTGCTTTTTTGCGGCGGCTGGTCAGGCGCGGGCCGCCGGGATGAGATCTCTGCGGAGCCGCGTGCAGTGGCGGGCTGCTTTTCCGCCGCTTCGCAGAAAGTCACTTGCAGCGCAGCTGTCCGGTGTGATTTATTGCAATCGCTTCGGGCGCGGATATCCGGTGCGGTTTCCTGCTGCGGGTGTTTCGTTTTCGAGCCGCAAGGCCGGCAGAATGCAGGAAATGCGGTGTTTTATATTATTCATTCATAAGCATGGAGGTATGAAATGGCAGCAGTTGATTTGACGAAGTACGGGATCACAGGCACGACCGAGATCCTCTACAATCCCACGTACGAAGTCCTCTTCAATGAGGAGACGAAGCCCGGCCTTACCGGCTACGACAAGGGCCAGGAGACAGAGCTCGGCGCCATCAATGTCATGACAGGCGAGTTCACCGGCCGGTCGCCCAAGGACAAGTACATCGTTGACGATGCTACGTCCCACGACACCGTTTGGTGGGATTCCGAGGAGTACCACAACGACAACCACCGCGCTACGCCCGAGATGTGGAATGCGGTCAAGGAGATCGCGAAGAAGGAGCTCTCCAACAAGAAGCTCTACGTCGTTGACGGTTTCTGCGGTGCGAACAAGGACACCCGCATGAAGGTCCGCTTCATTATGGAAGTCGCTTGGCAGGCTCATTTCGTTACGAATATGTTCATCCGCCCGCAGACGCAGGAGGAGTTTGACCAGGAGCCCGATTTCATCGTATATAATGCGTCAAAGGGCAAGGTTGAAAATTACAAGGAGCTCGGCTTCCGGTCCGAGACCGCAGTCGTCTTCAACGTCACATCCCACGAGCAGGTCATCGTCAACACCTGGTACGGCGGCGAGATGAAGAAGGGTATGTTCTCCATGATGAACTATTACCTTCCTCTCAAGGGCATCGCTTCCATGCACTGCTCCGCAAATACCGATATGAACGGCGAGAACACCGCTGTATTCTTCGGTCTTTCCGGTACCGGCAAGACGACCCTTTCCACCGACCCCAAGCGGAAGCTCATCGGCGATGACGAGCACGGCTGGGACGACAACGGCGTCTTCAACTTCGAGGGCGGCTGCTACGCCAAGGTCATCGACCTCGACGGCGAGGCTGAGCCCGACATTTACAACGCAATCCGCCGCGACGCCCTCCTTGAGAACGTCACCGTAGACAACAAGGGCGTCATCGATTTCCACGACAAGAGCGTCACCGAGAACACCCGTGTTTCCTATCCGATTTACCACATCAAGAATATTGTCCGCCCGGTTTCCCACGGCCCCGCTGCAAAGCAGGTCATCTTCCTGTCAGCTGATGCCTTCGGCGTTCTGCCTCCGGTATCCATCCTGACGCCCGAGCAGACGAAGTACTACTTCCTGTCCGGCTTTACCGCAAAGCTTGCAGGAACTGAGCGCGGCATCACCGAGCCCACCCCTACCTTCTCCGCATGCTTCGGCCAGGCCTTCCTGGAGCTGCATCCGACGAAGTACGCTGAGGAGCTCGTAAAGCGCATGGAGGCTTCCGGCGCCAAGGCCTATCTCGTAAACACCGGCTGGAACGGCACAGGCAAGCGTATCTCCATCAAGGATACCCGCGGAATCATCGACGCGATCCTGAACGGCGCCATCCTCAAGGCTCCCACGAAGAAGATCCCTTACTTCGACTTCGAGGTTCCGACAGAGCTCGAGGGTGTTGCCACGGAGATCCTCGATCCCCGCGACACCTACGCTGACGCATCCGAGTGGGACGCAAAGGCCAAGGATCTCGCCGGCCGCTTCATCAAGAACTTCGCCAAGTACGAGTCGAATGCCGCAGGCAAGGCGCTCGTTGCCGCAGGCCCGAAGCTCTGATCAATGCATAATTCATAATGCATAATGCATAATGCATAATTGGATTGCGGGCGAAACGCCGTTCTGACGACGAGCTTGCATTCCATTGCATGACTAATATAAATCCCGGGGAGCGTACTCTCCGGGATTTTTTCTGCCCGAAATGTGGGAAGGTAACCGCCTTCTGAAGTACCCGGGAACCGGTCCATGCAAATCTCATGTACCCGAAAAAAGACGAACCGCTGTCCTTCTGTCCTTGTATAATGAAGGCAGATGGATTGGCAACGCTGACAAAAGGGAAAGGGGAAATGCTATGGACGAAGACTTACAGAAAAAAATTGACGTCCTGCAGGAGATGATTGATTCTTCGGAGCACATCGTCTTCTTCGGCGGGGCCGGGGTGTCGACGGAATCGGGGGTGCCGGACTTCCGGTCGGAGGACGGGCTGTATCATCAGAAGTTTGACTATCCGCCCGAGACCATGCTGTCCCACTCCTTCTACGTGACTCACCGGAAGGACTTCTTCAAATTCTATTACGACAAGATTCTTGTCGAATCCGTAGAAAAAGACGGCAAAGAATGTCCTATCGAGCCAAATGCCGCCCACAAGAAGCTGGCGGAACTCGAGGCGGCAGGCAAGCTTTCCGCTGTCGTGACGCAGAACATCGATGGGCTTCACCAGAAGGCAGGCTCGAAGAAGGTCTTAGAGCTCCACGGATCGACGCTCAGGAACTACTGCACCTCCTGCGGCGCGGCCTACGGTATCGACTTCATGCTGGAGCGAAAACGCGCAGGCGACCTCGAGCCGAAATGTCCCAAGTGCGGCGGAGACGTGAAGCCGGATGTCGTCTTATACGAAGAAAGCCTCGACATGAACACCATGGAGGAGGCTGTCAGGGAAATCAGCCGCGCCGACATGCTGATCATAGGCGGAACGTCCCTGGTTGTATATCCCGCTGCCGGAATGGTGGATTACTATAGAGGGAACAAGCTCGTCGTCATCAACAAGGGATCGACGAAGGAGGACCGGAATGCCGATCTCATCATCAGCGCCCCCATCGGAGAGGTCCTCTCGCAGATTCATGTGTGAACATCTGCGGAACGTTCTTTTTCCGCGATCACTGAGACCTTTTTTGCAGAAGACGTCTTTTCTTCATGTAGGGCGGGTTGTCAGATGAGCCGCAGGAGAGGAAGAGCCCTTTATACTTTCTTTAGAAAGAACCCGCTTTTGTTTAGGGATAATTTATAAACACCGGCAGTTTATAAATTAAGAATTAACGATTTCGGCTGTTTATTAAAATTGCATTAAATGTGTGAAAAACTCCTTGCAATTGGGCGGGGCGCGTGGTAGTATCTAGCAGCGTGGTAAAAATAGCCGGCTCTACAGCCGGCACTTTTTTCCTTGTTCCCGGGGAAGCCCGGGGACCGAAGATGGGCGGGACTGTGAGATCTTCCGCCCGGCAATACAGTCCATAAGGAGGAAACAAAACACATGAAAAAGTACGAATTGGCGCTCGTTCTTTCCGAGAAGATCGACGACGATGCCAGAGCAGCGCTTCTGGACCGGGCGAAGGAATACATCACCCGTGCAGGCGGCACTGTGACCGGCGTTGACGACTGGGGCAAGAAGCAGCTTGCTTACGAGATCCAGAAGATGACGGAAGCTTACTATTACTTCGTCAAGTTCGACGCAGAGCCCACAGCTCCCGCGAAGATCGAGGAGAATGTCCGGATCATGGACAATGTTCTCCGCTTCCTCGTAGTCAGCGCAGAAGAGGACTGAAAAAGTCCTGCCGACGCCCGGTGAGAGCCGGGACAGTCGATATTCGGAAACGTTGAATGACGAGCCCGATTCCTTATTATTCTGATAAGGAGAAAACTATATGAACAGAGTCATACTCATGGGGAGACTGACAAGAGATCCGGAAGTCCGCTACGGAGCCAACGAAATGGCCATAGCCCGCTTCTCCATCGCCGTTGACCGCCGCTTCAAGCGGGAGGGTCAGCCCGAGGCGGATTTCTTCAACTGCACCGCATTCCGGAAAACCGCCGAGTTCATCGAGAAGTACCTGAAAAAGGGTACGAAGGTTGTTGTCGAGGGCCAGGTCCAGAACGACAATTACACGAACAAGGACGGACAGAAGGTATACGGAACCGTGATCATGGTCGACAATATCGAGTTTGCCGAGAGCAAGGCGGCATCTGCTTCTTCGAGCAGCGCACCCCTTCCCGCAGGCGGACCCGCCCCTTCGTCGGCTGACGCAGGAGCTGCTCCTGCCGGAGACGGTTTCATGAGCATTCCGGACGGAGTGGACGACGAGCTTCCCTTCGCGTGAAACAGTATGACCTCATTTTCAGGAGGTAAATGAAAATGGCATTTGCAAAGACAAGTGAGAACGGTGCTGACAGCAGACGTACAAGACGGCCCATCCACAGACGGAGAAAGGTCTGCGTCTTCTGCGGCAAGAATGCAAAGGTAGATTACAAGGACGTAGCACTTCTGAAGAAGTACGTTTCCGAGCGTGGAAAGATTCTTCCCCGCCGTGTGACCGGGACCTGCGCCCGTCACCAGCGTGCCCTGACGACCGCCATCAAGCGTGCCCGTCATCTGGCTATGATGCCTTACGTAGTAGACTGATCTAGAAATTTTATTTGGACTGCAATTGCTATAAACGCACAAAGGCCCGCCCCGCCAGGGGCGGGCCTTTGGTTAAATTAACGAAGAAAATACAAAAATTTTGTATGCTTTGGCCGTGGCGTTGGGCAGTTTTTACAGGTATACTCGTTGACAGTTGAGGTGATGGGAAAGCTACGCGCTTTACATTATTCTCATGAAGTACAAATCTTTTTGGAGGTTATGAAATGGCAGGAATCAAGCTTGACAATGTCTGCAAGGTTTATCCGAACGGTTTCGAAGCCGTAAAGAACTTCAACCTTGACGTACAGGACAAGGAATTCATCATTTTCGTCGGCCCTTCAGGCTGCGGAAAATCCACCACCCTCCGTATGATTGCAGGTCTCGAGGACATCTCCTCCGGTACCCTGACAATCGACGGAAAGGTCATGAACGATGTAGAGCCCAAGGACCGTGATATCGCAATGGTATTCCAGAACTACGCTCTGTATCCCCACATGACAGTTTACGACAATATGGCCTTTGGTCTGAAGCTTCGTAAGCTTCCCAAGGACGAGATCGACAAGAAGGTCCGCGAGGCCGCAAAGATCCTCGACCTGGACAAGCTCCTTGACCGCAAGCCCAAGGCTCTGTCCGGTGGTCAGCGGCAGCGTGTTGCCATGGGCCGTGCCATCGTCCGGAACCCCAAGGTCTTCCTCATGGACGAGCCTCTGTCAAACCTCGATGCAAAGCTCCGTGTACAGATGCGTATCGAGATTTCCAAACTCCATGACAGACTCGGCGCTACGATGATCTATGTAACACACGATCAGACCGAGGCTATGACGCTCGGTACCCGGATCGTCGTCATGAAGGACGGCGTCGTTCAGCAGGTAGATTCTCCCCAGAACCTCTACTCCAACCCTTGCAACCAGTTCGTTGCAGGCTTCATCGGATCTCCCGAGATGAACTTCCTCGATGCAAAGATCGAGAAGAACGGCGACCAGGTTGTTGCAAACCTTGGTACGCATACCCTGAACATCCCTCCCGCAAAGGCAAAGGTTCTTGTCGACAAGGGATATGTAGGAAAGACCGTTGTATTCGGTATCCGTCCTGAGGACATCTCCGATGCCCAGATGGCTATCGATACCCATCCCGAGAACGTCATCGAGGCAAAGATCCACGTATACGAGCTCCTCGGCGCAGAAGTATTCCTGTACTTCGATTACAACAACACCGAGATCACAGCCCGCGTTAACCCTCGTACGACGGCTCGTACCGGCGACACAGTCAAGTTCGCCCTTGATATGGAGAAGGCTCACTTCTTCGACAAGGAGACCGAGGAGACAATCGTCAACTGATTTTGAGTTCCAACCCGACTTACATTGGAGCGGGCGGCCTACGGCCGCCCGCTCTTTTTGGCGGTTCCGGGGCAGATGTAAGCGCATGCGCTTAAAATCGAGACGCAGCTGCACCGCATACGACAGCCGATTTTGCACAATTTTCCCTGCAATTGCCTATGGACGAAGGGGCGTTCCGTGTGTAGAATAGCAGTGGCATAAGTGAGAGAAACTGCACATTCCGTTGAGAGAGTCCTGAGAATACAGCTCTGATTCCGGAATTGCAGATATGGAAATTTGAGGGGAATTCCCGGAGGACATTATGACAATCGAAGAGATGCAGAAGAAGTTTTCGGAAGTTTTCGGAGACGGGGAAGCCAGCGGCAGCTATTTTTCGCCCGGCCGGGTGAACCTGATCGGCGAGCATACGGATTACAACGGCGGCCACGTCTTCCCCTGCGCCCTGACCATCGGCACCTACGCCGTTGCGAAGAAGCGGACGGATGACAGGCTCCGATTCTACTCTGCAAACGTAGAAAAGACGGGCGTTGTTGAGTGCTCCGTGAAGGACATAGAATATAGCGATGCATACGGCTGGGCAAACTACCCGATCGGCGTTGTCTGGGCGCTTCAGACCAAGTGGGGGAAGACATTTGACTCCGGTTTTGACATGCTGATCTGGGGGGACATCCCGAACGGCTCCGGCCTTTCCTCTTCCGCCTCCCTGGAAGTCCTGACCGGCTGCGTAGCCCGCGACCTCTTCGGCTTTTCGGGCCTCACAAATCAGGACCTCGCCCTGATCGGCCAGTATTCCGAGAACAATTTCAACGGGATGAACTGCGGAATCATGGATCAGTTCGCTGTAGCCATGGGAAAGAAGGACTGCGCCATCTTCCTCGATACGGCGGACCTCTCCTTCGAGTACGCTCCCATCAGGCTTGACGGGGCAAAGATTGTCATCGTGAATTCCAAGGTGAAGCACAGCCTGGTTGATTCAGAATATAATAAGCGCCGCCAGGAATGCACCCACGCCCTGCAGCAGCTGCAGACCGTCGTCGATATCAAAGCGCTCGGCGACCTCGACGATGAAACCTTTGACAAATATGCATCCGTTATCACCGATGAAACAGAGCGGAAACGGGCGCATCACGCGGTTTATGAGAACCAGAGGACGATCCGGGCCGTGGCTGAATTGAAAAAGAATCATATCGAGGAGTTCGGCCGCCTGATGAATGAGACTCATGTCTCCCTGCGGGATGACTATGAGACTTCCTGCCCGGAATGTGACGTCCTGGCAGAGCTCGCCTGGTCCGTACCCGGCTGCGTCGGAAGCCGCATCACCGGCGGTGGTTTCGGCGGCTGCACGGTTTCCATTGTGAAGGACGAGGCCCTCGACGCCTTCAAGGAAACCATTACGAAGGGCTACGAGGAAAAGGTCGGAAAGACGCCCGAAATCTATGTCGTGGAAATAGGTGATGGGGCTGGAAAGATTGGCTGAACCGCAGAAACAGTGCGGTTTTTCCGGATGATTGCCTGAAAAGGCAAAGTGTGTTTAAATGAACAGGAGCGGGGCCGGCTGCGC
>OMTX01000105.1 GCA_900314085.1 uncultured Lachnospiraceae bacterium | reverse complement strand
TTTGGAGACCTCATTGACGTGACGGTCGGCGCGGCGGAGGGAGTCCCCCACAAGCCGCAGCCGCTGATGGTCTACAAGGCGATGAATCTGCTGGCTGAAATGGAGAAAAGCGGAGCGGGCACAGGCACAGCGCCTGATGCCAGGGCAGTTTCGGCCGGTCAGACTGCCGGAAAAGCAACAGTTTCAAATGCAGCGGAAAAAAGGCTGCTGTCGGATCCTTCTGTTGAGGCGGAGAATGTCCTTTTGGCGGAGCCTTCTGCAGAGGCAAAGGCGCAGACTCTTTACATCGGTGATTCTACGGTCGATGCAGCGACAGCAGAAAATTCCGGCCTTAAGTACCTCCTCTGCGACTGGGGCTACAATGACCGGGATGTGCTTGTGCAGCAGCACGCCCTGGCCATCATCAGCCGACCGGAGGAAGCCCTCGGTTTTCTTTGACTGACAGCACTGCGGCGGGTTTGCACAAATGCCGCCCATTGGAGGCAGCGTTCAGAGCTCGCGTCAGAAAATCGAGTCGCTTTCGAGGCGGATCGCTATCGGGCCCTTTAACGGAGTCATGCAGCAGTACATGTTTGCTTATTATAAGGCAGGCGGCAGATGAAGAGCATTTTTTCAGAGAACCTGAAGAGCCCTTTTCGCAGTGATGCGGAAGAAATCATTACCTCTTCTGTTTCCGCGGTCCTGCCGGATGCGGCTGTAATGCGGGCCCTGGCAGGCTTTCAAAAGGGCAGCGGAAAAGTCATTCTGCTTGCGGTCGGCAAAGCTGCCTGGCATATGGCAAGCGCTGCAGTCAGAGCCTTAGGACATGTGGATGCCGGTCTCGTAATCACGAAATACGGCCATGCCGCGGGAAGCATTCCCGGAGTGCAATGCCTCGAAGCCGGTCATCCTGTCCCGGATGAGCATGGCTTTCAGGCAGCGGAACAGGCGCTTGCCCTGACAGCAGATCTGACGCCGGACGATACCGTTCTGTTTCTTCTCTCCGGCGGAGGCAGCGCCCTCTTTGAAAAGCCCCTGATCGGGGAAGACGAGCTTCAGGACATCACAGGACAGCTGTTCGCAGCAGGGGCGTCAATCATTGAGATCAATACAATCCGCAAACGCTTATCCGGGGTGAAGGGCGGCCGCTTTGCGGAGCACTGTCTGCCTGCAAGGGTTTTTTCCATTATTCTTTCGGATGTGGTGGGGGATACAGTCGATATGATCGCGTCAGGACCTGCTTGCCCGGATTCTTCCACCTGCGGACAGGCTCTGGCAATAGCCTCGAAGTACGGTCTTCATCTGTCGAAGCAGGCAGAAGACTGCCTGCACATCGAGACACCGAAAACCCTGGACAATGTGGAAAACCATATCACAGGGTCCGTGCGGGAACTCTGCCAGGCTGCTGCAAATGCAGCGGAGAAGCGGGGCTACCGGCCCGTTTTGCTGACGGACTGCATGACTTGCGAAGCGCGGGAGGCAGGACGTCTCCTTGGCAGTATCCTGAAAACCCATGCAGGAGATGGAGAGAAACTTGCTTTCATTGCCGGCGGAGAAACGGTCGTCCATGTGACAGGCAGCGGGAAAGGCGGAAGAAACCAGGAACTTGCCCTGGTTGCGGCACAGGAAATATCGGGCATCCCGAACGCTGCACTTTTTTCGGTCGGCAGTGACGGAACGGATGGCCCGACGGATGCCGCAGGCGGCTTCGTGGACGGGGCAGCGCTTGCAGCCCTGCAGGCGAATGGCCTTGTGCTTTCAGAAGTCCTTCAGAATAATGATGCTTATACCGCCCTGAAAGCGGCAGGCGGGCTGATCACAACCGGCCCGACCGGAACAAACGTCAACGATGTGGCGGTGGGGCTTATCGGGTAATATGAAAATATAATGGCCAGCGGGCAGTTTTCTGTAATAGAAGATTTACATTCCCATATGTTGAATTTTCCGTGGAAATGCCCTAAAATCTTCTGTGGTTTTTTCACGAGAGCTGAGGCGCCGGAAGAGATGGCGCTTTACATTAGTCATAATTATATTGAAAGGAGTGTGAGCGGTATGGAATCTGACAGTCACGGTCGATTGTGCATAGGATTTTCAATCTGCGCGCAGGCCAACGCGCTCACACCCGCTTTTACCGGCTGATTATTTCATAACACGCATTGCGTGTTTCTTCATCCGATCTGAGAACGGGCGTCTGTGCCGGACCGCGCGGAAAGCGGAGGCAAGACAATGCTTGATTTTTTCAAGACGAATGACACGCTGATCCGGCGCATCGACGAACCCGAAGAGGGCTGCTGGATCAAGCTGACGGATCCGTCCCAGGCCGAAGTCGGCTACATCGCCGAGAAGTTTGAGATGGACATCGCGGATGTGCGGGCAGCTCTCGATGACGAGGAGTCTTCCCGTATCAGCCTCGAGGACAATTATACCCTGATCCTCGTCGACATCCCTTCGGCCGAGGTTCGGAACAACCGGCGGGGATATACGACCATCCCGCTCGGAATTCTTCTGAAGGAAGGCTATCTCATCACGGTCTGCTCGGAAGAGACGACGGTGCTGACGCCTTTCATCGACCGCCATGTGCGGACATTTTCCACGAAGAAGCAGATGCGCTTCACCTACCAGATCCTCTACAACGTCTGCATGCGCTACCAGGCGCTGCTTCGCGCCATCGACAAGAAGCGGACGGAACTCGAGGAAGGCATCGGGGAAGGCATGAAGGACAGTGACCTTGTCGACCTGCACGAGCTCGAGTCGAATCTCGTCTACTTCGCCACGTCCCTGCGGGCGAACGGCGTCGTCCTTGACCGCCTGACGCGCTACGGGCGGCTTCGCAGATATGAGGAAGACGACGAGCTCTTGGAGGACGTCATCATCGAAAACAAGCAGGCAATCGAGATGACCTCCATCTACCGGGATATCATCAACGGAACCCGGGAGCTCATGAGCTCGGTCATCAGCAACCGTCTGAACGAGGTCATGAAGGTCCTGACAAGTATCACGATCGTCATGAGCATTCCGACCATCATCAGCGGAATCTGGGGCATGAATGTGCCGGTTCCCCTGGCCCACACGGCCTTCGGCTTCGGTATCATCTGCCTTGTGACATTGGGCATCTGCCTCGTGACCCTGTTCCTGTTGAGAAAGAGAAAGATGTTATAGTAAACGTCAAAAAGATTTGCCGCTTACTATAATGATGCACACGAACGCTTTAGAAAATTAGCCGCTTCGCAGCACGCGTTCGGCGCGATTACGGAAACGACAAAAAGTCGTTTCCAATATAATTTGGCACGTTCCCGGCGCCCCGGCCCTCCCGGGGCGCCGCTTTATTTTCGCCGGCTCACGCATAGTTTTTTTCCGGCTTCGCCGGGCGAAAAGCCGCGGCGGGCAGGAGAATGAATTTTCCTACCCCGATTATGAGGTGAATACATGATAGTTACAGTTCTTCGCATCGTCCTTGCCGTTGCTGCCGTCATCAATGTCTACGGCTGCTGGAGTATGAACAAAAGGATGGCAGGCATTTCCAAGGCCTTCCTCATGCCCCTAGTCATAGCCATTTATTTTGCAGCTATCTATAGAAGCAATGGGGAGATTATACTTGCAGCCATCTCCATTCCTTTGCTTCTCGGCATGCTCTGCGGATACGCAGGCGATCTCTTTCTGCTGAAGGACAGCCTCTTCACGGCCGGCCTCGCTGCCTTCCTCTGCGGGCATATCTTCTATATAATAGCGTTTGCCAAAGATATCGTGTGGCAGCCGTCCACAGCCCTGCTTCTGCTGGTCCTCGTGCCTTATATTGTTTATATCCTGTGGCTGAAGAAGCACCTGATTCCCTTTGTGCCGAAGAATATGAAGGCCCCGGTCTTTGTCTACATGGGGGCCATCGTCGCCATGAGTGTTTTTGCCTTCCTGCGGTTTTCGGCGGTTGGCAGCGGGCTTTCCGCAGAGTATATCTTCTACACCTTCCTGGGGAGCGTGCTGTTCGTGGCGTCTGATTCCATCCTGGCTATGACGGTCTTCAAGCGCGACGTCGGCTCCTTCATGGAGGTTGGCGTGATGATCACGTACGTATTTGCCCAGTTTCTCATCATGTGGGGAATGGTGCATGCCGTGTAGGAGACTGGCGCAGAGCTGCCGAAGGGGAGAAGAATTGTTGTCAATGTTTCGTTTTTCTCTTTTTCCGGGGCAGGCGGCCATGTGGTGCAGGCGACAACGGAGAAAATGGTGAGGGACATCCCGAAATTTCTCCTTAATTGCGCATCCTGCCTGTAAGGCGCTGCCTGAAAGGGAGAAGAATCAGAGAAAAGCACGAAGAATTCTCCTTTGCCGCTTGCCCTGCCTGTAAGGAGCTGTCTGAAAAGGAGAAGAATCAGAGAAAATTCGGCTTGTATCTCTTTTAGCTTGTGAAAGATATGAAGGATGGCAGAGAAAACAGAGAGAAATTGTATGAAAATCGCTCTTTTTCTCTTTGCTGCTGTAAACAAACATATATGGAGAAAAAGCACAATGTTAATAGCTGACGGCTGGAAAGAATTTGAAGTCCTTGACTGTGACGGGGGAGAGAAGCTGGAAAGATGGGGAGACTATATCCTCCTGCGGCCGGATCCCCAGGTAATCTGGAAGACGGGGCGGGAAGCGGCCGAGTGGAAGCGCCTGTCCGGCCACTACCACCGGTCGGCGAAGGGCGGCGGGGACTGGGAGATCTTTGACCTGCCCGAGGAGTGGCAGATTGGCTACCCCCTTTCTTCCATAGAAAAGGAAATCTGCTTCAACCTCCGCCCCTTCAAGTTCAAGCACACAGGCGTCTTTCCCGAGCAGGCGGCGAATTGGGAGATCTTTTCGAAGCTGATCGCCGACCGCAGGGCGGCGGAGCCGAACCGCGAGGTGAAGGTCTTAAACCTCTTTGCCTACACCGGCGGGGCGACGATGGCCGCTGCGGCAGCAGGAGCGTCGGTGACCCACGTCGATGCGAGCAAGGGCATGGTCTCCTGGGCAAAAGACAATGCGGGCGCGAGCGGCCTTGCGAGCGCCCCCATCCGTTGGCTTGTCGATGACTGTGTGAAATTCGTCGAGCGGGAAATCCGCCGCGGCAATCATTATGATGCAATAATAATGGACCCGCCGTCTTACGGCCGCGGCCCTAAGGGGGAGATCTGGAAGATAGAGGACAGTGTCTGGTATCTCGTCAACATCTGTGCCCAGCTCCTTTCGGACGAGCCCCTTTTCTTCCTCATCAATTCCTACACGACGGGCCTGCAGGCGTCCGTTCTTTCCTATATGCTTTCAGCAGTGCTGAAGGAAGGCCGCACCGGGGGCATCGGTTATACAGCAGAAGATGATTCCCGTCCCGGAGCAGGTCGGGCATTTACCTGCCGCGTAGAGGCAAATGAGATCGGCCTGCCTGTGAAGTACAGCGGGCTGGTTCTTCCCTGTGGGGCGTCCGGGCTGGCAGTTTTTCAGTGATAGGGGACAAATGCAAAAAAGCCGGGAATAGGCCCGTCTTATGCCCCCGCTTCCTGTTGCTGCCCGCTGCGCGTAGGGGATAAATGCAAAAAGCACTGGGAATAGGCCCGCCGCATGTCCTGCTTTCCGCTGCTGCCCGCTGCGCGTAGGGGATAAATGCAAAAACTCCAGGGACTGTACCCAATTCACCGTGCCGCAGATCCTCCGGCCCACAACAGACATCCAATACAACAGACATCTGATAATTGTTTTCGAAAAAGAACAATATTTCTCCGAAAATCCTTGCAGACCGGGGGAATTCCTGTTATAGTACGACTTGCTGTGACATTGATAGCGTAGATGTATGAGATTGCTGTTTCCGCATGAGTG
>OMTX01000160.1 GCA_900314085.1 uncultured Lachnospiraceae bacterium | reverse complement strand
ATGCAGCGGCAGCAGCTGACAAAAGATGACGTGGAAAAAATCCAGGCGGAGATCGATGACCGGAAATACAAGCAGCGGCCCAAGCTCCTCGATGCCCTCGGCGAAGCCCGGGCCATGGGGGACCTCTCCGAAAACTTCGAATACTACGCAGCCAAGCGGGCGAAAAACCAGAACGAGTCCCGCATCCACTATCTCGAGAATGTCCTGAAAACCGCGAAGATCATAGATGACGCCCACGCGGCAGGAACCGTCGGAATCAACGACACGGTCTCCCTCTACTTCCCGGACGACGACCTGACAGAGGATTATAAGCTTGTCACGCCCATCCGCGGCAAGGCGATGGAAAACAAGATCTCCATCGAAAGCCCCATGGGACTTGCCATCCGCGGGCACTCTGTCGGCGACACCTGCACGGTACAGCTCGAAGACGGCTCCTCCTACGAGGTTGTCATCAAAGGAATTACACCGGGAACAGCGGACGACGACGAAATCGCAAAATACTAATATAAATCGCAAAGGCAGTAAAGGCGCGGGCCCCGGTGGGCCCGCGCCTTTGCGTTTCATCGTATATGAAAAAGCCGGCATATCTGCGGAGCCGCAGCATCACTGCTTCTTCGCCTTCTCCCGCATCGCCTTCCGCTGCTCATAGACGGCTGTCAGCAGGTTCTGCTCCGTCTTCGAATCCATGAGATTGCCCATTTCCTTCATCAGAGCGCCCTTGTCGTTCTGCAGGCGGCGGATCTCATTCTCGTGATCCGCAATTTCCTTGTTGATCCGCTCAATCTGGATCTGAATGTCCTCGATCTGTTCGCGGTTGCTGCGATCAGTGATATCCATAGGCTTTCCTCTTATCTATCAGAATAACTATTCAGAAGCCCAAGCTCGAATTTCTTCGAAATTCTCGCTGTTTGGGCTTCCGGGCGGCTTCGCCGCCAGGCCACAGAAAATAGAAAATCGCTTATGGATGCAAGCATCCAACGCGTATTTCTATTTTCTGTGCTGAATAGTATATCAAAGTCCCGCCTTGTTCAGCGCCTTGCGGATCTGGCCGCCGAGAATCAGGGCCAGGGCAATCTTCACGCAGTCGAAGGGCACGAAAGGAATGACGCAGGCCATGAGCGATGCCCAAAGTCCCATTGCCTTCCCAGCCATGGACATGCCGATCATGAACCAGATCGTTCCGACGAAATAGAGAACGGCGAGACCGAGGAGGCAGCCCAGAAAACGAACCCAGAACTTCTCGGATTTCTCAACGAACCAGCCGGCGATGAAGGCTGTCACAAAGAATGTGACAAGGTAGCCGCCAGTCGGTCCGAAAAGCTTGGCTGCTCCGCCGGAAAAGCCCGAAAATACAGGCACGCCGCAGAGGCCGATCAGAAGATAGATGAGGGTGGCAATCGTTCCCTTGTACTTGCCAAGGACGACCGCTGCCAGATATACGGCAAAGGGCGTCAGGGAAACAGGCACCGGCCCGATCGGAATTGAGAAGGGTCCGAGCACGCACATGATGGCTGCCGCCAAGGCAATCTGGGCGATATTTGCTACTGAAAGAATTTTCTTCGAAGATGTCTTTTCCATGGTCTTCCTCTCTATGTCACGCAAAAATTCCGAAATCGTTGACATAGTAGCATTTTGTATATTTTTTTGCAACGAAAACGGGCGGGCGCCTGTGCGCCCGCTCGCATATCTCAGCAGATTATGAAATTCATTTGTCCACCGGTTCATGAAGCTTCTCGTCGTAGCCGTGAGCCTCGTTCAGCATCATGTCCTTGACCTTCATCAGGCGGACCTGTGTCGACCGCTCGTTTTCATCGAGCTTCATCGTGATGTAGCGGATGCCTTCCTGCGTCTCAGGAATAATGACATGTTCGAGGGCGTTGACGCGGCGGCGCGTCTTCTCGATCTCTGCGGACATCAGCTGGCAGGACTTCTCGACCTCGGCCAGCTTCAGCATGTCCTTGAAAACCTCGGAAAGGGAAGAAACCGCTCCGTCGAGATCGCTGGAGGTGAAGGCGAAACCATAGGAATACATGTCGTTCTCGTCCGGCGTCCGCGTTTCATAGTCGAAAACCGGAATGTCGACGGACATGACGTTTCGCGTGTCCTTCTTCAGATAGATTTCCTGCTTCGGCGCCATCAGAGCCTCGGACAAGGTCTGCTCATCCATTCCGCTTCGTGCGAGGACGAATTCCCGGTTCGCGTCGGCCAAACCTTTTTCGACCTTCTTCCGAAGTTCCATATTTTCCCGCACGAGATCCAGGAACTGCCGCATCAGCTCGTCCCGCTTGTCTTTCAGCAGACGATGGCCTTTGACGGCCGTCGCCAGCTTCTTCTTCAGGCGTGTCAGCTCCATCCGGGTGGGATTTACATTAACAGATGCCATAGGCTTTCCTTTCGGAATGCATCACTGCAGCCGGGGGTATGTAAACGGGAGACAGGCCCCTATGCCTCGCTTTCGCTCGGCGTAGGGAGCCAGTCCCCGTAACCGACGTTGCCGCAGTTACGTTCAATCTTTCTTTTCGTAGTACTCGTCGAGCATCGCATCCGGAATACGTTTCAGCTCGGAGCGAGGCAGGAGGCGGAGCAGATCCCAGCCGATTTCGAGGGTTTCCTCGATGGAGCGGTCGGTGTCGTAGCCCTGGGATACGTAGCGCTTCTCGAACTCGTCTGCGAATTTCGCATAGAGAAGGTCGGTTTCGGTCAGAGCGGCCTCGCCGAGGATGACCATGAGTTCCTTCGCGTCTTTACCACGGGCATAGGCAGCGAAGAGCTGGTTCATCGTGGCTGCGTGATCCTTTCGCGTCTTCCCCTCGCCGATACCCTTGTCCTTCAGACGGGACAGGGAAGGCAGAACGTCAACCG
>OMTX01000165.1 GCA_900314085.1 uncultured Lachnospiraceae bacterium | reverse complement strand
CTTTGACGGCCTGAATGGTATCTTCTATCATACGACCCCCATCCTGTAACTGCTTACATTGCTTTTTTATGACTAATATTTCTGCCGACGCTCCCGGCTTTCTCCCCTCCTGCGAAAAACCTCCGCAGGTGTCGAAATCCATTTCGCCGGCTGCCTCTCAAAGGAAGCACGTCTTGTGTAATATTACCACAATGATTTTTTGAATACTACTTTTTTTGTCTATTTTTACAAGTCTGTTACCATGTAAAAGAAAAGCTCGCGCCGGGCGCCCGGCGCGAGCCGGCTTCATACTTCGATTTCCAGTTTCCGTCCGCTGTGGATGTACTTGCGGTAGTGGACGCCCGCTGCGTCCAGCATGCGCTTCGACGCAATGACAGAGGGCGTCTCCGCATACTTGTCGCTGTCGTAGATGATCTCCCGGATGCCGCACTGAATGATGGCCTTCGCGCATTCATTGCAGGGAAAGAGGGAGACGTAGAGCTTGGCTCCTTCGAGGGATCCGCCGCGGTAATTGAGAATTGCGTTCAGTTCAGCGTGCGTCGTGTAGAAGTACTTGTTCTCGAGCGGCGCTCCGTCGCGGTTCCAGGGGAAGTCGTCGTCGCTGACGCCCGTAGGAAAGCCATTGTAGCCCATGGAAAGGATTTTGTTGTCCCCGCTCACGATGCAGGCCCCGACCTGGGTGTGGGGATCCTTGGACCGCATGCCCGAAAGAGAGGCAATCCCCATGAAGTACTCGTCCCAGCTGATGTAATCCGTTCTCTTTCCGCTCATGATTCTTCCCCCGTATTTTCTTCCGTTTCCGAAGTTTCCGAAACAGGCTCCTGCCCTGCATCTTCCCCCGCAACCGTCTGCGACTCCCGCACGAAGAGGCCGTCGTCCTCGATCATGGAGATGAGCTTTTCTATGGTCGTCTTGATGAGCTCGAAGCAGAGGCCATAGGACTGCAGGGTTCCCCCATAAGGATCCATGATCTCGAGCTCGTCGCCGACATAATCGGAAAGGATGCGGACATTCTCTTCGTTGGCGCTCTCGAAATTGGCAAGGATTTCCTGCCGGTCCCTCGCATCCATCGTGAAGATCATCGTCCGGTCCGTGATCTCGTAATTCATGAGCGGTTTCGCCGTAAAGCCCGAGATGTCGATCCCGTTTCCGATCATGACGACCTCGGCCTTGGGATTCACCGGTTCCTCGAAGGCGACCGCAATCCCGCGCGAAAGGACCTCTATGTCCTTCCGGTCATAGAGCTGTCCGAAAACCCCCGCCGCCATCGGCGCCCGCGAGAGGCCTTCGCCCACCGCAAAAATTATTCTTGTGACTCTGTTCATATAGTAGAGTGCGGCCCTGAAATTTCACAGACCACTGAAAAATACAGGAATTCCTGCATTCTTCTGCCTTTCTATTCACACGGTAATGATGTCGTGCCCGGCCGCCTTGATGAGGCGGTTCATAATGGCACCGCCGATGCGGCCGTCCTCATAGCTCTCGGAGAAAATCCGCTCCACACCGTCGTCGTCGCATTTGCGCAGCACGGCAAAGAGGTTCGCCGCGATCTCGTCATCGTTGCCTTCAGCGCCGATCGTGATGATTTCAATCCCTGTCGTCTTTGCCTTCAATGCTTCCGCAGCTTCTGCCGAGCAGATGACCGCTGTCTTTGCTCCTCCTGCTGCCGACTCTTCCGCCTTCGTCGCAAGCGCTTTAAGCACCTGCTGCCGGCCGCCCTCAATGATCGTGAGGTGGGCCTTCGGCGCATAATGGCGGTAGCGCATGCCCGGCGCCTTGGGACGGACATGGGTGTTTTCCTGTGTAATGCCGGGATCGATGCGGCAGGCGCCAAGCACCCGTTTCACGTCGTCGGGCGTGATGTAGCCGGGGCGCAGGATTGTCGGCGCCTCTTCCGTCAGATCCACAATTGTCGACTCAAGGCCGATGTCTACGTGGCCGCCGTCAATGATCATGTCGATCTTCCCATCGAGGTCGTCCCTCACATGGGCGGCCTCGGTCGGACTCGGCCGCCCGCTCGTATTGGCGGAAGGCGCTGCAATTGTCCGCCCGCTGACACGGATCAGGGCATTTGCCACCGGATGCGAAGGAAAGCGGACTGCCACGGTATCGAGCCCTCCTGTCGTCTCGTGGGGGATGAGTCCGGAAGAATTCACTATGATGGTGAGGGGCCCCGGCCAGAAGGCCTGCGCTAATCTTCCCATATCCTCTGTATATTCGGCGGCGATTTCCTTCAGCTGATCGAGCGCGCAGATGTGCACGATCAGGGGATTGTCAGACGGGCGTCCCTTTGCTGCGTAAATCTTCTTCGATGCCTCGCGGTTTTCCGCATCCCCGCCCAGGCCGTACACCGTCTCCGTCGGGAAGGCGACAAGCCCGCCCGCGCGGATAATCTCCCCGGCCTTCTCCAAAATTGCCTGCGCCCGCGGGGTGTCGACCTCAGCGGGATCTATTGTTTCATATATCGTTTTCATTATTCTAATTCATATACGAATTGATCGTCGCCCAAATGTCGGATGAGTCCTGGCCAGACTTCCAGAAGGCGCCGCCGGCGAGGGAGCTGTCCTTCATCGCGGAAAGCTTCAATGACAGGGACTTGGCGTCCTCGAGCCAGACCTTGTAGGTCGTGTCGCCGTCCTTGTATTCCGCATAGTTGGCGCCGTCTGTCTCGGACCAGGTCGATGTCAGGCTGTGGTCGGACATATACTGGGGCGTTGCAGCCATGGAGAGCACCTTTGAAGAGACGTCACTTCCGTTCACCGCCCAGACACGCGTGAAGAAGGGCATGCCGAGGATGGTCTGATTTGCCGGCACTTCCTTCATCGTATTCGTGACAGCATCCTTGACAAAGGAAATCGACGCATTGGGGCCGGCTTCCGCAGCGCCGGCGTGATGCTCGTCGTAGGCCATGATGACGACATAGTCGGCGTAGTCCGCCTGGTTTGCCCGGTCGTAGAAGGCCGTGTAATCGGACGGAACGTAATTGTCAACGGAAAGGACGAGGCCGTTTGCCTTGCACCTGAGGGAAAGCTCGCGGATGAACTCGCGGTAGCCGCCCTCACAGGAGGCCTGCAGGGACTCGAAGTCAATATTGATCCCGTCAACGCTGTATGCGATGGCGCTTCCGATGATATTGTTCACGAGGTTGTCCCGGGAACTCGTCGCCCCGAGGAGGGCCGTCATGTCGACATCGGCATTTTCCACATTTCCGACCAGGGCCCAGACCTTGATTCCTGAAGCGTGGGCCGTCCGCACGTAGTCGAGGCTGGCGATTGACCGGAGGCCGCCGGCCGTGTCCGCTACGGTAAACCAGGTAGGAGAGAGGACGTTGACGCCGGGCGACTTCGCGATGACATCACTGACGCCTGCGTTGGCGCTGGTATTCATGACCTGGTGCCAGAGGAGGCAGACCGGTGTGTCCTGAAGCAAATGAGAATAATTTCGCTCCGGCAGCGTCGCAGCCGTTGTTTCGCTGGTGACATTTCCCATGCAGGAATTCTTCATACAGCCGATGACACCGGAATCCGTCAGAACCTTCGACCACTTGCCGTAATTTTCAAGAACGGAAAAGCCTTCTCCCTTGGCGATTTCCGCAAGGATCTTCGACTTGGGTCCACCGAAGCGGCGGATTTCCGTATCCTTCTTCGCCGTCGAAACGCTCTTCTCATAGCCGGGCGTTTCGATCACAAGGCGCGCCGGATCCGAAAACAGGGTATAGGAAAGGTCCGTATACTGTTTCACGAAGTCGATAGCAACGAAATAGAGCTTGTCCGACGAAATGACGACAGGCCTTCCGAGATCCGCGCTGTCCCGGCCGACCGTATAGGCAGAGCTGTCAAGATTTGCGGAAATGACCTGCGTATCCGTGACATAGCGGAGAACGCCCTCCGTCGCGTCAAAGAACCAGCCCCTGTCAAACGTCGAATCGAGATAGCCGATCTCCAGGTAGGCCGCCCCGCCACTCACGACTGACTGAATTTCCGTCCCGTCCTGATTGTCATCGTAGGCACCGTTTACAATGACAGCCGCCTGATCGGCTGCGGTCGCTGCAAAATAGGACGAAAGCGGCATCGTCTCTTTTGAAGGGGCATAGCGGACAATGGCTGCCGCCGTTCCGATCACTGCAAACGCTGCAAGCAGAATGATAATGATAATAATGGGGAGCTGCTTCTTCCCGCCCCGCCTGCGTTTCCGTCCGTTTCCGGATGGGCGTCGGCGCCGGCTCTGCTGCTGACCGATATTTTCTGTATCCATGAAGACCTCTCTGTATATTTCCTCAGGTACCGCCTTTTGTATCACAGCCTTTTGGCCCCCGGCATCCGTCGACCGGCAGCACCTGTTTTTTCGCACATTCCGGCATATTATAACATAGGAATCTCCCTTAGGAAAGCCCGGGCAGGCACGGCGGGCACAGAGGAAGAACGGCAAATCAAGGCGCACACACAGGAACAGCAGGCACTCTAAGGGGCACGACGAATGGGCGGGCGGCATCGCGGCCGCCCGCCCTGAACATTTCTTTTTGCACCCCCATATTGGAATGTCTGTCTCCTCTCCGCACAGATGCCGGGAACCGCATCCGAAGCAACGGCACTGCAGTTTCTGTACTCCCGGGCACAAAGGTCAGTACTCCGTTTGTGCGTCCTGCGCGGACAGTTTCATCTCCGCCTGTTCCCGGCATATCTTGGCAGATGGGGCCGGAACCGGCGTATTTCCTTCGGAGCAGGCGCTTGTCCTGCATGCAGGATCTTTCTGCACGCTGACCTGCCGCTGCACCGAAGCAGTCAGATTTTTCTCGTAAACAGCCTCCTTTTCCCATCGGCCTCCGGGGCAAAAACCGCCGCCAGAGCCGCGCTGTTCGCCTGCGTCAGGCGGAAGGGATCTGCAATGAAAGGCACACTGATGACCGGGCGCCTGAGCTCTGCAGAAAGACGCTTCCTTTCCCTCTCTTCCGGTGTCAGCAAAAGTATTTTCCCGCTTCGTGTCACAGCCGTTTCTGTAGGCAATATAGCGCAGGTTCCGTCAAAGAGGGTTGTAAGAGCGTCCCGCCGCCAGGGCACGGAAGACGCCGAAATGTAGAGGGCATCCGCCCGCAGGTCGGAAAGACCGGGAGCGGCCTCCCCGCAGTCGAGAACAATGAGGTCGTAGGGCATATCATATATCTCGGGCAGGTCTCCCACGGAAAGTCCGGGGAAAATGTCAACGCCGAGATAGTGAAACCCGCAGACGCCTCCGTTGATCACGAGATCGTCATTCGCTGCGAAGGAGAGCTCGTTCCTGCCGGACACCTCTGCCAGCGCCACCCGCCGCCCCCTGACGGAGGAAAAGTAGTTGGCGCAGCAGACGGCGTCAAATGTCGCCCCTGTCCCGCGTCCGGCGGATGCAAATGCTGCGGTTTCCCGCAGGCTCCCCCTGAAATTTTTCTTCGTGTCCCTTGTCAAAAGTGCCTCATTTCCGGCACTGCATCTGCCGGCTGAATCTCGCGGCCTCTTCTCACGGCCGGGTTCGCCGAACTTGTCACCGGTACGGGACAAAGCTGCTGCGGCCTTTTTTACCGCATTCACTCTCATCCCTGCCCGTCTGCCGCTCCGGATTTCCTTTCTTTCTGCAATCCCTTTTCTACCCGCCGAAAGAATTTCTCCTTGTCGCGCGTCAGGGCAAAAGCATCCGGATCCGGCGGAAAGCCGTATACCTTCCGGCCGATGGCGCGGGACATGTGGATGCCCCGCGCCCGTCTGCCGGGATTCAGGACCACAACGGTTCCCCGTGAAAGCGGCGCCCGGCTGTCTATGGTGCCTGCAAACCAATTGCAGGAGCTTACGACATAGACGATGAGATCGGCGTCATAGGTCTTCTCGGGATCCGTTCCGCAGTCCACCACCCGGATGCCTTCCGGCAGGGGCGGCTCTTCCGCAGCGGGCCCCCGCTCGGGATACCCGCAAAAGCCTGCGTGGTAAATGGTTCCGTCTGCTTTCTGTACAAACGTCGCGTCATTTTCGACGAGATTTCCTGTCACGGTCCTCCCCGAACGGTTGATATAACAGGCTTTGCGCCCCGTCCGGTTCAGGTATACGGTCAGGGCTATTGCGACGTGCGTCGCTCCGGCTCCCCTTTCCGTTCCCGTGACTGCAACAGTGTGAGAGAGACATCCCCCTTCCCCCTTTTCCTGCCCTAGTGCGGTGAGATAGGCTTCCTTCCACTCCGAAACGGAAGCCTGCCGCTTTTCAGGCAGGTCTGCCAGGGATTTCATAATGACGCCGGATACTGCTGCTGATTTTCCTTCGGGGCAGCGCCGGTAGAGGGCTTCCGCAAGTCTGCCAAGACTATAGATGTCGCTTGCTACCGTGACTTCCCTTCCTTCTGCGGCTTCCGGTGAACACCAGTCCCTGGTGCCAAAGACGGGATTTGTTTCGCCCGACCGGGCGGCTGACGCGCTGCGGCTGATGCCGTAGTCGATGAGGCTGACCTTTTCCCCCGAAAGAATAATATGCTCGGGCTTGAGGTCCAGGTAGAGGATCGGCCCATCGGGCCGGCTGTGCAGGTACGAAAGGATTCCGCAGACTGCCGCCAGGATCCGGGCGATTTCCCTCTCCGGGAGCATATGCTCCGTGAGATAGCTTTCGAGTCCTTCTCCCGCGCAGTATTCCTCTATGAGACAGACGTACTTCTCGTCTTCTGCTGCATCATACAATGCGGGAATGCCGGGATAGCGGAGGCCCGAAAGAATCTGTGCCTCGTTTGAGATGTGACTTGAAAGAGATGCGCTGCTATCTGCCCTGTGTTCTGCGGGGATTCCGTTTCCGGCAGGTGCTCTGCCATTTGCGGAAATTCCGTTTTCGGCGTGGCTTCCGACAGGTGCCGGACGCCGCACGAGCTTCATGACGCGCCGCTCTCCAAGTACGATGTGTCTGACGAGATACACCGAGGTGTTTTCTCCCTCGCGGAGTGTCGCCTCATAGGTGTACGTATCAGAAAAGAATGGTAAGACCAATGAATCGCTCCTTCCGTGTTGCTGTCGGAAGGATGTCTCTCACTGACATTATTTATATCATGAATAATGAATTTTTGCAATCGAATTGTAATTTTTAGTTACAGGCAGAAGTGCCGAAAAAAGTAGTCGTAAACTGTGGAAAGTGCTGATACGCACGGACTGCCGTTCGTTGTGTGCGCCGAAAATCCGTCGGGCAAATATTAATATTTGTGTAACAAATCGGGATAGTAAAAAATGGCCGGGCGCCCCG
>OMTX01000107.1 GCA_900314085.1 uncultured Lachnospiraceae bacterium | reverse complement strand
GCCCTTCTCAAAAGCAGCGAGAAGGGAAAGAGAAAATTTCAGGCTGAGATTATTTTTCTCCAGCATCGCAACTCCCCGCTTCCGCCTTAGCATGCACTTTCAGATAGTCGGAAAAATAATGCCCGCGCTCCTCCTGGCCTTTTAAGAAATTCATCAGGGCAGGAATCTCCTCTGCCCTCATAGGCCGCCCCAGAACCGCTTCCACGGTCCCGCCGATCTGACAGAGACGATTTGTCCGTCGTTTCCTCTCTTCGGCCTTCAGGCGTTTCTCAAGCTGCCGTATCTGCGCATCCAGCTGCTGCACCTTCTTCGTTCCTGCCTGCTGACGCTCCCGCAGCTTCTGTATGGTTTCAAAATTATCGTTGGTGTTTTTCATTATTCATGTCTCCTGAAAAAGCTTTCCAATATGTCAATCATGGTCTGCAGGGATTCCACCTCAGCCAGAGTGAACGGCCCCCGCTCATGCAAAGCAAAGAGGTGTTCGTCCAGCTGCCTGATATTCTCCTTCATTGCAGAGAAAGTCCGGACATTTCCCCGGACCAGGACGGCCTGATAGAGGCAGCTTTCGATAAAGAATTCTGCCTTCGGAAGACCGGAGAGTTCAATCCGCTTTTCGATCAGTTCCTTCTCCCGCGGCGTCACCCGGAAATTGATGATGGTATTTCGTTTCCGGGCATGTTCGTCTTTCTTTTTCTTCGGCGTCCCGCCAAGCTGAGTCGGCCGTCTGTAGATCTTATCCATTATTCTCGTCCTTCTTTTCTTCCTCGTGAAATGCCTTGTCCAGGCTTCCCGCCATCATCCGTTGAACAGATGGATAAAGATGGGAATACCGCTCCGTGATGGTCACGCTCTCGTGCCCCAGCCTTTCCCCGATTTGTACCGGCGAATAGCCAAGATTGATGAGAAGAGCACAGCTCGAATGCCGAAGGTCGTGCAGACGGATCCGTTTCACGCCGGCCGCCTCTGAGCCCCGGTCCAACTCGTGGTGCAGATAGCTCTTCGATATCGGAAAGAGCCGGGCATTCTCGTCGATCTTGTAGATGGAATCGAAGTAATCCTGCATCTCCTCGCAGAGAAAATCCGGAATGTTGATCTTCCGATTGCTCTTCTCGGTCTTGGGCGGCGTGACGACCTCTTTTCCCTTCAGCATCTGCAGGGACTTGTTGATGGTCAGAACCTTCGCATCCAGGTCAAAGTCCGTCCGCGTCAATGCCAAAAGTTCCCCGCAGCGGATGCCGCACCAATAGAGAATCTGAAAAGCATAATAGGACATCGGTTTGTCCTTAATGGCCTCCGCAAACTTCTGGTATTCGTCGAGGGTCCAGAAGAGCATCTCCTTGCCCCGTTCCTTTCCCAGTTTTTTGACTCCGTGACAGGGGTTCTTCGGAAGTTCATAGTAGCGGACCGCATGATTGAAGATCGCGTTCAGCTGATTGTGAATTGTCCGCAGGTACACGGGTGAATAGCCCTTTCCGTTTTCATCACGCAGGCCAAGCAGCTCGTTCTGCCACTGCAGGATATCCGTCGGACTGATCTCTGCCAGCACCCGCTCTTTGAAATAGGGCAGAATGTGTGAATTGATGATATTTTCCTTTGTGATATAGGTGTTCAGCTTGATCTGGGGGCGTATATCCTTCAGATAGATGCTCACGAAGGTCTCAAAGCCCATCTGGATATTCTTCCGGCTTTTGGCGATGAACTCCCGCTCGTAGACTAAAGCTTCCTTTTTGGTGGCAAAGCCTCTCTTATCATGCTTCTTCCGCACGCCTCGCCAATCCTTGTAGTAGACAGCCACCCGCCAGGTGTCGCCTTCGTAACCGTTCCATTTGTCCTTATATACAGCCATTTGCGTCCTTCCTTTCATCCATAGGGATTTCCTCTTAAGAACTTCAGATAATCGTCATGCAGGCTTGCCTGGGCCTCCAGCGTGCCCGTCAGGCTCGCCGTGTAGAGGGTAGAGATCAGGTAAGCTTCCATATTCCGGATATGCAGATCGGCATCGACAATCCGGTTCAGGATATCAGCCACATGCTGGTATCTCAGCTTCAGGAACTGGCTCTTCACTGTTTCCCAAGGATAAGAGGTTCCTTTGATTTCTACCTTTCCTCGTGGAAAGCAGACCATGTCACAGATCAGATCATAGATTTCATGAACCATCTCCTCTTCCTTGTCCCCGTGCTGCTCTGCAGTATCCAGAAGCCAACTGAGCTTAATATTGTCTGCGATCAAGGCCCTGTATGTGTCCACATCCGTCTTTCCGTCCGTCTTTTCCTGATGGATAGATGGATATTCAGTACTTGATGTAAGTTCTTTATTCTTTTTATTTAATTCCGTGGGCTTGTCCGTGACGGCGGACTCGCGCCGGTTTGACCGTGTCGGTGAATCCGCCACGGCGGTGCTCTCCGGCATCACTTCTATCTCTGAGACAAACCTGCCTCCCGGACCACGCTTCATTGTCCGCTTCAGATACCCGCCCTTCTCCAGAACCTTTAGTGACGCCCGGATAGAATCCTTGCCATCTTTAGCGTTGGCGGCCACCCCGGCAATGCTGAAATTCCAGCCATCCGGATAGGAACAGATTGTGGAAAGCAAACCGCGATCCCGCATGGATAGTTTTTTGTCGTGAAACATACGATTGTCAACGATGGTAAAGTTCTTTTGTACTTTATTTTTTAATATAGGCAATCCTTCATCCCTCCTTTTACACGGCCCGTCGCTTGAGACAGGCCTCTTCGTACCATATCCGGTTCACCTTGCCGGTCACCACAATTGCCCGCGGGTTCTCCTCTTTCATTTCCCGGTTCAATTCCTTGATGACCTCGTAGGCCTTCGCCCGGGACACCCCCAGGTCGAGCCTCACCGTATCCACCCCGACAAACATCGGGAGTCTTTCTTCTGCCATCCCGTTTCCTCCTTTTCTCTTTTGGTTTGCAAAATAATATTAAATGTTTTTATTTTATTTTCATTACTGTATCAAGATATTTTTAGTTTGTCAATAGAATCTAAATAATTTTATTTTATTTTCCATATTCCATTTCAGGGGAATCCATATTATAATGAGAAAGGTACTAAAGAAGGGAGTCACGCCATGACACTTGGAGAAAAGATCCGGACATACCGCCTGCTCAAAGGGATGACCCAGAGGGAACTCGGGGAAGCTGTCGGTTTCAAGAAAAGCACGGCCGATGTGCGCATCAACCAGTACGAAAGCAACAAAATGGCGCCAAAGGCCGACATCCGCAAGGCTATTGCCGACGCCCTGGATGTGGACGTGGCCGCCCTTTCCGAAGTGAATATTTCGTCCTTTGAGGACATCATGCATGTCCTCTTTGAATTTGAGGACAAGCTCGGCATGAAGGTCGAAAAAAAAGACGGGACGACCAGCCTCATCTTCAATGACAGTGACAAAAATATCGCATCGCTGATCAGCTATATCAACCTCTGGCAGAACCAGCGTATTGCCATGGGAATGGATGGGGAGAATGTATCTGATGAGGCCGTCCGCGACTATCGCCTCTGGGAGGGCCGTTTCAAGACGAATATTGAAGTCTATTATCAGGATAAGAAGGATGAGATTGATCGATTCTACAAAAAAGACGTGGCAGCCTTTGCAAAGACTGCGAAATATGCCAAAAAGACTTCTGAAATCACGCTGCTTCTGAAGGATATCATTGACGCCGGCATTAGCGTTTCAACAGAAAAAAAGACCTTCGGGACCGGCAATATGGCTCCCGGATTTACCTTCACGGTGAATGAGCTGCTGGCACCTCCGTCTGAAGCTGCGCGAAAGCACCTGGCCCGCTTTCTGGCCGAATACCGCCACTTTGAAGATCTCGGGGCCACCTGCTTTACCGACCTGCAAATGACCGGCAAGGCCCTCACTATCACCTATTATGTCCGCATAGCAACCTTTAGCGTGATTACCTCCCAGGTCAACGACTATCTGGACTACAAGGCCAGAGAGGCCATCCAGGGAGACTTCTTCCGGGACTCCTTCGAGCTGTCCTTCCAGGCGGATCTGGAGAGCCATTACAATATGATTGAAGAAGAGATCAAAACCTACGCTGCCAAGATAAAAGCTGATGAGGAAGGTGCCCGATGAGCGAAGAATTCACCTTTAAATCCCTGACCGATTCCATCAAAAGCATTAACCAGCAGGCTGGCAAAGCCGCCAAAGGCGCTGTAAACCAGCTGATGACCCTGCGCAACTGGGCCATAGGCTATTACATCGTGGAATATGAACAGGGTGGAAGAGACCGGGCTGAATACGGTACTCACTTACTTAAAGACCTGGAGCAGCAAATCAATGAGAAGGGGCTGAATACAACACTTTTCAAGTGGTGCCGACAGTTCTATTCTGCCTATCCACA
Source organism: uncultured Lachnospiraceae bacterium (assembly GCA_900314085.1). GTDB lineage: Bacteria > Bacillota > Clostridia > Lachnospirales > Lachnospiraceae > RUG306. The sequence goes on along the minus strand of OMTX01000107.1, from coordinate 3,910 downwards.
GATTGGTGCGACGGTGTCGCACCAATTCCACCTGCCTCTCAACCAAAAAGGTGCGACAGTGTCGCACCAATTCACTACACCGGCAGATGTTCTTGTAAAGAGTCTGTCGTTCTCACATATCCGTGAGCTGCTTCCAATCAAGGATCCTTTTGAGCGCTATTTTTATGAAACCGAATGCATCAAGTGCGGATGGGATGTGCGGGAACTCCGACGTCAAATCACTACAAACCTCTATTTCCGTGCGGGCATCAGCAAAAATCCGGAGAAGCTGCTACAATCAACCATCGGAGAAGGTCCTGGAAACGAACTATCTATTCGGGATCCCTTTACCTTTGAATTTCTCGGGTTAGATACAAAAGAAACTGTTTCCGAATCCGATCTGGAGCAGGCTCTCATAGACCATCTGCAGGAATTCATGCTGGAGCTGGGACAGGGCTTTTGCTTTGAAGGACGTCAGAAGCGGATTGTCATAGATGACAAATATTATTTCATTGACCTTGTATTCTACAACCGGCTCCTGCACTGCAATGTCATTATAGAACTGAAAAACGACGAATTCCGGCATGAAGACCTCGGCCAGCTGAACGCATACGTTGCCTACTATAAGGCCAATGAAATGACCGAGGGCGACAATCCGCCCGTCGGAATCCTCCTCTGCACGAAGAAGGGCGATCAAATGGTAGAATACGCTCTGTCAGGAATGGACAACCAGCTGTTTGTCTCCACCTATATGCTGCATCTGCCCGACAAAACACAGCTGAAAGAATTTCTGGAAAAGGAAGTAAAGGAGTTCGAGGCAAAGCAGGAATAAAACTACAAATGTCCGGAAAATGTAGACGAAAAGTAGACGAAGAAAAGTGAAACCCGCTCCAGTAGCGGGTTTCAAGGGGATGTGCATTATTCGAACTCTATCGTTCCCGGCGGCTTGCTGCTGATATCGTAGAAGCAGCGGTTCACGCCACGAACTTCGTTTATGATGCGGCTCATGACGCGCTGCAATACGTCAAAGGGGATGGCGGCCGCCTCCGCCGTCATGAAGTCAACGGTCTTCACGGCACGAAGGGCTACTGCGTAGTCGTAGGTCCGCTCGTCGCCCATCACACCGACAGACCGCATGTTGGTCAGAGCCGCGAAGTACTGGTCCGGCATCCAGGCAGGATAGTACTTGCGGAGAAGCTTGTAGTCAGGGTTCTCCCCGTCAATTGTAATGCCGTCCGCTGCTGCATTTCCAATCGCAAACTCTTTTGCGGCATTATCAATCTCTTCTCGGTAGATGGCGTCCGCGTCCTGAACGATCTTCACTTTCTCGCCGGTGACTTCCCCGATGATGCGGATGCCGAGGCCCGGTCCGGGGAAGGGCTGGCGGGAAACGAGGTATTCCGGAATGCCGAGCTTTCTGCCGACCTCCCGGACCTCGTCCTTGAAGAGGTAGCGCAGGGGCTCCACGATTTCCTTGAAGTCGACGAAGTCGGGCAGGCCGCCGACATTGTGGTGGGACTTGATGACAGCGGATTCCCCGCCGAGACCGGATTCGACGACATCCGGGTAGATTGTTCCCTGGGCCAGGAAGTCGACAGCGCCGATTTTCTTCGCCTCTTCCTCAAAGACCCTGATGAACTCTTCACCAATGATCTTCCGTTTTCTTTCCGGTTCCGTCACACCTGCAAGCTTCTTGTAGTAGCGCTCCTGAGCATTGACCCGGATGAAATTGAGGTCGAAAGAACCGTTCTCCCCGAAGACGCCTTCCACCTGGTCTCCCTCGTCTTTCCGAAGCAGACCGTGATCGACAAATACGCAGGTCAGCTGTTTGCCGACCGCTCTTGAAAGAAGGCCGGCTGCAACCGAAGAATCCACGCCGCCGGACAGGGCCAGAAGAACTTTGCCGTCTCCAATCTTTTCGCGGAGAGAAGCTACTGTCTCATCGACAAAGGAGCCCATCTCCCAGTCGCCTTTCGCTCCGCAGATCTTCCGGACGAAGTTCTCAATCATCTTCGAGCCGCAGGGTGTGTGCAGGACCTCAGGATGGAACTGGAGTCCGTAGAGCTTCTTCTCATCGTTTGCAACGGCTGCAAACGGGCAGTTTTCCGTCGTCGCAATGGCCCTGAATCCGGGAGCTGCCTTTGAAATATAGTCGAAATGACTCATCCAGCAGGTTGTCTTTTCCGGAATCCCTGCAAACATAGGCGACGTAGTATCAAGAGTAATATCCGTATGCCCGTATTCCCGGTTGGCCGCCCGCTCGACCTTTCCGCCCAGCACCTGGCTCATGAGCTGGGCTCCGTAGCAGAGGCCGAGAACCGGGATTCCGAGTTCGAAAAGCTCCGGAGAGCAGGTAGCCGCCCCGGGCTCGTAGCAGGAATTGGGGCCGCCTGTCAGAATGATGCCGAGGGGCTTCATGGCCCGAATTTCCTCGAGGGGCGTCCGGTAAGAAAAAATCTCGCAGTAGACATGGGCTTCGCGGACCCGCCTTGCGACAAGCTGGTTGTACTGGCCGCCGAAGTCGATGACGATGACCTTCTCCCGCTTCATTTCAGATGCCATTCATTTTCCTTCCTTATGAATAATGTAAAACAGGACTCATTTCAAATGCGCCGGCAAAGACCACAAATACCGTCTTTTGCACAGCGCTTTCATTATAATGTAGCCCGGCCGAAAGTACAAATCAAAGAGACTAATATTTTCCCCGCCTGCCGCCGATAAATATTCTGTAGAAGAACCATGGCCGGATTGCGGTCATATAAGAAGGCTGATTCCATGAGCACATTCGCCGTCAAAACCACAACCTATCTCCGGAACCTCTATAACGGGAACCGGTCCTATGCCTACAAGAACAAGCGGACGGATACGAAGTCCACTACCCTTCAGCAGGCCGACCAGACCGCCCTGCGGAAGGGAATCCAGTCCCTTGCCGACTGGGACTATGACAATGACGAGAAGAATAAGGAAGAGGTCACGAAGGGCCGTTTCTATTCCACCCTCAAGGCCTTCACCGGAGCTTATAATTTCACGATTGATTCCGGCACAGCTTCTTCGAGCGACCATACCATCAAAAACGCCACGAAGCAGCTCAAAGCCCTGACGGACTCCTATTCCGACAAGCTCTCGGGCTATGGAATCACTGTGGACAAAAACGGCTACATGAGTCTTTCCGATTCCGCCGTCGACAATATTGATATCAAGAACTTCAAGTCCCTTTTCGGTTCTGACTCCGAATACATGAAGGAACTCACGGCTCTCTCAAAGAAGACGAGCCGGCGTATCGATACCTATGCATGAAATCAAAAGAATAAATCTGCCTGAGAACAGGGCCCGCACGAAAAATGTGCGGGCCCGTTTTTTATCTGTAAATCGTTTTTCTGCAAGTGTCTGCGCAGAAACACTCTTCACTCAAATATTAGTCATAAAAATCATTCGGTCTGGGAATTTGCGGACATGCCTTCATAGTCCTTTCCGGGCAGGATCGCGTTCAGTACGATTCCGAGGATGGCTGCAATGGCGAGAGACGTCAGGGTAATGGAAGCGCCGCCCACCTGGAAGGTCAGGCCGTTACTGAAGCCGAGACCGGATACAAGGATGACGGCCGCAATGATGAGGTTTCTCGACTTCGTGAAGTCGACATGGTTCTCAACGACGTTCCGTACGCCGATGGCGGAAATCATTCCGTAGAGGATGAAGGAGACGCCGCCGATGATGGACGAAGGCAGAGAGCCGATGACTTCCGCGAATTTCGGAGAGAAGGAAAGGATGATGGCATAGACGGCCGCAATCCGGATGACCCGGGGGTCATAGACCTTCGAAAGCTCCAGGACGCCGGTGTTCTCTCCGTAGGTCGTGTTGGCAGGGCCGCCGATGGCGCCGGCCATGGCTGTTGCCAGGCCGTCGCCGATCAGGGTCCGGTGCAGGCCGGGGT
>OMTX01000108.1 GCA_900314085.1 uncultured Lachnospiraceae bacterium | reverse complement strand
CATAAGCAGGAGTTTTGCATTTGTCCCCTATGGGAGAAGATTCTCCGCTCCGCGGGTGCAGGCGTTTGGAAATATAGCCCGGGATTTTGCATTTGCCCCCTATGAGAGGACCGGCTCTGCAAGAAAATAGCACGCAATGCGTGTTGCCTGTCTCCACACATGGAAACATAAGCAGGAGTTTTGCATTTGTCCCCTATGGGAGAAGATTCTCCGCTCCGCGGTTGCCGGTGTTTGGAAATATGAGAGGGGATTTTGCATTTGTCCCCTATTTGGTTTGCCCCTTGTTTCTAGGAAGGAGATTTGCCATGGTGAAAAAGCGTACACAGGAGATACTTGCCATCCTGGATGAGCGGTATGGAACGGACGCGGGGGCGACGCTTGACTATGAGACGCCCTGGCAGCTTCTGTTTGCGACCATTCTCTCTGCCCAGTGCACGGACGCGCGCGTGAATATCGTGACGAAGGACCTCTACAAAAAATATCCGACGCTGGAAGCCTTTGCCAATGCGGATCTCCACGAGATGGAGCAGGACATCAAATCCACAGGCTTCTACCACAACAAGGCGAAGAACCTGATCGCCTGCGCCCGGGCCCTTCTCGACCGTTTCGGCGGGGAAGTCCCTTCGGATATCGACGACCTCACAAGCCTTCCCGGCGTGGGGCGGAAGACCGCAAACGTCCTCCGCGGAAATGTCTACGGCATTCCTTCCATCGTCGTGGATACCCATGTGAAGCGCATTTCAAAGAAGCTGGGACTCACTGAAAACACGGATCCCGTCAGGATAGAGCAGGATCTGATGAAGGCCCTGCCTGAGGACCACTGGATTCTCTGGAATCTCCACATCATCACCTTCGGCCGGGAAATCTGCTTCGCACGGAACCCCAAGTGTTCGGAGTGTCCGCTTACCGCCTACTGCAATTCGGTGGAGAAGTGAGCGCGCGGGCAGAAGCAGCAGCAAAACAAACTTCGTCCCCCGCATGCCAAAGTTGGCAGTTGAGCAGTTCCCCGCACAGGGGTTTTGTGCTAGAATAGATGCGTTGTGCATTGTGTGCGGCAAAAAATATTATTCTGGAGAGAGACTATGGGAAAGATCATTCTGACCGGCGACCGGCCCACCGGCCGCCTGCATATCGGACATTATGTGGGATCGCTGCGGCGGCGCGTGGAAATGCAGAACAGCGGCGAGTTTGAAAAGATTTATATCATGATTGCGGACGCGCAGGCCCTGACGGACAACGCGGAGCACCCGGAAAAGGTGCGGCAGAACATCATGGAGGTCGCCCTTGACTACCTGTCGGTCGGCCTCAATCCGGCGAAGACGACGATCCTCATCCAGTCGCAGATTCCGGAGCTGACGGAGCTGACATTCTACTATTCCGATCTCGTGACGGTATCCCGCCTGCAGCGGAACCCGACGGTGAAGTCGGAAATCCAGATGCGGAATTTTGAGGCATCCATCCCGGTCGGTTTCTTCACGTATCCGATTTCCCAGGCCGCTGACATCACGGCCTTCAAGGCGACGACGGTGCCGGTGGGAGAGGACCAGGAACCCATGCTCGAGCAGGCGCGCGAAATCGTACGGAAGTTCAATGCCGTCTACGGCGAGACGCTTGTCGAGCCGGCCATCGCCCTGCCGGAAAACGAGACGTGCCGCCGCCTTCCCGGCATCGACGGCAAGGCAAAGATGTCGAAATCCCTCGGCAACTGCATCTACCTTTCGGATCCCGCCGAAAAGGTCTGGGAAAAGGTCCACGACATGTACACGGATCCCGACCACATCAAGGTCACGGATCCCGGGAAGGTCGAGGGGAATGTCGTTTTCACCTACCTCGACGCTTTCGTAAAGGCGGACTCCTTCGAGAAGTTCCTGCCGGAGTATGCAAACCTCGACGAGCTGAAGGACCACTACCGGAAGGGCGGCGTCGGGGATATGAAGATCAAGAAGTTCCTGAACGCCGTTCTCGACGACGAGCTCGCGCCGATCCGCGAACGCCGCCACTATTGGGAGGCGCGCATTCCGGAGGTCTACGACATTCTGAAGGCCGGAACGGAAGAAGCGGAGAAGGTCGCAGCGTCAACGCTTACCGATGTGAAGCGTGCCATGAAGATTGACTATTTCAACGATCCCGACTGGATTGCGGAGCAGGAAGCCAAATTTGCGAAGTAATACTTTTCCCCGTCCGTCTTGTATTTGTTGCAGGACGGAGGGGGAGTTTTTTATATAGGGGACAAATGCAAAACTTCTGCCTATATTTCCCCAATATCCTTTCCGGGGAAGAAAAGAAAAGAGGGCCACACGCGTTGCGTGTGGCCCCCTCGCTTATCCTTGAAGTATGCAGGAATTACTTCTTTTCAGTCACTTTCCCATCTGTATCCGTAGTTTTGGCAGAAGAAGCAGCGGCGTTCTTCTGCGTGACGGTCGTGCCGGCGGCCTTTGTGTCGTCTGTCTTTGCGGAATTCTTCCACTCGTTGAACTTTTTCTCGACAGCGTTGTAGGTCTTCTTCGAAATGTCGGGAAGCTCCTTGCCCCAGGACTTCGTCGCCTGTTCATAGCCCTTCTTGAAGGCCTTGAACATTTCGTCTGCCTTCGTGGGATCGTCGCCTGTCAGGGCTTTTGCGAAGTCGAGGATGCGGTCGGACGTCTTTTCAACGCCCCAGTAGCCGTCCTCGGAGATGGCCTCCTGGGCCTTGGCCTTTGCGGCTTCGTCAATCGTGAAGTTTCCCGAAGCGAGGAAGTGCCAGACATCGTCTTCGCTCGAAGCATTTCCGATGGCGGTTCCCTGGCCGGCCATGGTCTTTCTCACAATCTCCATGAGGGAAGCCTTCTGGGCCTCCATGTCGTCCTTCAGCTGCTGAATCAGGGCGCTGCGGTCGGTCTTCGTGGAAGAAACTGTCTCTGCAGCGGCGTCGTCGGATTTGATATATTCTGCTGCCTTCCCGTAGACGTCGGTCTTTGCGGAAGCAGATTCTGTCTCGCTTTTTTCAGTCTTTTTCGTGGGAGCGGTCTGATACGTGGAAGCGATGGTGGTCGCCGTCAGGCCTACATTCTGAACTGCCATAGTACCCTCCTTGGTAAATGTGTGTGATGCGGCAAAGAACGCCTTTCCTTGCATCTATACTATCGGACGCTGCAGGGGAAATCTTTACCTATGACTAATATTTTTCGGAAACTTTCCGGACCACACTGGTTCCCGCCCGCATTTAAAGCGGCGGGGTGAGTGCCTGAAGCCATCAGTGTGAGCGCCTGAAGTCAGCGTATTTTTCAAGCTGCTGCCGGCAGCATCCCGTTTCACCGGGACGCGCTGTGAAGGCAGGCGGGAGAACGCCCGGCGGGCTCTACATTCGTCATTTCTTTCGTGTGGAGAGGAAGGTGAGCTCGCGGGCCACAGCGGCGTCCCCGGGGTAGGCGGCGATGTAATCGTTTGCTGCAGCATATGCGGCGTTGAAGTCGAGCTGTTTTTCATAGAGAACTATTGTTTCCCGCAGCAGGTCCTGTTTCTCGTCTTCCGATGCGCCTGCGTCATTGAGCCCTGCCTGTACGGCGGAGGCAGCGGCATCGTACTGGCCGGCGGCCCCGTAAATCTGCGCAATCAGCAGGTTTTCCCCGGGCGTCAGCTTCTTTTTCTCCTTCATGTAAGCGCTGACATCATTTACGGCGTCCTCCGTATTTCCGTCTTCTGCGGTGAGGAGGGCAGAGTAGAGGGCAGCAATGCCTTCCCCCTTGTCGGCAGCGCTCTTGTAAGCGCTTTCCGCAGCGGCCCGCTGTCCCTGCAGCTCGTAGATACGCCCACGGTTCAGAAAGTCCTTTGCGGAATCCTTCCCGGCGCCGAGAGCCTTGTTCAGGTATTCATTCGCCTTGTCCGTCTGGCCCCTGGCAGCGAGATTTTCATAGATTGCGATGTAGCAGTCGTAGTCCGTCGGATCTGCGGCGATGGCGGCGTCGTAGTCGCTGATTGCCTTCTCATTTTCACCTTCGAGCAGGTACATGCTGCCGCGGAGGAAGCAGGCGTTTGCGTTGTCCGTCTCGAGATCCGTCAGGGCGTCGAGGGAGGCGATGGCGTCGGCCTTGTCCCCGGCGAGGTAGTCGGCGGTAGCGAGATAGAAGGTGAGGTCGATCTCCTCGTCACCGACGCTGTAGCGGGACTTGCTGAGGGCCTCTTTGAAGGAGGCCGCTGCAGCAGAATAATCGCCTGCCTGCATGGACGCAATTCCCTTCGCCTTCAGGTCTTCCTGCTCAGCAACGCGGCTGTTTCCGCAGGCTGTCAGGAGGGCGAGGGAGAAGACCGTGGCGGCGCACAGGGCAGTCGCTTTTTTCTTAAGAATATTATTCATAGGAGTATTTGAGAAAAAGGGATACATTCCGGTGAATATGCGGAAAAGTATCCCCTTTGAAAAGCGGTCATGTATTCAGAGCAAATGATCCTTTTGCCCTATGTGTTTCCGGTGGAATCGGGCGGACGATTTTCACTCGGCTTCCGTATCCGCTGCCCGGATGGCGCTGCGGACGGCGTCGACCTGCCCTTTCAGGTGCTCGTGCATCTTTTCGGAGACAGCTGCTTCGTCGCGGTTCCGGAGGGCTTCAACGATCGCCTCGTGCTCCGTGATGAGCTGGGTAAAGTCGTCGATTTTTTTCAGGTATTCGTAGCGGAAGCGGTACATCTGCTCCTTCAGGTTCCGGACGATATTCACGAGCTTGGGATTCTTGGAGCTTTCGTAGATGACGTCGTGGAACTGCTCGTCGGCCTCCGCAATGGCGCGGACGTCGCGCCCCTTCACAATGGTGCGGAAGCGCTTCAGGGCGTCGTTTAAGGCGGCAAAGTCCTCATCTGTCATGCGTTCGCAGGCATCGCGGGCGGCGAGCTCGTCGAGGACGTCACGGATTTCAAGGACGTCTTCGAGATCCTTCTCCGTCATGCGGGCGACGTGGGCGCCGCGCCGGGGAATCGTCACGGCAAGGCCTTCTTTTTCAAGCATTCGGATGGCCTCACGGACGGGCGTCCGCGAAACGCCGAGCTCCTGGGCGAGATGAATCTCCATCAGGCGCTCGCCCGGCTGCAGGTCGCCCCGCAGGATGGCGTCGCGCAAGGTGTGGAAGACCACGTCGCGCAGGGGAAGAAAGGTATCGGAATTGAGTTTCAGCTGTCCGGCCAAGGGTTTTCTCCTTTTAAAAATAATATTAGAAATCTTCTTCAGGTTCTGTTTCTTCTGCGGGATCGCACGTCCGGCAGAGGATGGCGGCTTCGATGCCGCTCTTTTCGGCGAGGGCGCCTGCCGCTTGTGCTGCAGTGTCTTCGTCATCGAAGATGCCATATACCGTGGGCCCGCTGCCGGACATCATAGCTGCAGCAGCACCGCGGGTACGGAGCTCGTCCTCGATGAGGGAAATCTCCGGGTGGGCTGCAGCGGCGACGTCGCGGAGGACGTTTCCCATTCCCGCGTAGAAAGCAGAATAATTTCTTCCTGCCGCTGCAGCAGGCTGATTCTTTGCTGCACTGCCGACGATTTTGCCGGCAGCAGACGCGTCTTTTGCTTCACCTGCCTCAGCTGCATCCGGCAAGCCGGCGGCATCAGCAGCGTTTTCGCGCAGCGCAGCAATCATCGCGGCATTGTCCGGCCGCCGGAAAATCTCGGGATTTTCTGCCACCAACCGGTCGTATTCCCGGTAGCTCACCGGCGTCGAAATTGAGAAGGCGGGCTTCACGAGAACCACATGCTGCGGGCCGAAGGCGGGGAGGGGAGTCAGGACTTCTCCGATGCCCTCCGAAAGGGCAGTCCCGCCTGTGATGCAGTAGGGGATGTCGGCGCCGAGCCGAAGCGCGAGGCGCCGCAGGTCGTCATCCGTGGCGGAAAGACCGAAGACCGCGCGTACCGCGCGGAGGACGGCGGCAGCATCGGCGCTGCCGCCGGCCAGACCAGCCGCAATCGGAATCCGCTTCTCGAGATAGATGGAGAGGCCTGTCGTGATGCCGTATTCCTTTCGTATGGCTTCTGCAGCTTTCACGCAGAGGTCGTCTTTTCCGAAGGTCAGGTGGCAGTTCCCGCTCTCGCTGGCGTCTGTGCCCCAGGGGCGGAGGTCCATCCCGTAGAGGACGACATCGCCGCCCTCCCTCGTCTTCACCGAGATGTCATCACAAAGCGTCACGGTCTGCATGATCATCGCTACCGTGTGGTAGCCGTCGTCCCGCTTTCCCGTGATGTCCAGGGAGAGGTTGATCTTGGCATACGCCTTTTCCCTGTAAGCAATGCTGTTGATATTCATGTGCGCACCTTCAGAATTGGTGATGCTTTCATGATGTCCCGTGTCTTGTATACAATACGCCAAAACTTGTTTTTTTTCAAGTGCAAAGAGTTAGATATGTCTACCTTTTGCAGAGAATATGCGCGGCGGGTGCCAGTGGGGTGCACGTATAGGGGACAAATGCAAAATTTCCGGCTATAGTTCCAGACCTCATTCCGCGCGGAGCGGTGAAGATTCTTTAATAGGGGACAAATGCAAAATCGCGGCATATAGTCCCAGCGTCTGCACCGCACAGCACGCATTGCGTGTCGCCTCTTGGCTGAACCGCTGCCTCTGTAGGGGACAAATGCAAAATTCCCGGCTATAGTTCCAGACCTCATTCCGCGCGGAGCGGTGAAGATTCTTTCATAGGGGGCAAATGCAAAATCCTGAGCTATAGTTCCATCACTTGAAACACGAAACACGCATCGCGTACATATGTCTGTCCGGGAGGCTGCACATGTAGGGGACAAATGCAAAACTCTAGGATATAGTTCCATTTCCCAACAACTGCGGTGTGGATTCGCGGCGGGCGCACCGGCGCCCGCCGCGGCCTGCCGCGGATATTCAGGCCGTCGCAGCAGTTTCAGATATTGAGATCCTTGTAGTAGCTTCTGATGACCTCTGCCGAATGCTCGAGCTCCGCTGCCTCCTCAGGCGCCAGGCGGATTTCGACGATTTCCTTGGCTCCGTCGGAGGAAAGAATTGTCGGCACGGACAGGTAGATGTCAGAGAGGCCGTACTGGCCTTCGAGTCTCACGGAGACAGGCAGGATGCGGTTTTCATTGAAGAGGATGGACTTCGTGATGGCGGTGGTGGAAGAGGCAATGCCGTAGCAGGTGTTGCCCTTGCGTGAGAAGATTTCCCACCCGCTCTGCTTCGTCCAGGCGAGGACCTTGTCCTTGGCAATCTCGTGGCTCCGGGATTCATTATCCTTGAGGACGTCTTTGATATTCTTGCCGCCGATCGTGGCCGTGGACCAGGACATGGTTTCCGTGTCCCCGTGTTCGCCGATGATGAAGGCTTCGACGCTCTTTGCGTCCAGGTCGTAGGCGTCTGCCAGCCTGCAGCAGGCGCGGGCGGTGTCGAGGGCAGTGCCGGATCCGATGACGTGGCGGGCGGGAAGGCCGGAAACCTTCTGAACATAGTATGTCTGTATGTCGACAGGGTTTGAAACGACGATGAAGATGCCGTCAAAGCCGGATTCCATCACGCTTTCCGTGATGGACTTTATGATATTCATAGAGGGTGTCAGCATGGCGAGGCGGTCGTTCGACTCCTTCGGCATGGGGGCGGAGGCCATGATGATTACGATATCCGCATCGTGGCAGTCACTGTATTCTCCGGCGTGGACGTCGATATTCCGGTTCAGAAAGTAGACGGCGTGCTGCATGTCCATAGCTTCCGCGTAGGCCTTGTCCTTGTTGATGTCAATGATCACGACCTCTTCGCACAGTCCCTGGTTGATGATGGAATATGCTGTGGTCGAGCCGACGTTTCCTGCTCCGACGATTGCTACCTTTGAATTCTTGAAGCCCATGATGTCCTCCTGAAGTATGCCATTCCTGTGGAGGCTGCGCTGCTGCCGAAGGCA
>OMTX01000147.1 GCA_900314085.1 uncultured Lachnospiraceae bacterium | reverse complement strand
GTCCCCCGCCCAGCAGCTCTTCCTGCAAGAATGGCGGTTTCACTTGGAAATATAGACAGAATTTTTGCATTTGTCCCCTACATTGGGCGGTATTTGCGCTGATGCCCTACGTGAGTGACTCCCGCCCCCTCAGTCCGGAATCAGGAACATGGAGGTATAGGCCGGGACGTCCAGGCCGCCGCCGAAATCGACGGTATTTCCGGTCAGGAGGTCAATACCCCGCCCGCAGCGGAAGTCCGCGTGGAAGGTATAGGGACTCACGTCCTCATTGATGGCTACGAGGACACGGTCCGCAGGAGCCGAAGCGCCTTCGATGCCTGCATTCTTTTCTTTGTAGCGGGCAATGAGCTCTGCGCTGTCACCGGACAACGCCCGCTCGAACAGGCAGTGGCGGTTTTCGAGCACAAGCGAGGCAAAGCCGCCGTAGGCAAGGGCCGGCTGCGTCGTCTCTGCAAGCGCCATCTTTGAAATCACGTCCGTGAGTTCATTCCACTCAGGCTTCTCTATTGCCGGCCGCAGGCAAAAGTCACCGTCCTTCTTGTCCCCCTTCACGCCCCACTCGGATCCATAGTAGACCATGGGAATTCCCGGCATGCCGAAAACGAGGGCGTACTCGAGGGGCAGCTTCTCGGGAGGCAGGATGGAAGCAATCCGCGTGACGTCATGATTGTCTGCGAAGGACACCGGATGCTTTCCGGTATACAGGGACCATGGCTGGGTATCGAACTGGCGCAGGAGTGAGTGGACGATCTCGAAAAGATTGTCGGAAGCCAGCGCCGACCAGGAGCCCTTGTAGCACTCGTAGTTCGTGGCGGAGTGGCACATCTCGTCATTCATGATGACCTTGTAGTCGCCGCCCAGGATCTCGCCGAGGAGGAAGAAATCCGGCTTCATCTGCGAAGTTTCCCAACGCAGGCGCTTTAAGAAGTCGCGATCCACCATGTAGGCGACGTCCAGGCGCAGGCCGTCGATGTCAAACTCCTTCACCCACCCGCGGACCGACTCGATCAGGTAGTCGGAGACGGCCGGGTTCCTGAGGTTCAGCTTGACGAGATCCATTGCGCCTTCCCAGCCCTCGTAGCCGAGACCGTCGTTGTAGGGAGAATTTCCGCCGAAATTAATATTGAACCAATCGCGGTACTGCGAGCTTTCGCGATTTTTCAGCACATCCTGAAAGCCGAAAAAGCCGCGGCCGACGTGGTTGAAGACGCCGTCGATAATGACGCGGATACCTGCCTCGTGCAGGGCGGAAACGACTTTTGCGAAGTCTTCATTCGTTCCCAGCCGGCAGTCAATTTTCCGGTAGTCGCGCGTGTCATACCCGTGGGCGTCACTTTCAAAAACCGGCGAGAAGTAGACGGCCGTTGCGCCAAGCTTCTTCAGGTGGGGAATCCAGTCAATCACGGAAAGAATCCGGTGCGTGAGGACGCCGTCGTTTGCGCGCGGTGCCCCGCACATGCCGATCGGATAGATCTGATAGAATACCGCTTCGTCTGCCCACATAGCGTTTCCTCCTTATGACTAATGTAAAACGCCGGCACCTCCCTGCCCTCTTCGTACGGCGACAGCGGACTTTACCGGTGTATTGTGCAAAAGTTCCCCGATAGTTTACTTTGTGCGGGCTATTTTTGCAAGTCTGTACCTTGACACCGCCTCAAAGCTTCATTATCCTTTTCGGAAAAGAGTCGGACGGAAAATGTGTGCGGCGCCTGCCTGCAAAAGTGCAGGCCGCTGCAGAAAATGGAAGGAAGTTCGCGATGAAGAAGACACCTTTTGCCACGAAGGAAAAGCTTGAAGAGATTGCGGCAAAATACCCGACACCGTTTCATATCTACGACGAGGCGGGGATCCGCAGAAATTGCGAGGCCGTACGCGCCGCCTTCGCCTGGAACGCAGGGTACCGCGAATATTTCGCCGTCAAGGCGGAACCGAACCCCTTCATCATGCAGATCATGAAGGACTACGGCTTCGGCATGGACTGCTCTTCTGCTGCGGAGCTCGTCCTCTCCACCGCTTCCGGCTTCTCCGGCGATGAAATTATGTTTTCTTCGAACGACACGCCTACTGAGGAATTCGCCCTCGCTGCGAAGTACGGCGCCATCATCAACTTAGACGACTTCACCCAGATCGACATCCTTGAGCATACGCTCGGAAAGATTCCCGAAACCATCTGCTGCCGCTACAACCCGGGCGGCTTCTACGCAGTATCGAATTCCATCATGGACAACCCCGGCGACAGCAAGTACGGCATGACGCACGAGCAGATTCTCGAGGCCTTCAAAATTTTGAAAGCCAAGGGTGCCAAGCGGTTCGGCATCCACGCCTTCCTGGTCTCCAATACCGTGACAAACGACTACTACCCGACACTGGCCGGCGACCTCTTCAAGCTGGCGGTCGAAATCAAGGAGACGTGCGGCGTTTCCCTCTCCTTCATCAATCTCAGTGGCGGCGTCGGCATCCCCTACACCCCGGACCAGGAGCCGAATGACATCGCTGCCATCGGCGCCGGCGTCAAAAGAGTCTACGAGAAAATTCTCGTTCCTGCCGGTCTCGGCGACATCGCCCTCTACACGGAAATGGGGCGCTTCATGACCGGTCCCTACGGAGCCCTCGTCACCCGCGCCATCAACGCCAAGCACATCTACAAGGAATATATCGGCGTCGACGCCTGCGCTGCAAACCTGATGCGGCCGGCCATGTACGGAGCCTACCACCACATCACCGTCATGGGAAAGGAAGACGCGCCGGCAGATCACAAATACGACGTCGTCGGCTCTCTCTGCGAGAACAATGACAAGTTCGCCATCGACCGCTTCCTGCCGGAGATTGAGACAGGCGACCTCCTCTTCATCCACGACACCGGCGCCCACGGTTTCTCCATGGGATATAACTACAACGGCCGCCTGTGGTCCGCCGAGATCCTCCTGCACGGGGACGGCACCTTCGACCTGATCCGCCGGCCGGAAACCCTTCGCGACTACTTCGCCACATTCGACTGCTTCCCGGTCTTCGATGCGATTCAGAAGGAGCTATGACGAATAGAAAGCGTCCGCTTTTCCTGCAGCACTTTCTTGACGGCGGCAGCCGTTTTCCCTGTATGAACTTTCTGAAAAGCCCTTGGTTACAGTTCACGGGTACCGCGAGGGCTGCGAAGCAGTCCCGAGAAAGTAGAGCAGCGGCGCTTCGCACATGTTGCGAACTTTCCATGCGCCGCTGCGGGCCGCTTTCCGGTTCGGCTGTTACTGTTTACGGGGCTAATGCCCCGTGAACAGTAACAGCCCTTACAGGCGTGTATATTTGTTCGTCTGCGTGCCTTGCCCTTTGAATGTGCTTGTGTTACGATGTTTCATACAAGCAGGAGTGGCGGAATGGCAGACGCATCAGACTCAAAATCTGACGGTAGCAATACCGTGTGGGTTCAAGTCCCATCTCCTGCACTCGGATTGCTTCACTGAAGCAATCCTGCGGAAATGCAGATAAACAATTTCCCCGAACTATCCGAAATATTTGAAAAGCCCTATTCACCAATGACAGAAGGGAGGCAGTAGTTATGAAATTCACAAAGGTCAACAAAAACACAATCCGCTGCCAGATGTCACGGGAAGAGATGTCGGAAAGGGGCATTGAGATCAACGATATCATGGACGACCGCACGAAGGCCGAGGCCTTCCTCCGGGACATCCTTACTGAGGCAAAAAGCGCCCTGAACTTTGACTTAAAGGGCGAAGCCTTAAATGTCCAGCTGTCCGTCATGAAAAACGGCAGCGTCACGATTCAGATTACGGACGACAAGAATGCCCGGATCCGCCAGCTTCTGCAGGAACTGCAGCAGCGCCTGATGGCAGGAAATTCCCTCTCGCCGGAAGATGTCATCGAAGTGCCTCCGACAAGCCAGGTTCCCGGCATCTCCTCTCCCGCTGTCGACCTTTCCAAGGTCAACCCCGATGAGAAGGTCCGCGTCCACCTGTGGATTCAGGAAGACACCATGGACGAGGCCATCGAACTCGCAAAGAATATCGTGAAGCTCGATCTCCCTATGAAGTCCGAATTCTACAGCTTCAAGGACAGCTACTTCTTCGCAGCTGATATCACCCTGCGACGGACGGACATCGCACGGACGGTCTTCGTGATCTCCGAATTTTCGACTTACGTCTACTCGGACGGCGGGATCGTGATGGAAGTCGTCGAGCACGGCAAGCGCCTGGTGGACAGGAACGCCTTCGAAACGATGGCAGCGATGTAAAACTGCAGCAGACCAGATACCGCTCAGCAAAAACTTCATCTGAAAAAACAGGGGCGGCACCGAATTTTGGTGCTGTCCTTTTTTTCATCCCGAAACAAGGGCCCGGCGCCAAAAAACGCCGGGCCCGTTCCCCGCAAAAAAGAGGAAGACACGCCCACCGGCATGCCTCCCTCTTTCTGCAATTTCACATACCGCAGAAGCCTGCGGGTTTTATATTAGTATGAATAGAAAGCTACGCCCTCGTCATTCCAACCGTGTGCCTTCAGCGAATCCTGCTCGGAAACACCGGTCGTCCAGTTGTGCTGACCGTAAGGGCTTCCCGGGTTGAAGGCCCGGTAGGCTGCTACCGTGCCGCCGGAATAGAAAGCAATTCCTTCGTAGTTCCAGCCGTGTCCGGCCAGCGCATCGCGTTCGTCAGCGCCTGTCGTAAAGAGGTGCATGCCGGTATAGGGGTTGTAAAGGCGGTAAACGGGAGTGTCTGAAACTACCGGCGTCGTAAAGCCTACGCCCTCCTGATTCCAGCCCATGCTGACGGCATTGACTGCCTCTGCCATAGAAGTCGTATAGAGGTGGTCGCCGCGTACGGGACTAAGCAGGCGGTAAACAGGAACGACTGAGGAATCGACAAAGCCCTCCGGCTCCGTTTCCGTAATCGTAAATTCGGAGAACCCGTCCGGGTTGTAGAAGGAAAGGATGCCGCTTGTGACTTTTCCGCGATAGTACTTCATGCGGCCATCGTCGAGCTTATGACTAATGTAAAGCATCTTCCCTTCCTCCGCCATTTTCGCGGGCACGGGAACCGCTACGCGGACGGCCGTCTTCACTTTCATCTTTTGATCCGCAGTCAGCGTCTTCGTCTCGCCGCCGGCGGAAACAGCTACTTCCACCTTCGGCGTGATTTCAAGAACGACCTTGCCGGCCTCTGCCTTCTTCACTTCCACCGCAATCTTCGGGGTAACGGTAACACTTACCTCCTGCCCTGCATGGGAAGCAATGAAAGCCTGCGCTTCAGGAATGGCAAGGGCAGCCTGCTTCTCTTCCACAACTGCGGTATTCCAGTTCGTTCCGCCGACCATCTGCTTTCCGGGATCGGAAGCGGCCTCGGCAACGGCCTCGGCCGCTGCGATCGTCTCCTTCGTTGCATTTCCGGGCACGCTGATGACCGTTTCCTGGGCATCTGCCACGCCGGCTCCTGCATTGTCAAGCGCTGCCGCATCGGGCTTCACCGGTGCCTTTGATGCATCCGTCTTCGACGTATCGGCAGTTGACGCGCCGCCCTTCCCCGTATCTGTCTTTTCGCTATCCTTCTTCGGCGTAACGATAACGGTACCGCCTGCAGGGATGGAAATGCTGCCGCCCGAAGGCTTGCTGCCGTTCGTATCGGAAGGTTTGCTGCTGCTTCCTGAAGAGCTGCTGCCGGAGCCGCCGCGGGAAGAACCGCCGCCCGAAGACGAACCATCGCTTAAAGACTTCCCGTTGTAGCTCATTCCGGTGTCCTTTCCGGCTTCGCGTCCGGAAATCCGGGAGGCATCCGTGTAGACAGCCTGCTTCCCGTTCAGGGAGGCTCCAAGCTTTGCTGTATCAATACCTGCCTTCTTCAGCTCAGCCTTTGCGCTATCCGTGAGCTGCAGGAGATTTCCGATATCGATTCTGCCATCTGCTGCCCGGAAGGACCGCATCACGGAAAGGGGATCCGCCCGGTAGCTGTCCTTTGCCGGAACACGCAGATTTTCAAACATGTCAGCGGTAAGGACGATGGCCTTTTCATTTGTCCCGTCGAAGTTCTGCGTCTTTCCGCCAATCCCGTAGAAATTGCTTGCGCTGTAGACCTTTGCCTTGTTCTGGCTGCCCTTCAGCTTGAACTGGTCGTCAACGCCGCCGTCCGTCCGGAAGCTCAGAACTCCGTCTGCGCAGAAGTCCGTATTCTTCGCGTCATTCGTATAGAAGGCCACATTGAAGCTTCCATTGTTGAAGGACGTGCTGTTCGTGACCTGGATATCGGGACAGGAGTTCGAATCGATGCCCTTGGCCTTGTTTCCGAAGGCGACGGAATTGATGAGATGATGGTAACCCGTAATGGAGGAGCCGCCCATCTTGAACCCGTTGCCGTTGCCTTCGTCCGTGCCATCCAGGCCGAAACCGTTGTTGAAAGCCATGCAGTTTTTGATGGTGACAGCGCCGATATTTCCGGTCTCTACCTTTGCGAAGAGGTCCCAGCCATCGTCTGCGTTGTTGTAGGCCATACAGCCGTCGAAGACAATGCCGTCGCCTACCGTCAGCTTGGCCGCAAATCCGTCCGCATCCTCATAGCCCTTGTCGGCATTGGCAAAGGACGTGCAGTTCTTGATGAGGTCGTAGGAAGGCCACTGACTGCGGCTGTCGGAACTCATGTAGCGGCTGATCTGGAAGCCGGTGTTGCCGTTATTATAAGTTCTTACATTTTCAAAGGTATCGTGGCTGCCGGACAGGGTGATGCCGTGGAGGGCATTGCCGGAGTTCGTGCAGTCGATATCCTTCACATACCAGTAATTGCCGACGAAGTCGATACCCTGGCACTTCTTCTGAAAGTCAAAGACCGCGCGGTTTTCACCGGATCCTGTCTGCGCCACTTCCATTCGGATGGGCACCGACGCCGTCCCGTCAATGCCACGGGCAACGACGATGGGGGAAGATAGTTTGTACGTTCCGGGGGCGAGCCGAATGGTCTGTCCCGCCCGCACATACTTCACTGCGGTATAGATATCGACCGGAGCGTCTGCCGTGCCTGCAGCATCTGCCACGCCGTTCTGAGATACATGAATAATATTTCCTCCCCCGATGCCCTTCCAATCAACGCTGAAATCGAAGGACGCGATATCATAGGAGGAAAGTTTTTTGTAGGAAACGCCGCCCGGATGGTAATCCGCATCCGGCGTGAATGTCAGCGTATACGTGTTGACGCCCTGGGCCAGACGGACATGGATATCGGCTGTCTTTCCGCCCCAGACCTTCAGACCGTCTGCCAGAACGGTCCCGTCCTTCTTTGCAACGGTGAGCTTTCCGTCTGCATTGGCCCGGAAGCTCAGGGTATAGGCTGCTTTGTTTGCTGTTCCTGCGGAAAGAACCTGATAGTTCGGCGTCACATATTCCGCCGGTCGCTCTTCTGCAGGGGCATCGTTTGCGGGATCCGTAAGCGTCAGGGAGATGTCCGTGAACTTCACCCGGAAAGAGCGGGAAGCATAGAAACCGGCATAGACGAAATTTTTGTCGATCTGCTCAAGGGCCTTCGTATCGTAATACTTCTTTGTCGTCGTATTTCCTGCCGCATCCGTGTAGGAAACGAAGTAGCCTGTATTATTCTTCTGAATCGTGAAGCGGACAGAAGAAAGGTTGGCAGACATTGCTGCATCGTAAGCCTTGCCGTCACTGCTGAACCCGCCGGCGAGTACATTGTAGGTGCCGGTTCCCTTTTCCGCAGCGGAGGTCTCAAGCGAAGTCATTTTGCTGGAGAAGCCCGTCAGATCATTATTCTCAAGGTTTGCGATATTGGCTGCCGTCACACCGGACTTCTCCTGCGAACCGATGCCGAGCTTCATGGAAAACTTTTCCTTCGTCGAGTCATCCGTTACGGCCCTGGCAGCCGGATCATAGAAATACTCGACCTTCGTAACGGAAGCCATATAGGAATTGTTCCAGAAGGAACTGCTGTCGCCGGGCGTTCCCACGCGGTCCGCCGCCATTAGGCCGAAGCCTTCCTGTCCGTTCGTAAATGTCCACTTGCCGTCCGGAGCAGCCGTCGCTGACAGGGTAAAGTTTTTGTTTGCCGGAATCGCTGTATAGTAGAATGAAAGGCCGTCTGTGGAAGCAGGCACAAGCTTGCCCTTGCTGTTTGTATCCCAGACAGTGACTGCGCCGTCCTTGACGCTGCCCTCCGAACCGCAGTACTTGTCGTCGGAGGTGACGCCTGTGCCGAACGCGGCAAAGCTCCACTCCTGCTCGGCCTCTGCAGATACATCAAATTCCAATGTCTTCGCCTCGGAGGTATCGATTGTTTCCCCGCGTTTCCGCTTTGCCATGACAGATGCCGTATAGGATTTTCCCACTTCAAGGCCTTCAAATACGGCCGCATATTCCGTCGCCGTATTTTTGTCCGCTCCTCCGGCCGCCGCAAAGTCCTTCGACGCAACCGCATTCGCGCCATCCTGAATGGAGAGGGTATAGGCTGTCGCTTCCTTTACGGAATAGAACTTGACGGAGACTGCTCCGGCTCCCTTGTTCGTCGCATTCTTGAATTCCGGCGCCGTCAGGGGCAGAATGAAATCGCAGGAAAGGGGTTCCGCTGCAGCCTTCACGCTTTCCTCCTTCTCTCTGGAAAGCGACGCCCGGAAGGTATAGACGCCGGATGCAGAAGGGGTAAACTTCACCGTCTGCTCCGTTCCTTCCTTCGCCGCCGTCTGCGTCTTTACGACGTTTCCTGCCGCATCCATCATGTCGACGGAGAGATTGTCGCCCCCGTCAAGGCCGATGGCTGCATCTGCTGTAACGACGATATCGCCGTCCTTCTGCTCTGCTGCTTTCAGTTCAGGAGCAGAAACATCGGCCCAGGGACCGCGGACAACAGGGCCTTCATGGACCTGGACTTTGAAAACATAATTTTTCTGATTTTTGCACGTCAGGAAATACGTACCCTTTTTCGAAAGCGTCAGCTTGGAAACAAAAGGATTGTCCTTCTTTGCATTGACAGAAGTTGCCGCAGCAACGGTCTTTCCTGTCTTATCAAGAATGGCCATTTCACCGCCATCCTTGCCAAGCGCCCACCAAATGGTCACCTGAGCCTCGTCCTGCGCTGTCGTAAAACGAATGGATTCTTTCTTTTCATTTCCGGTCGCGCCAAACGAAATACGCCCATTCAGCGTATCCCCATCCGCAAATTTCTTTGTCTTTTTGTCCTCAATCTTCATCTTGGCGCTGGCCATGAGTGTGAAGTAAGGATCATCTCCGGGAACTTCTTCCCCATCGGTCTTGCTGCCCGGTGCAAACGCTGCCATACTGCCGACCGTCAGCGTATGCGTCAAGCCGTCTCCGTCCCCTTCCCCGGCAAAAGCCGCCGCAGGGGTACTCGTCAACACCAACACCATCGCGAGGGCTGCCGTCAGGGCGGTGCGCGCCGCTGCATTCAGTCCCCATCTCTTTTTCCCCATTGTTTCCTCCTGAAATACTGTGTTTCCCGCCGGGTGCGCCGACGGATAGCCCCTTTTTGAATGTAAGCGCTTACATTCTCCGGAAAGAGAAAAAGCCTGAAAAAGCGGGTTCTGCAGCGGCTGCTTGCGGCAGCTGCTTCGCGTCCACTCTTTACAGACTTCCCTTAACGAAAGCAGCCGTTCGTAAATATTACCAAACAAACCGCCGTTTTCGTTAACTTTTTATGAAACTGCTTACATTCTCCAATTCAAAGCGAATTATAACACGGATATTTTGCACAAAGCAACGGGGGAAATGTACCGAGTTTTTGGTCGAAATGGTTTACGCTTTTAAAAAGTACCGAAATTTTGTTGCACGCGTCGACATCGGGGAAAATCTGTCACCTGATGCCGGGAAAACCGGCGAATGATTCTCCGCATGGCCGTCAAAATTCATATCCAGACTTTCCTCTGATTTCCGGACCGGCCGAACCGGAGTTTATTCCTTGTGTATACACGCTCTCCGCCCCCCTGTTATTATTGTTTTCTTACCTCTCCTATGCTAATATAAGGTGCGTTGCGGGCTGCCCGCGGAAGCGGAAAAACCTGCCCTCCCGGGAAGCCGAAACAACAGTGTTTGGTACACACAAGATTACTGGAGGTAAGACATGATCTACACACAGAAAATCGAATCCCAGTGTCCTGTTC
>OMTX01000109.1 GCA_900314085.1 uncultured Lachnospiraceae bacterium | reverse complement strand
CTGGCTGTGGTGATGGCGAAGGTAAGGATAGATACAATCTCATTCGTAATGATATCAAGTTTCGCCTGGAATCTTTGGGGTATGTGCAGACATACATATATGAGGCGGATTATTGTGCCTCTACGAAGCAAGTGAAATCTGCATATCTCGACGAATTGGATGATAGCGATTTAGTTATTTTCCTTATTGATAATGCGGATGGAGTCTATGAGGGGGTGCGCAATGAGTACCAGCGGGCGAAGGTAAAAGGAAAACGTTGCTTCTACATTTTTTGCGATGAGAATTCAAAAGAGGCAACGGACATTGAGAAAGAGGTAAAAACACCTGACAGTGGGCGCTGTCAGACAATCCATTCTTTTGGCGAGTTTCCTGAGATTGTATTCAATAGCTTGCTTAACGAGATTGTTAAGACATATAAAGATTACTGCAAAGGCCGTTTGAATTACGAATGGTGTCTTGATCAAATGGGATATCAGAATGTTGATATCCCGGAGACAGCGGTTTTTCCTCTTGAAATCAAAACAAGTAATGCTGTATTTCCTGCTGTAATACCTACATCCACTTCGGGTTCTGCGAGTGACTCCATAGTCGCAACGAATATCATACAGGAATCCATAGGAACTAATTGCAATCTGCAAAATCCGAATCCAAGGAAAGATGACCTATCACATCTGCTCGAATCCTGCCGATTTCTGTGTGGTTATGTATTTGACACAGATTATAGTAGTCATGCCGTGTTTGGGCAGAGCGGTACTTCTATATTAGATGAAGCGTGCCTTTACATACTAAAGGTTCTTACAGGAACGGAGGCTTTTAATGAGACCTTTATGAAGAGCCTCCAAGCTGATGCGGGAGAAGAGGGCGTTGCTTCGGAAATATCGACGATTGATAAAATCCCGGCACTTAGAAGGAAGGCTATATCAGCCTATTTTCAGGGTGATTCAGAGGAGTGTATTCGGTCTCTCACAGAGGCTCTTGAACTGACTGGCTCTGAGGAAACCTGGCTTCAAGATGACATATTGATTGATCTTCGCAATGCGTTTTCCCATAAATTAAATAATGAGGGCTCCATGTCTCTTAACTCTCCTTATCAAAAGTGGCTGGATGAATCTGATGTGGCTATTCAGTTGCCTGTGCTTGACAGAGAGATTTCTGATTTCTATGAGGCGATGAGTTCTAAGCAGATCAATGAGTCTTTGAAGCGGCCGACAACTGTTACTTTTGGGAACGATTATTCGGAGATTGTTGTTCACCTGGTAAAAGCAATGGCGGTGGCTTTGCTTTATGGATCATTGACTCAGCTTATTGTATTCCCTAAATATATGAGGGATCTTTTTTCTTTTTTGGCTTCGTTGTATTCTGATTGGTCATTTAAAATAAAGGCCATCCAATATACGGTTGCCACAAAAAATGGTGATCTTAAGAATCTGAAATATTACTGGAATGATATCTTGGGTAATATCAGTAGTAAGGATGTACGTTCCATTTATAACTATGTATCCATGGCGGAACCCGAGTCCTGCCGCCGTTTTGCCGGGCAGCTGACAGTGGTTGAGAGTTTCGGTTATTATTTTGATGATTCTGATTATGATGAGATAATGTCATCCTTATTGGACAGGATTAATGCTGAATTGTCAAAAATGAACCCCAATATTTTTCTGCGTGCGCCAATCGTAAATGCTTTGAAAGAAAATGTCGCGCGCATCGACAATTCAATGCTTGTAAAAATCGCTTCTAAAATGTACAGCCATTCCGGCGTATATTTGAAACGGGAGGCTTTTGATGTCCTGTCCGGTCTGGATTTTTCTAAATTGGATATAGATGACTGGAACACAATATACACGATTATTCAAGAGGGCTTTCTTGCTGAAAATCTTGAAACTATAAGCTTTCCTCGTTTGGTCGAAAGATTTCGATATCGCTCGACCGAAAGGGAAGATATCGATAGTTTTGACTGGGCAGAGTTTGATTCGTTGGTAAAGTTGAAAATGCCGGGGCTCTATCGCGACGCATACAGCCTGAATGTTAACTTCTCAAATACGAAAAAGCAGATTGATTACATCAACGACCAGTTTTCTGATATCAAAAAGGTAAATGACGAAGCTGAATCTGTCGGTGTCCGGACTGCCCACGCCGGGGATCCTTATGAAAATGTTTTACAAATAATCACTTTTCCCGGTTTCTCTTTTACACCAGAAATGAGAGATGCCTTAAACAATGTTGTTGCAGAAGTAGAAAGGTCGATTTTCAGCCCTGACCAACAAAATATTTATAAAGCCAGCGCAATATTGCTTGTGGCTGTACTCAGTATTAGGCTGCCGGAATTTTCTGCTCAATGTGTCAATATAGCAAAGAGAATTCGAGATGCAGATACTACATTTTCCTACGGACGGGATTCGCTGTTATCGAATGCGACAGGGCAGATTGTTCGCTGGTCTTTATTATTGCTTGATATTGCAGTAGGAAAAGATGTCCATAATAATTTAAATGATTTCATCGGCGATTTT
>OMTX01000112.1 GCA_900314085.1 uncultured Lachnospiraceae bacterium | reverse complement strand
GAACGCACGGGCGTTCCGCCGCCCTGATATTATTCCTCAGTCCGTCGTCGCCCTGGCGATGAGCCGCGGCGGGATGACGGCGTGGACGGGGCGCGACAGGTCGATTTCATTTCCCTCTTTTTTCATCCGGATCTGGTCCGTGAGGATGGTCATTGCCGTATCGACAAGGGTGTCCGCCTGCTGGCCGATGGTGGAAATCGGAAGGACGGCCTCGCGGGAGGCAGGCGTATTGTCGAAGCCTATAATGCGGTAGTCGTCCGGCAGGCAGCCGTAGCGGCGGTAGAGCTGGTTCAGGACGATGATCGCCGATGTATCGGACAGGCAGAAGATGCCCTTCTTTTTGCCGGGAAAGGCGTCCAATACATTATTCTCAAGGGCCTTTGTAACAGCGGATACCGTTTCGTCGTACGTGTGCCCCATGGGATATTCGACCATGCGGTAGTCGAGATGGTGCTCGGCGCAGGTGTCGAGGAAGCCGCGGACACGGCCGTAGCCGGGCACGTCCGCCTTCGTCGGCGAATTGATGAGGATGAAGACGTCGCAGTCGTTCTTGTAGAGAAGGCCTGTCGCCTGGACGCCGCCCATGTAGTTGTCGGTGTTGACTGATGAGATGTAGCGGTCCTCACGCTCGATGGAGACGAGGGGAATCCCGTAGGAGGCGAGCTCCATGGACGGAATGGTGTGGGAGAGGACGATGAGGCCTTCGACCTGATAGGCGAGAAGTTCGCGGATGTACTTCCGCTCGACACCTTCCGTTTCTGCGCCGGAGAAGACGAGGAATTTGAACCCATAGCGCTCATACGTCTGCAGGATTTTTTCCGTGATCATGGAATAGAAGCCGTTGTAGATATTCGGCGTCAGCAGGCCGATGATCTCGGTCTGTCCGTTTGCGAGAATCCGCGCGACCTTGTTTTCATTATAATGAAGGGTGGCGAGTGCCTCTTCAATCTTTTGCCTGTTCGCAGGCGCCAGGGATTCCGGGTGGTTGAAGTAGCGCGAGATCGTCGTCTTCGAAAAACGCGTGTAGTTCGCGATGTCCTGGAATGTGACGTTTTTCTCTCCCTTTTCCCGGGCCATGGCAGGTTCTCCCCTTTATAAATAATATAAAGCCGGCAGTCTGTACAGGGTGAAATGCTTCTGATATTCCTGCAGGCTGACCGCCTTTTGCAGTTTTTTTAAGCTGCAAAAAATGTAAACAGTCAATTTTGCAATTTCGTACAATGTAACGTTTCTTGGAAACGTTCCCCAAAATCTATGAAAACGTTTCCCATAGCGGGCTTTGAGTTTATAATGACATATTAAATAACCGGTTACTTAAAAAATCAACTGGGAATTATTCATAAAATAAGTACCGACAAATTGGCTATTTTCCACGAAATCGAATTTTGGGTTGACTTTGGGTAACCGGTGACCTACACTAAAACGCAAGTAACCGGTTACGAGACTATGCGACCGGATTTGCTAATTGCCTCCTGCCGGGGAGAAAGGCAGCAGGCGGGCAGGACCTGAGGCAGGCTTTCCGCAGGAAGGCTGAAGGCTGAGGCCCTGTCAGACACGTACACTTATTGTTTTAGAGGGACATTAAGTAAGGAGGAACACATCAATGAAGATGAAGAGAATCATTGCCCTGCTTGCAGCAGGAACGATGACGTTCATGCTGGCAGCGTGCGGATCGAGCACGGACAGCGGAAAGACCGACAGCGGAAAGACCGACAGCAGCACATCTGCTTCCGGCACCATCGAGCTCCTGAACGGCAAGCCCGAGATCGACAAGCAGCTGCAGTCTCTGGCAGACGCTTACAAGACCGAGACCGGCGTTGAGGTAAAGGTTACGACCGTCGGCGGCTCCAATCAGGCTACGGCTTCCGATACCCTGAAGAAGGATTATCAGGCCGGCACAATGCCTGACATCTTCGTAGCAGAAGCAAACCAGTTTGCAAACTGGGACGGCATGCTCGTAGATCTCTCCGATGAGAAGTGGGTTTCCGATACGAACTACGCTTTCAAGGGCGACGACGGCAAGGTTTACGGCTTCCCCTGCTACATCGAAGGCTGGGGTCTTGCTTACAATGCAGACGTTCTTGAGAAGGCCGGCATTGATCCTACGACTCTGACGAGCCCTGCTGCATACAAGACCGCATTCGAGACACTTGAGTCAAAGAAAGACGAGCTCGGCATTACCGCAGTCGTTGACTACGGCGCAAACGCAAAGGAACTCGGCTGGTCCACAGGTACCCACCTCTTCGGTCAGTACCTCGATGCAGGCATCGTAAGCGGCGAGGATTCCAAGTACTTTGATATGCTTCAGGACGGCGGCCAGATTGATGAAGCCCGCATGACCGACTTTGCAAACTTCATCGACCTCATTCAGCAGCACTGCGATGAGAAAATCGCTACGACCGGTACCTATGATCAGGAAACGGCCCTCTTCGCACAGGGCAAGGCCGCATTCGTTACCCAGGGTTCCTGGTTCGGTGCAAACCTGACCAATTCCGATGACTACAAGGCAGCTTCCTTCAAGTGCGGCATTGCTCCTTTCGCATTTGAGGACGGCATTGACACCATCTGCGGCGGCGCTACAGGCTACTGGGCTGCATACGACGGTGACAACGTAGACGCAGCAAAGGCATTCCTTCAGTGGTGCTCTGAAGAAGAAGCACAGAAGATCTTCGTTGATCAGTGCGGCTTCAACTCTCCTTTCAACAGCATCAAGGAAGTATCTTCCGATCCTTTCGCAGAGGCAATCGTTTCCTACCGCGATGCAAACAAGTTCTCGAACATGAACACCTTCATGAAGAAGGATGGTCTGCAGAACGATACATCCGTTGTATTCGAAGACTTTGCAAAGGGCAATCTCGACGTAGCCGGCTTTGTAAAGACCATCACAGACGTTACAAAGAACTACTACGCAAAGTGATAACTCTTCCGCACACGGAATTCCGGTTTTACGGTTCTGAATAGTTGCATTAATTTCTATAGGGACTTTGAAGGGCGGCGGCTTTTGCCACCGCCCTGTTTTTCTGAAGGCCCGGGAAATACAAAGCATTTCCCGCCGCTGATTCAGAATACCGTTCGTGCACAGGCGCTGTGATTTCCGTTCACTGCGGACACGGGCGGATATAGGCAGACAGCTATGCTGTACTGCCATAGGGTATTACATTATTCATGGGCTTTTTGAAAGGAGGGTCCGATCGGCATGAAAAATGGTGAATTCACTGTCGGCCGGAAGCTGGGGTCTTATGCGGTCCTGATCTGCGGCATTGTGCTGCTCGTTGCAGCACTTGTCATGGACTTTTCCGGCAGCCAGAATGCGGCAAGGGGGCCGCTGCTCGTAGCCGGCATGCTGGTTACAATTGCCGGGATATATCTCTTCCCTACGCTGAAACATCACAGGGCGCTTGTTTACGGGATTTTCCTCTTTCCCTTGCTTTTTACGTTTGCGGTAACCGTCATCATTCCTCTGATTGAAGGTATCGGTTATTCCTTTACGGACTGGGACGGTGTCCGGGTCAAGGGCTTCGTCGGATTTGAAAACTATGCGCGGATGTTCCGGAGCGCGGACTTCGTCTGGTCCATCCTCATCACCTTTATCTTCGTCTTCGTGAACGTCATTCTGGTAAACCTGATCGGTTTCCTGCTGGCCCTTCTGTGCACGACAAAAATCAAGGCTCTGGGCTTCTTCCGGGCAGCCTACTTCCTGCCGAACCTCATCGGCGGCATCGTTCTCGGCTACATCTGGAAGTTCATCTTCAATGAAGTCCTGACAAAGATGCTGGGAACGGTTTCCCTGCTGAATGCGTCGGGGACAGCCCTTATGGCCATCATCATCGTCTATATCTGGCAGTACGGCGGCTATATCATGCTGATCTACATCACCGGCCTGACCGGCGTACCCCAGGATACGATTGAGGCGGCAGCCATCGACGGGGCAAACGCATGGCAGACCCTGACTCAGATCAAGATACCCATGATCGCACCTACGATTACGATCTGCACCTTCCTGACATTGACAAGCGCCTTCAAGCAGTTCGATGTGAACCTGGCCCTGACAAACGGCACAGGCTCCGTTGCAAACTTCATGGGCCAGTACATTACAAACGGAACGGAGATGCTGGCGCTGAACATTTACAGTACAGCGGTTTCCGAGAACAACTACGCCCTGTCCCAGGCTAAGGCCGTACTCTTCTTCATTATCCTTGCGATCGTATCGATCATCCAGGTACGGACCTCGAACAAGAAGGAGGTGTCACTGTAATGAACCGGACTCCGAAAAAATGGGTGCTGGCGGTGGAAATGATCATCGCCATCCTCGTAGCGATTTACGTACTCTACCCCTTCTTCATGGTGCTGATCAACTCCGGCAAGACGACGACCGGCATCGGCAACGACCCGGTAACGCTTGCGGGCGCCAGCTTCGGACAGCTCGTGCGGAATATCAATGACGTCGTTCACAACGACCACTTCAACTTCTGGTGGGCCTTCGGGAGTTCCGTTACGATTACGGTGATTTCCGTTTTGCTCCTGAACCTCTTCGGAGCAATGGCAGCCTGGGTTATCTCGAGAAACCAATCGAAGCCCTGGGCTGCAGCGATTTACTTCACGTTCATCGCTTCGATGATCATCCCCTTCCAGGTCGTCATGCTGCCCCTGGTATCGACCTTCCGCGACGTAGGCAAGTTCATCGGTATCCAGATGAACCAGTCCATTCCCGGCATCATCTTTGCCTATCTGGGCTTCGGCGGCGCTATGACGGTCTTCATCCTGACGGGCTTTATCAAGGGCGTTCCCTACGACCTCGAAGAGAGCGCCAATATCGACGGCTGCTCTCCTGAAGGAACCTTCTTCAAGATCATCTTCCCGCTTCTTCGCCCTGTCATGATGACGGTCACGATCCTGAACGGCATGTGGATCTGGAACGATTACCTCCTTCCTTCCATGATGATCGGAACGAGTGAACACTATAAGACGCTCCCCGTTGCCGTGCAGACCTTCATCGGCTCCTATGTCACGGAGTGGAACATGGTCATGTCGGCAGCCCTTCTTGCCATGATCCCTATGATCATCGTCTTCCTCTTCGGACAGAAGCAGATCGTCCAGGGTATGATCGACGGCGCCGTCAAGGGCTGATTAATGTTTACATCGGAAATGAACCTGTTCATTTCCGCCTCGCGGCAGACGCGGCCGCGTCCGTGCGACTGAAACGACAACAATCTTCTTTACATCTTTCTTCTTCCTTACAGGAACGGGCGGGCACGCGTAC
>OMTX01000136.1 GCA_900314085.1 uncultured Lachnospiraceae bacterium | reverse complement strand
GCCCAGCTCGTGGCCTACGGAAAGACGAAGAATGTCGACCGGAAGACCATCATTCAGGCCTATAACTACGGGCAGGGATTCATAGATTACATCGCCCAGAACTACGGAGGCTGCTATTCAGACGAAGCCGCGCTTGCTTTCATCACGGATCCGGCGACCGGGATCGCTGCGACGGAGTTCGACACGAATTACGCCAACAAGGTCATGGAGAAGCTCGAAGGCACGCCCATGGCGCCGGAATCCTACGCGGCTGTGGAAAGCGAGATGCTGAAGTACGAAGGCGTGAAGTATGTATGGGGCGGAAGCACGCCGGAGGGCTTCGACTGCAGCGGACTTGTTCAGTACGTCTACGGAACGCTTGGCGTGAAGCTGCCCCACAGCGCGCAGGATATGTATTACAGCACGAAGCCGGTCTCTTCAGCCGATGCCCAGCCAGGCGATTTGGTCTTTTTCACGGGCACGGCGGACACGGGCAAGTACGTCACCCACGTCGGCATTTATACGGGCCCCGGCCAGATGTACGCGGCAGGCGGAAGCGGCGTCGGCTATACGAATATCGGCACGCAGTACTGGCAGACGCACCTGTTGGGCTATGGTCGGATTGCCCGGTAAGGGTATTAAAGGTGCGACACGTATGGAAGTGCTAAAGCCTTGATACCAGAGGCGTTGATTATTGAAAATACGCAGCGGCGTGGCTGCAGGCAGATAAACGGAAACAGAAGAGAGATTATAGAAATCGGAGGAAAGAGCATATGGAAGCAGCAAGAGCATTAGCAGTGGAGGAGCGCAATTCTTCCCTGCAGGAGCGCGTCCTGAAGAAGATCATAAACGAGTGGAAGGCTTACTACCTGAAGACGACCGGGGCCACCCAGCCCGGCGTCTTTTCGGAGTCGGACGAGATCGCGATGAAGCGCCGCATCGTCCGGGCCCTGATGTACAGGGTGAAGCTGATGGGCGACGAGGACCTCCGCCGCCTCTACATGTACACGAACATTCTGGACGAGATCTACAGCCGGTGTGTGAATGATGTAGGAAGCGGGATGGATAGCTTTGTGGATGGGAAGGTGGGGGAATTTCTGGAGAAAGAATAATGCGGTTTTCAAAATCTTTGAAGTCTAATTATAAGTAAAAAATTTAGTTGACATAGTAAACATTTGACCATAAACTTATGGTAATTATTTCCTGCGGGAGGATGCTGCTATGGCAACAATAAAAGAGATTGCACAGGAAGTCGGAGTTTCCCAGGCTGCTGTATCCAGAGTGTTGAATTACGACGAAAGCATTTCCGTCAGTGAAGAGACACGAAAAGCAATATTCAGTACAGCTCAGAAACTCGGCTACAAAAAGAAAGTCGTTTATCCGAAGATCGACAACGTCGCTTTTCTTTACTGGATCAGCGGAGAAGAGGAACTGGAAGATGTTTATTATAAGTCTATCTATCAGGAAGTGAAGAAGCAGGCTAAGGCCTGCAATGTATCGCTTTCCGTAATCACAAAGATAGAAGGACTTGAGGCAGTGCCGGACGGGCTGACGGCGTTCATAGCTATAGGTTTCTTTACCCGGAAGGAACTGGATTATCTTTATAAGAAATGCCGGAACGGAATATTTATCGATTCGTCACCGGATGAAAAGCTCTTTGATGCCGTCCGGCCGAATCTAGACTCTTTTGTTACACAGATGGTGGACCACTATGTGGAGAATGGCCTGAAACGTATTGGCTTTGTCGGCGGTGTTGACCGGGACATCAATTCTAAGCAGTCCGTGATGGATGTGCGGGAATGGTCATTTCGTCAGAGCATGATTTATTATAAACTTCTGGATGAAGACCTGATCTGGACTACGGAGCACGTATCTGTTGCAGAAGGCGTGCGCATCGGAAAAGAGATTGGACAGTTAAAGAAGAAACCCCAGGCACTCGCGGTAGGAAGTGACACACTTGCTATCGGCATCTTACAGGCATTGAATGCAGCGGACATCAAGGTTCCGGATGAAATCTCAGTCTTCAGCATCAATGACGTGAGTGTCGCCCAATATGTTTCACCGCCGCTTTCGACGATGCATATCGATGTGCCCCTAATCTGCGAATCTGCCTTTGAACTGTTAAGGGACAGGGTACAGAAGCAACGGACAATCACAAAGATGGTGCTGATCAACGGAACACCGATCTACCGTAAAAGCTGTATCTAAGGATAATAATGCATGGGCTCTGCCTGTCCGGCGGGGCCATTTTTTGTGCCTTTTTCACAGTTTCGGCTCTTGAATATTGGAGGAATTGTAGAAAATGATAAAAAACATTGACTTCCCACGAGTAAAATAGTAATGTCCAAATAGTAAATAATTTATCTAGAAAAAAATAAATTATTGATGAGAGGAGAGAAATGAGTTTTTACAAAGGAATGGATGTTTCCCTCACAAAAACTTTGGAGAGCCTTGGAGCGGAATATTTCCTTGACGGCAGGAAGACAGACCTGTTCGAGCTGCTGAAGTCCTGTGGAACCGATCTGATACGCCTCCGCCTCTGGGTGAATCCATATACGGATGACGGTGTTTCCTATGGCGGCGGAGCAAATGATATCGCCACGACTATAGAATTGGCGCACCGTGCAATCAATGCCGGGATGAATTTCATGCTGGACTTCCAGTACAGTGATTTCTGGACGGATCCGGCGAAGCAGATTAAACCGAAGGCTTGGAAAGAGTACACCGGGCAGGAACTGAGGGAGCAGGTATATCAATACACGAAGAGAGTCCTGTACACCCTGAAAGATGAGAACCTGATTCCATCTCATGTACAGGTTGGTAACGAGATCACGAACGGGCTTCTATGGCCGGACGGAAAAGCCGAGAACGTGGAAGACATGGCCCTCCTGCTGAAGGCCGGGGCGCAGGGTG
>OMTX01000113.1 GCA_900314085.1 uncultured Lachnospiraceae bacterium | reverse complement strand
ACCGGCCGCAGGGCGTTTTTTCCTTCAATATCACTGTTTCTTCGTTCCGAAGAGATCCTTCAGCGCATTAACGGCAGCTGCACCTGCACCGGTCAGCCCAGCCGTATCACTTCCGCCTGTTCCGCTACCGCCACCGTTTTCATTCTCTCCGCCGGTCTCATTTCCCCCGGTTCCTGTACCGCCATTGGTATTTCCGCCCGTCCCGGGATTTTCTGTCGATCCGTTGCCGTGCGTTCCGGGTTCATTCGGCTCTGTTCCCGGCTCAGGAAGGGTTCCCGCAGAAGTGTGGACATTGCAGGTCTGCCCCAGAATTTCCTGGCTGATGACATATTCCCCGTCTCCGCCGGCCGGATCCGCGCCAACGATATAGACGTTGGAGGACCTGGTATCCGCCGGGCAGAACTCTCCGGCCGGCAGATTCGAAGCCGTACAGATTTCAACCCTCGTGTGGTGGTCGCAGGTTTCCGTCGGAACGGTTCCTGTTGCAAAATATTCGGAATAGACCATGGAGCCTCTGGGATCGGAATCGCAGACGCCCTCGATCGGAAGTTTTCCGGACTTGCTGCAGACAGCAGCCATCGTAATCCCATCCGGTTGAACAAAATTCTTGTATTCAAGGCCTTCGTGGATCCGGCTCATCACTGCCTTCCAGACCTGTTTCGAATACCGCGTCGAAGACTGGGGGGTATTGTCATCGTAACCGCCCCAGATGACAGCCGTATAGTAGGGGGTAAAACCCGCAAAGACCGTATCCCTGTCCTTCGTTGTCGTCCCGGACTTGCCGGCCACCGCCTGACCGGAGAAGTTGGCGGCGACACCGGTTCCCTTGGACATGACGTCCTGCATGGCGGAAGTCAAAAGCCAGGCCGTCGTGCTCTTCAGAACTGTCTTCGGCTTCCGGTCCGTGGAATCGAGCAGCGTCTGCCCTGTCCGGGAAATGACTGTCGTATAGAGGACAGGGCGGTTATATTGTCCGCCATTTGCTATGGTAGCATAGGCACCTGTGAGTTCTATATTGGTCACGCCGTGGGTAATTCCGCCCAAGGCCAGTGCCTGATTGTTGTCCCCGCTATCGAGGGTTGAAATACCGAAATCCTTGACATACTCATAGCCAAGGCCGGTACCGATTTGCGTCAGCGTCTTGACCGTCACGATGTTCATGGACTTCGTAATCGCCATTCGTAAGGTAGTAAAGCCCTTGTAGGTATTGTCGTAGTTGTGGAGGGGCGTCCCGTTCGCATAGGTCGTCGGAGCATCGTCCTGTACGGTTGCAAGCGTCAGGCCTGCCGCATCAAGGGCCGGGGCATAGGCAGCAATGACCTTGAATGTGGACCCCGGCTGCCGGGTGATGTCCGTCGCCCGGTTCAGGGTACGGGAAGCCGTCTTGTCTCCGCGGCCGCCGACCAGCGCCAATACTTCTCCCGTGGACTGATCCATGACCGTCATCGCCGCCTGGGGCTGCAGGGTGTAGGTGACAGACTCGCCGCCGTCAGGAATCTTGTCCGTCGGCCCCATAATCTCAGCCTTGTAGGCGGCGTAAGCCGCGTCAGCGCTTTCCTGATCCTTGAAATTGATCGAATAGTCCTTGTTCGCGGACTGGTAATAGGACAGCATTGTCTGGTTGCTGTAGTTGTCGTAGGTGCCGTCCGCATGCTGAACCGTCAGGCGGAAGGAGATGGAAATCTTCGGATCCATCCCGTAGTTGTCGGCATTATTGATCTCCTCCTCGACAATCTGCTGCATCGCAGGGTCTTCCGTCGAGTTGACCGTCAGGCCGCCGCTATAGAGCAGGCGGTAGGCCTCCGTCTCGTCGTAGCCCTTCTGCTCCATGAGGTCATTAATGACCTGGTCTGTCAGGGCGTCGACAAAGTAGTTCGTCGTGGAGTCCTCGAGCTCATTGTTGACAATGCTGATGCGGGAGTAGACGTCATCTGCAACGGCCGCATCGTAGTCGCTCTGGCTGATCAGTTCCTGCGTCAGCATCTTTTTCAGGACCTGCTTACGGCGATCGTTATTGTTCTCAGGGTTTTTGAGCGGGTTGTACTTCGTCGGATTCTGGGTAATAGCCGCGATGCAGGCCGCCTCGGAAAGGGTGAGGTCACTCACGGGCTTGTTGAAGTAGCGTTCCGACGCCGCCTGGACGCCCAGGGTATTCTGGCCGAGATTGATCGTGTTCAGGTAGTTCTCAAGGATGGTCTTCTTGCTCGTCACCTTCTCGAGCTGGACGGCCATATACTGCTCCTGGATCTTCCGGTCAATCTTTTCCTTGTCCGTCGACTCGGATGTCCAGTCCGTGAAGTAGTTGTTCTTCAAAAGCTGCTGGGTAATCGTCGATGCGCCCTGGGAGAGATGCCCCGTCGTAAGTCCCGTGAAGGCCGCCCGGATGATACCACGGATATCGATGCCGTTGTGCTTGTAGAAGCGCTCGTCCTCAATGGCGATGAAGGCATCCTGAACGTACTTGGGAATCTGATCGAGGGTGACATACTCACGGTTGGCGCCCGACGCGGCAAGCGTCTGGATTTCTCCGCCGTTTCTGTCATAGATCGTCGTCTGGTAGCCGGTCGGGGAAATATCGACTGTAGAGACATCCGGCAGCTGATCGATGAGGCGCTTGGCGTAGAGACCGCCGCCTACCACCGCCGCCACAATGAAGACGATCAGGAGAACGAGGACAGTCTTCAGAAACGTAAGCAGGAACTTCTTCCCTGCCCTGCGTCCCTTGGAGTGCCGCCGGTTCTTCCGCTTCTCAACGTTTTCTTTGCTGTAATTCATAGAAAATAGTTTCTCCGATTCTCAAACTGCGGATTTTCATATATTATTATGAATAATGTAAAGCGCACACTTTCCTGCCTTCGCACAGAAGGACGGCCGCCTTACAGACCGCAAAATCTATTGCATTATAACAGAAAACACCAAGAATACAAAATTGACGCAATAAGCTGTTGGCAGGGACTTCCGGGGATATCCCCTGCGGCCGGCGGACACGGTTCCTGTCAAATACCCGTGGCCTTTCGCTGAGAGCCGGGCCGGTTCCACGGGGCGGCAGCAGATCTCATCCCACGATTCTCCATAGAATACAGGACCTTTCAATTATTATGGCAGAAAAGATTTTTGAAATCATAGAGGAAGGCACATCCGAAGTAGTCCGGAAGAAGTCCCGTTTTCTCGGGTACATCTGCAATGTCCGTTCTGAGGAAGAGGCGCTTGGGATGGTCGAATCCAAGCGGAAAGAACACTATCAGGCGCGGCACACCTGCTACGCCTACTGCATTTCTGCTGACACAGCCGCTCTTCCCAACGACCTCCTCCGGTCCTCTGACGACGGAGAGCCGGCCCAGACCGCCGGCAAACAGATCGCAGATGTCCTCATAAACCGCGGCCTCACCAATGCCCTCTGCATCGTAACCCGCTACTTCGGCGGGGTCCTCCTCGGAACCGGCGGTCTTTCCGCAGCCTACAGAGATGCCGCCCTCGCTGCAATAGACGCTTCTGTTCTCGCTGAACGACAGCTGGGAAAGAAGTGTACGATTGTGTCAGACTACAACGACTACGGAAAAATCGACTACCTCCTGAGGCAGAAGGAAATCCCGGTGACCGGATCCGACTTCGGGGCGAACGTCACCATCTCTGCGCTCTGCCCGGAAGGGGTTCCGCTTGAATCCATGATCACTGACGCCGTTTCAGGACGGGCGCGCTTTGCGGAGGGAGAGGATGTAATATATGCCTTTGCGGACGGGAAGCTGATTTTCCTGTAATAAGAATTTAGAATCCACGGCGACTCGTAATTCTTCGGGTTCCTCGTCATTTAGATTCCGGACAGCTTTTTGAATTTTCCTGATGCCTTCCGCATTCCCCGCGGCTTTCGGGGACTTCACGTCCCGAAAAATTTCTTTGCAAATTTCAAAAATTCTGCTTGCATTCCGACGGACACATAAGTACAATAGTATCTGTTCGTCCGGTAAATGGCGGACAGATATATTGGCCCATAGCCAAACGGTAAGGCAGCGGACTCTGACTCCGTCATTTTCGT
>OMTX01000128.1 GCA_900314085.1 uncultured Lachnospiraceae bacterium | reverse complement strand
GGAAGGGAAAAATCGATACAACGGCGAAATGTCAGGTAAAGACCCGTGAGGACTTAGCCCTGGCCTACACTCCCGGTGTTGCCGCCCCCTGCCGCGTCATTGCAAGGGATCCCTCCGCTGCCTACACCTATACCATCAAGCAGAACACGATTGCCGTCGTCTCTGACGGCTCCGCTGTCCTCGGTCTCGGAAACATCGGCCCCTATGCGGCCATGCCCGTCATGGAGGGCAAATGCGTCCTCTTCAAGGAATTCGGCGGTGTCAACGCCTTCCCCATCTGCCTTGACACCCAGGATCCGGACGAGATCGTCCGAACCGTAAAGATGATAGCTCCCGGCCTCGGCGGCATCAACCTCGAGGACATCTCCGCTCCCCGCTGCTTTGAAATCGAGCGCCGGCTCAAGGAGGAACTCGATATTCCCGTCTTCCACGACGACCAGCACGGAACGGCCATCATCGTTCTGGCCGGCATCATCAATGCCCTGAAAGTCGTCGGCAAGAAAAAGGAAGACGTGAAAGTCGTCATGTCCGGCGCAGGCGCGGCAGGCATAGCCATCGCAAAGCTGCTGCTGACCTATGGTTTCAAAAATATCATCATGTCGGACAAGGACGGCGTCATCTGCTCCACCCATCCGGCGCTGAACTGGGCGACGAAGGAAATGCTGCAGTGGACGAACAAGGACGATGTCTCGGGAACGCTTAATGATATCGTCAAAGGCGCGGACATCTTCATCGGCGTCTCTGCCCCCGGCCTTGTGACGGAGGACATGGTCCGTTCCATGAACCGGGACGCCATCCTCTTTGCCATGGCAAACCCGACACCGGAAATCATGCCGGATCTGGCGAAATCCGCCGGCGCCAAGGTCGTCGGCACCGGCCGGTCTGACTTTCCGAACCAGGTAAACAATGTATTGGTCTTTCCCGGCATCTTCAAAGGCGCCCTCGAAGGACATGCAAAGGCCATCACGGAAGAGATGAAGCTGACGGCGGCGGAAGCCATCGCCTCCCTCGTTTCTCCCGAAGAACTCGACTGTGACCACGTCCTGCCCGAGGCCTTCGATCCCCGGGTAGCTGACGTTGTATCAAAAGCGGTCATGGAGCACATCAATGGCTGAGCCGAACATCATCTACAAAGTCACCATCCTCGCCATGCTGGACATCGCGGAGACTTCCCTGAAGACAGCTGAAATCACGGACTTCTTCACGGAGGAAAAGCTGACGGACTACTGGGAAGTGAATCCGGTCATCCTCTCCCTCCTTGATGCCGGTCTCGTCTCCGCAGCAAAAGACGGAAGTGAAACTGCCTATGCCATTACGGCCGACGGAAAAAAGACATATGCCGCCATGTCAGACCGCCTGTCCTCCGAGATGGAGAAGGACATCCGGAACTACCTGAAGCGGCTGAATATCCGTGTCAAGGCGGAATGCACTTTCTATGCGGACACGGTTCCCGCCCGCGACGGGGGCTTCTTCGTCCGCCTGAAAAAGTCAGAGGGCGGCATCGACACGACGGACCTCTCCTTCCCCGTTCCGACGAAGGAAATGGCGGATCTCATCTGCTTCAACTGGAAGAGCCACTCGGATAGTGCACTCTCCGCCCTCTTAGACAGCCTGACGGAATGACTTATTTTTCATGACTAATATTGAGCGTCAGGCATGAGAGCCGGCTGTGCACTTTCCACACAGCCGGCTCTTCTTATTTTTTCTTGAATTTCTGTACAGAATATTGTACAGTATTCTTGACATTGAAAGGAAGTGTTTCTATGATTGCTGCAAACTATACCGCTGTCCGAAACAATCTCAAAAGCTATTGCGATATGGCTTCTCAGGGCGAAACGGTTCTCGTCACCCGAAAAGAAAACAAAAATGTCGTCGTCCTCTCTCTGGATCAGTACAACGAGATGGAGAAGGCCTATCGCAATGCCAATTACCTGCTCAAGCTCGACCGCTCTTTTGCTCAGCTGGACGCAGGCAAGGGCCAGGCGCATGACCTGATTGAGGGCGACTGACTATGGAAAAGATCTGGTCGGATGCCGCCTGGGAAGATTATCTCTACTGGCAGACACAGGACAGGAAAACCCTGCGGCGTATCAATTCCTTAATCAAAGATATCGAGCGCGACCCGTTTCATGGCATCGGAAAGGCCGAGCCACTGAAATACCGCCCAGGCTGGAGCCGCCGCATTGATGAAGAAAACCGCCTTGTCTACGATATCGTTGACGGGAAACTGCACATAGCCTCTTGTCGGGGACATTACGAAGACTGATCATTGCCTGCCTGCTCTTCCTCCGGAAACGGATACCCCAGGAATTTGAGCTTTGCCACATAGGACTCATTCGAAACCCTCTGCTGGGATTCCTCCATCAGGAAGTCATACTTCTTCTGCTTGGTACCGGTCAATACACGGATCAGCTCCACAATTCCGCCCAGCATGACGACAGCGCCCAGCGCAATATAGCATCCGGCCCGGATTTCTGCAGGAAGACGGACTGCCTGTCCGAATTTGTACCAGCCGTAGAGCGCAATCACGGCACCGACGGCCACACAAAGAAGCATGCCGGCCTTGCTGAATTCTTTCCCCGGCACGCCGGAAATGGCCATCTCCCGGACGCGTGGGTCTAAGTACTCCCGCCCGCAGTTCGGGCAGGTCCGGATGGGATTCCCGTACTTCACCTCCCGGGGCTCATAGGTGAGCAGGTGCTGCCCGCAATGGGCGCAGGACAGTTTTTCAGACATGGCTTTCCTCCTCATTTCATATAAGTCTTCAGGACCATGTCCGGCACGGGGCGCTTGCGCATGACGCAGGAAAGCGCTGCCATGAGAAGGGCTGCGACGATGCTCGACAGGAGGGCAATTGCGATAGAGCCGCCCAGAGAAAATGCAAAGGGTATCTGAATGGCATTCTGAG